>CAZYIH010000414.1:0-1504 GCA_964646915.1 uncultured Planctomycetaceae bacterium | reverse complement strand
CCCCTTCGACTCCGCTCAGGATTTTCAACTGGAAGGCCGTGCTACGGGACGGTTGTTCGTTGGCATCTCCAGATTTTCCCTGCTCGATTTGCCCCTCGCGGAATCGGATCGTAGCGTTCCTTTGGCCGGTGACGGGCGCCGGTCGGCGGAGCGGTTGCCGCCAGAGCTGACGTTTCCCGAGGTCAAATCTGCCATTTCGGAGGCTATTGAATGCGACGCTTTCTTCTGACGATTGCGGTACTTTCGTTCACCATCACCCTCGCCGGCGCCGACGTAATCGCCGAGTGGGACATCGCCAATGCATCCGGCCGCTCTGCTTCCGTGGCGTATACCGCCGACGGGGTGGACGCGACCGATCTCTCTGCGCACGGCCTGAATACCTGGCGACCCGGTTGGGGCGTCGACGGCATCGTTGCCGCGAAAAACTGGGGCCGACAAGACCGGGCCATCCCGGGCAAGTATCTGCAGTTCTCGGTGGCCGGTGACAACGTCGACTACCAGAGCATGACCTTCTCGCTGACGCGCGGAAACGGCGGCGGCCGGGGTCACGGCCACGGCGCGGAGACCTTCGCCGTTCGCTCCAGCGTGGACGGGTTCTCCAGCGACCTGTTCGTGGCCGACCTGTCGGACACGCCGTGGGACCGCCAGACCATCTTCGAAGACGTGGACATCTCGGCGATCGGCACGCAGTCCGGCGAGGTGACCTTCCGCATGTACGGCTACAACGACACGAACCCGCACGACTACGCCGGCCTGACGAACATGGACCCGGGCACGGTCGGCGTCAGCGGGCACGGTGTGAACCTGTCGATCAACGCAACCACCGGCGGCAACCTCGGCGGACAACCCGTTCCCGAGCCGGCCACCATGGCTATGCTGGCGATCGGCGGGGCCGGGCTGCTCCTGCGTCGCCGTCGCCGCTGCTGATTCATCGACCAAACCCACCAGACATCCCCGACGCCCGGAGGCAACTGGCCTTCGGGCGTTGTCCTGCGCTCATCGACCGATGGCTAAGCTTGCTGCGTGAGGGTTGCCTGGACGGAGTGGCTGAGCTGGTGGAAATCGGCCTCCACATGCACGTTCTCGGTGATCTTCACAAACGCCTCCTCCGAGAGCGTCACCGTCGCATGCCAGACCCCCTTGCGGATGCACACCGGGCGATCGAGGATAAACGCCCGCCAGTCGGCCGGTGAGTCCGGGGACGCCAGCAGGAGCACCGCGGTTCCCGAGACCGGCTCGAAGGACTCCATCGTGTTCGGGTGGCAGGCGAGCTGGTCGACGGTGCGATTGGCGATTCGGTTCACCGCGATCTGCCAGCCGACCGGGTCGGACTCCGAGCAGATCACCTGGAAACGCTCGCCACCCGGATGTGCGATGAGATAGCCGAACGGTGCGATCGTCTCGGCTGAGAGGGGTTCAATGGGTCTGGCGGTACTCATGGCAGTGGTCTCCTTTTGAAGAAACGCATCCTCCCCGCAGCAGTGACGGCTGTCAACTCCCTGCA
>CAZYIH010000413.1:0-1515 GCA_964646915.1 uncultured Planctomycetaceae bacterium | reverse complement strand
ACGCTGATCAGCCGTCAGGGCCGGGAGTACCGCAGAGCGATCTGCGGGCTCCTGGCCCCGGGTGGCGGCAGCGGCATCCGCAAGCCGCCTGCGGGCGGGCGCATCGCACTGGCGATGGACGCCTTCCCGCCCGATCGACGCCGGCGCGACCTGGACAACCTCCTGAAATGCACGCAGGACTCCCTCGCCCATGCGGGCGTGTACGAGGACGACAGCCAGATCGACCTGCTGGTGGTGCGGCGATGTGAGGTGGTTCGCGGCGGAACGGTCGTGATCCGGATCGCCGAGATGCCCCTGCGTCGCTGCCCGCTGTGCGGAAGCATGTATCCACAGACAGAAAGTGAGCAATCCCATGACAACTGATGAACCCCAGAATCTGCGACTCGACCAGATCCGCATCGACGGCGGCACCCAGCCGCGTGTGGCCATCGACCAGACGGTCGTCGATGAGTACGCCGAACGGTATAGCGAAAGCAAGAACCTGCCGCCCGTGGTTGTCTTCTTCGACGGCGCGACCTACTGGCTGGCCGACGGCTTCCACCGCTACTGGGCCAACCGGAAGATCAACTGCAATCAGATCTTCGCTGAGGTCCACCAGGGCACAAAGCGCGATGCCATTCTCTATTCCGTCGGGGCCAATGCGGATCACGGTTTGCGCCGGAGCAACGAGGACAAACGGAAGGCGGTGCTGACCCTTCTGCAGGACAGCGAATGGTCACGCAAAACGCAGGACGAGATCGCGCAAGCCTGTCGTGTCTCGCTGCGGCTCGTGAACAAGCTCGCACAGGAAATACCTCCATCTTGCGCACGTGCGCAAGATGACTATCGCGAGGTCGAGCGTAACGGCAAGACCTACCCAATGAAGACCACCAACATCGGCCGTAAGCGCCAGCCACCCCGTCGTTTCGAGCCCAAGCCCGGCCTGTCGCCCCACGCGATGACCCCCATCCGGGGGCACTCGACCCATCAACCGAAGACCGCACTCGAACTGCCGCACGATCCGCATTGGGCGTCTCGTGCCATTCTCAGCGCCATGGGGCACGACTTCGCCCGCGCGCTGGTCAAGGAACTGAACACCTACCTGGAAGGAGCCTCCGAATGATTGCCACTGCCAAACCCGCTGCCCGAACCGAACCCTACTGCAACCTCATGACCGTCACGCCGACGATGGCGCTGAACTGGCTGGAGAACGCCAACACGAACAATCGCAAGATCAGTGAATTTTACATCAAGAGGCTTGCACGCGACATGACCGCCGGACGATGGCAGCTGACCCACGAGGGCATTGCCTTCGATCCGCATGGCGTTCTGCTCGACGGCCAACACCGCCTGTGGGCCATTGTCACGGCTGACATGCCCGTCGAGATGTACGTGTTCTTCAACATCCCGCCCGAGGCGTTGCCCACGATCAATGGCGGCAGGGTCCGCAGCCTGGCGGATCAGCTCAGGCTGGGCCAGCAGCATGGCCACGTCACCAAGGACCACACCTCGACGCTGAAGGCCATGCTGGGCGGC
>CAZYIH010000412.1:0-1517 GCA_964646915.1 uncultured Planctomycetaceae bacterium | reverse complement strand
GGTACTCGCAGGCGTACTTGCCGGCCAGCGGACCGGACTCCTGGTAGATCAGTTCGAGCGTGGGCCAGTACTGATCGTTACCTTTAGCGAATATCCAAAGCTTGTTGTCGTCTTCGTTTCCCCACGTCTGGTCCTGGTTTCTGCCGACGTGGGTGTGGGCATGTGCGAACGCCATCGAGGCGGGAATCGCCAAGGCGCAGAGAATCGTCAAGGCAATGCGGTTGTTCATCATGTTGAAAACTCCTGTCGACGGTGTTGAGTCATCTGGGTAGGTTTTCCTGCTATATTGGCGAGCAGCCGCCTTTCGAGGGGACTTGTCGCGCCGCCGGAAGCGAACGGTAAATGCACTTCAGGTGTTGTAAAGGGCAGGATTCTGTGTGAAACGCAACGCTTCAGAGTGAGAGGGACTCAACACACCGGAGGGGCGCGCGGGCCGAGGGTGGTCAACTCAACCTGCCCGGGCGCGAAGCTATCGGTAGGAGTCGGGGGAAGTGCGGGCCGAAGGGAGAAGAATGGCCCGGCGTCTTGTGCGTCCGTCGCGGCTTTGAGTAGCGCCAGCGACTGGCAGATCGAACAAGCCCCGGGATCATGCTCGCGGCCATGCCTGATGCCCGAGCCTTGACCGTCGCGCAGGTGTAGGGCGGTTTCGCTGTCTAGGGCGGTGGGTTTGCAGCGGCCATGGTCGCGAACGCAAGAACCAGAGGCACAGCCGTGTTCGCTCGAAGGCGCGTGCTCCAGTCCGAGGTGAATCGCATGCAGAACGCCCGTGCCCTGAAGGGCGATCACGGCCAGCATGAGCCAGATAGAAGAGCGGTTCCTCACAGTTGCAGCCGAGCCTTTCTTGTCAACGGCCGAGCAAGCCCTTGACGATACTTCTACAAATGATAAGAATGCGTTCTCAATAAATCAACCCGAATTCGAGCACATTCCAGGATTCGGAGAGAATCGCTTGCGAATTCCTTGAAATTCCGACAGAAATGGATTCATGGTTCAACGAAACACCGCCCAGAGGGCGGCCATCCTGGACGTGCTCACCGAAGCCGAAGCGCCGCTGGGCATTGAGCAGATTCTGAATCGAGGCCAACAGATCGTGCCCAGTCTCAGCCAGGCGACGGTCTATCGTATCATCAAGCAGTTGATGAAGCGGGGCGACGTCGCGACGGTCCAACTGCCCGGCCAGACGCCGCTGTACGAACTGTCCGGCAAGGGGCACCACCACTTCTTCCGCTGCCGGCGATGCGAGCAGATGTACGAGGTCACCGGCTGTGAGGGGCTGATCGACCCGTTGGTTCCGCGAGGTTTTTCTTTGGAAGACCACGACCTGTTCCTCTACGGCCTCTGCGAAGCCTGCGTGGATCGCCCGGACTGACTCGGCTGGCTGCATCGGCCGGTCCACTCGGTGATTGCACAGAGCAGGTACGGCGAGGAATGCGGTCGAGGTGGCAGGGGGGCGTCTGGCCAGCGCGATGGGCGTGACGGCTTCGGCTGACTTGGCCGGCGAGTGATGACCGGTAATT
>CAZYIH010000411.1:0-1519 GCA_964646915.1 uncultured Planctomycetaceae bacterium | reverse complement strand
GGCCTCGCTGTCTTCCAGCGACGCGGCGCGCAGCTCATGCAGGCGCGGGCTGTCGCGCCAGGCGGCCTCCAGCCCGTCGCGGACGTTGCCGCAGCGGGCGCGGGGGTGCAGCATCAGCGCCGGCGAGGGGTACACCTCACCGTCGGGCCCGACGGCCAGCGACTGCCAGCCGGCGTTGCTCAGATCGAACCGCGTTCCCGGCAGCGAGAAGACCTGCGAACGGAGAATCTCGATATTATCGATCTGCACGCCGAGCGTCTCGGCCCGCTTGGCCGCGTCGCGAAGCGCCGGCCAAATCGCCTCCGGATCGGCCATCAGCTCACGCCCGGCCTGGCCTTCGGGAAACAGCCACATGTAGTGGACGTTCGGCAACTCCAGCCGGGCAGTGAGCTCGACGACGTGCGACATGTCCCGGAGGTTATCGCGATGCACCGTCATCGCCGGCGTCACGGCGAAGCCCGCCTCGCGCAGGCGCTGGACGTCGCGCGTCATACGCTCATGCGCCCCCGCCCCGCGCAGCGCATCGTGGGCAGCTTCGTTGCCGTCCACGCTCACTTGGAAGTGCACGCGATCCGTCGGCCAGTCGGCGGCCTTGTCCACAACCACCCCGGCCGTCAGGGCGTTGGTGAGCACCACGACGTGGGCTTCTTCGACGGCGAGGATGCGCTCGCATTGCTCGTAGAAGTCCGGGTGCAGCGTCGGCTCGCCGCCGGTGAAGTAGAACAGCCGGCAGCCCAGCGCAATCGCCTCGTCGATGACGGACCGGGCCAGGTCCGGGTCGAGCTCGTCGCCCGCCTCCGGCGAACAGGCGAACATGCAGTGGCTGCAGGAGGCGTTGCAGCGGTTGGTCACGTGCAGCCAGCACTCACCGAGGCGGTCCAGTGAGAACGCCTCAGCCCGGCCGGCGTAAGGCTGCGGCGGGGTGTCGTCGAACCGTTGCAGGAATTGCGCCACCTGCCGGCGGGCAACGTTGCGACGGAGGCCAAACTTCCTGGCCAGATCATTGGCGATGGTCTGCTCGGTCTGGCCGGCCACCGCGCGGGAGAGAATGAAATCCCCGCGCTCGTTCGGCACGCACCAGGCCGGCCGATCGGACCAGACGTACACGCCCGTCCCCTCGCAGTCCAGGCGGACCGGTGTTCTCGCTGTTGCATCCGTTGTCCCCGCGCTGCGTGTGTCCACGTCTGTCATGGTCTCTCGCTCCCTGGTTCCTGGTTCAGCGGGTTCGGGGAATCCTCGTCCGGTGTCGCGGCGGGGGTCGGCCTTTTGGGATGCGAGGTCTTGCGAAGTTCCAGCATGGTTCGCAACCCGTCGAGACATTCCCGCATCGGCCCGGGGGCGTGCTGCACGCGGGAGAGCATGATGCCCCCCTCGATGGTGGCCACGACTTGCCGGGCCAGCGCGTCGGCAGGGATGTCTGCCCGCACCTGCCCCAGCGGCTGGGCGGCGGCAATGACCTCTTCGAGCAGGCCGCTCCAGGCGTCGAAGACGTCCCGAACAGCCTCCACGTACGGTTCCC
>CAZYIH010000410.1:0-1527 GCA_964646915.1 uncultured Planctomycetaceae bacterium | reverse complement strand
ATGTCCAGGTTGCCGGTGATCGCGGAGTTCCGCGGGTCGATGGCGGTGTCCTTGGCATGCACGTGGTAGATGCACTTGTTCTCGCCGAGGTAGCGGGTGGCCTCGACGGGGTCGATCCCCTGCCAGAACCAGTGCGACGGATCGATGTTCGCCCCGAGCTGCTTGCCGGCGGCCTTGCGGAGGCGAACGATGTCCGTGGGGTTATGCACCGTCATGCCCGGGTGCGCTTCGAAGGCGATCTTCACGCCGTGCTTCCTGGCGAACTCGTTTTCCTTGGTCCAGTGGGGAATGAGCACCTCGTTCCACTGGTAATCGGCCATCGCGGAGAACTCATCCGGCCAGGGGCAGGTCACCCAGTTGGGGGTCTTGTCGTCCTTGCCGCCGCCGGGGCAGCCGGAAAAGTTGATCACGCACGTGTCGAACTCCGCAGCCAGCATCACGCCATCTCGGTGGGCTTTGTGGAACTCCTTGGCGACGGCCTTGTCCGGGTGAACCGGGTTGCCGTGAGCGGCGATGCCGATGACCTCCATGCCGTGATCTTCGATCTTGGCGCGCAGGTCCTTGAGCTTCGTCTTGCTCTTCTGGATGCCCGCCAGGTCCCACGGATTGCCCGGATAGCCGCCCACGGGCAGCTCGATCGCATCGAGGCCGAGCTTTTCGCAGTAGTCCAGGGCGTCATCGAGCGACATTTCGCCGAACAGGGCTGCCATCACACCGAGTTTCATGACGTGTCTCCTCTTGGTTGGGTTGCTCGCGTCAGGCGGGCGAGCCGCCGGGTGGCGATTATGCGCGCGGGGGGCGGGAATGCAAGCAGCCGGCAAGATCATCCTCGTTGACCGGCTTGCCGCGCGGCGTTCGGATCCGTATGCTGACGAAATGCGCCAGAATTCGCCCCAACAACTCTCCCGTAGCCGAGGCAAATGGGACCCCTCCGGCGTGCTGCTGGACGACGCCGTCATCGAGCAGCCGGTGGATTTCCGCGCGATGTTCGGAAACGATCGGCCTGTGGAAATCGAGATCGGCTCGGGGAAGGGCACGTTCCTGCTCGCTCGGGCGCCGGGGCGGGAGGATCTGAACTTTCTCGGCATCGAGTATGCCCGCTCCTACGCCGTCTACACTGCCGATCGCATCCGCCGGCGAGGCCTGGAAAACGTCCGCATGCTCGCCGCCGACGCCGTGCCGTTCATCCGCGAGTGTGTGCCCGATGAGTCCGTCTGGCGGGTGCACATTTACTTCCCCGACCCCTGGCCGAAGCGCAGGCATCACCGCCGGCGGTCCATCCAACGGCCGTTCGTGGAGCAGCTGACGCGCGTCCTCCGCCCGGGCGGGCAGTTGCTGGTCGTCACCGATCATCTGGGCTATTTCCAGCAGATCCGCCGCGTTCTCACCGACGCCCCGCGCCTGGCGAGCATCCCCTTCCCGAGCATGTCCGCCGAGGATGGCGAGATCGTCGGGACCAACTTCGAACGCAAGTACATCGCCCAGGGACGAGCGTTCTACCAGACCGCCCGGCTGCGATACTGAAGC
>CAZYIH010000409.1:0-1537 GCA_964646915.1 uncultured Planctomycetaceae bacterium | reverse complement strand
TCGCTGCTCGGCTACGAGTTACTCGATCGAATCGAGAATGCGGAGGTAGCTGTGGTACCGGCGGCGGGAGATTTCGCCGGTCTCGACGGCAGCCTGGATGGCACAGCCCGGCTCGTGGGTGTGGGTGCAGTCGTTGAACTTGCACTGCGGCACGAGCGGCTGGAACTCCGGGAAATACCACGGCAGCTGGCGCGGCGGGATTGCCATTCCCAGCTCGCGAATGCCCGGGGTGTCGATGATCATTCCGCCCTTGGGCAGATCGTACACGATCGCCGAGGTCGTGGTGTGTCTGCCCCGATCGTCCTTCTCGCGAACGGTTTGCGTCAGCGCGTCGGTCTCGGGGATCAGCGCGTTGATGAGCGTCGTCTTGCCCACGCCCGACGCACCGGCCAACACACTTCGCTTGCCGGCCAGCCGGGCCCTCAGGGCGTCCATTCCTTCTCCGCTTGCCGCCGAGACGAGCAGCATTTCCACGCCCAGTTCATGGAATTCCGCCAGCGCGGCGGCGTCCGGGGCGGCCAGGTCGATCTTGTTGATCACCAGCACGGGCGACATTTCGCCGCGTTCGGCGATGATGAGGAACCGGTCGATCAGTCCGCGTCGCAGGGCCGGTTTCTTCGTGGCGGCCACGATCAGCAGTACGTCCATGTTGGCGGCGATGACCTTCTCGAAGGTTTCTTCGCTGTACTCATCACGCCGCTTTCCGCTGGTGGGTTGAGGGCGGGACAGCAGCGTCTCCCGCAGCGATCGCGAGACGATGAACCCGTCCATCCGGTCCCGGTCGATCTCCGTCTGGCCTTCGGTCTGGTCGACGGTAAGCGCGACGGTCACCGTGTCTCCCACGGTCAGCAGAGTGGCGTTCTCAGGCGAGCGGAAGGTCTTGGCGATGGCGCAGAAGAGTTCCTCCTCGTAGCCCTCCACGCGGACATAGGCCCCGCGACGGGAAACATTCACCACCAGCCCGTCGGCCTTGGAGAGGTGTTCGAGGTCCTCTTCGGGATTTTCCAGGCGGGCCGAGGGCAGCTTCACGCCGCGCCGCGAGGTCTTCTGCCGACTGACGGCTGCGTCGGCTGCGTCGTCGTAGACGTCGTACTGCTGCTTCCAGTTCTTGATGCGTCGCTGCGATTTGCCTTTGCGCTTGGCCATGTGTACCGGGGATGAGGGGTGGGCCCGTTTCGACGGGCTGGACGTTTGCCTGTGGATATCATACAACAGATCGGCCCCCCGACAACCCACCGAACAGGAGCGATTCCCATGATGACCGCGTTTATTCTCATCAAGTCCGAGCGGACCAGGATCCATTCGGTTGCCCAGAACATCCTGAAAATCGACGGAATCACGGAGGTCTACAGCGTCGCCGGCGAATACGACCTGATTGCCGTGGCCCGCGTCCGCGAGAATGACGGCCTCTCCAGCCTCGTCACCGAGAAGATGATCGACGTGGACGGAATCGTCGAGACGACCACGCTGATCGCCTTCCGCCAGTACAGCGAACACGACCTCGAAGCCATGTTCGGACTGGGCATGCCCGAGTAGG
>CAZYIH010000408.1:0-1538 GCA_964646915.1 uncultured Planctomycetaceae bacterium | reverse complement strand
TCGCAGGCGACACCGGTTTGCTCAGCCGACTCGCGCAGAGCTTTCAGAACCCAGTCTTCCACGGCCAGGCCTTCCTTGCGGGCGCGGGCGATGTTCTCCACCGAGTGCTCCCCGGGCAGGCGAATGTCTCCAAAGCCGGCCATGGGACGCGAACTCTTCATGTAGGTCACGAACCGCTGCATCTCCTCGCGGAAGTGTTCCCTGCCGGCGAAGGAGTCCGGGTCGATCACCAGCAGGTTGATCGCCTGCTGGGCGGGGCGATCCGGGTCGTGCGCATAGCCGCCGGCGAGGATGCTCATCGCCTCGCACCACAGGCTCAGCGTATAGCCCTTGTAGCCGAAGTTCGGCCCGCCGGCGTGGAACATCGTTCCGCCGCGGTCCATCGTGTGCGGATCGTCGGACAATTCGCCCTTGTCGGTGATGAAGATCGGCTCGGGCGCCGTCTCATCGGCCAACTTCATCATGCGGACCTTGCCCATCGAGCAGGATGACGTGGACCAGTCGGCCACCATGGGCGACGGGTCGTGGGGAATCGCGAAGGCCGCCGGATTCGTGGAGAACCGACCGTCGATCCCGCCAAAGGGCGGGCAGTCTTCGCAGGAGGAGTGCTCGACCCACGCCTGGGCGAGAAAGCCGTCCTGCGCCAGATCGATCAGGTACGGGCCCAGTGCGGCGCACCAGCTGACGTCTTTCATAGCCACCATGCACACGCCGTGGTCTCGCGCGCCGCGTCGGGCGTGGAACTTCGCCAGCCGCATCGTCAGTTGGGCAAACCCGTCCCTTCCGTCGATGCAGACAGCCGACCCGGTGTTGCGCACCACGATGGGATTGGCGGAGATGTCCACCGTCTTGCCGATTGCGCGGACGAAGTAGTTCAGCACGCACAGGCCGTGGGTGGGCGCACCGAAGGCGTGCGAGGTCACCGCCAGGTCGGCCAGGTAGTGGGCGTCGTCATCCCGGACACCCTTGGCCTTGAGAAGGTTGGCTCCGAACGTCACCAGCTTGTCCCATGGAATGGTGGGCATCGATTGCTCCTCGTGGTGTTTTCAGCCGGTTGGCTGGGTCGGTCAGACCATCGGCGTGCCGCGCTTCGCCAGTTGCACGGCCAGCCCCCACGGATCGCGAAGCATGAACAGGTGATCGCCGTCGTCGGTGGGTCCGACCTCTTCCACGAGCGTCGCCCCGGCGGCGAGCAGGCGGTCGGCATCGACGGCCGGCTCATCGGAGACCATCGCCAGGTGCAGCACCAGCGGGTGCTGCTGGGCATAGTTGGGCACCTCAGCGGCGGGGTTGTTGTAGATCTCCAGCATGACCCCACCGGACCCGTCGGCGATGAAACGGACGGGCACGGGCGCGTCGGCGGATCGTTTGACGGTGAACCCCAGGTGCTCGCAGTACCAGTCCGCAACGGCGGCAGGGTCGGCCACCTGCCAGGCAACGTGTTCGATTTTCACAGGACATCTCCTTTCGTGTGGAGAGCGTACCGGCGACGGAGGCGACCTTCAAGAATTGCCCGTCCGCTCAGGCCATGATAGACT
>CAZYIH010000407.1:0-1543 GCA_964646915.1 uncultured Planctomycetaceae bacterium | reverse complement strand
TGGGTCTCGATGGTGTCGCCTATGCCGAGCAGGTGCATGGCTGCGAGGTCAAACGGGTCGATGCGCCCGGGTTTGCAGGACGATGCGACGCGCTGATGACCGCCACGGGCGGGCTGGGCGTGATGGCTGTCTCGGCCGACTGCCCGCTGGTGCTGCTCGCCGAGGAGCAAGGCCGATGCGTCGGGGTCGCCCATGCCTCGTGGCGTGGGACGGTGGCCGGGGTGACGGGCGAACTCTGCTCGGCCATGGCGCGGGAGTTTGGCGTGGGCGCCGAGGAACTGGTCGCGGCGATCGCGCCGTCGGCAGGTCCCTGCTGCTACCAGGTGGGCCCGGAGGTGCGCGAGGCGGCGCTGGCGGGTCTGGGTGCGCGGGCGGAGCGGTTCTTCCTGCCCGACGCCGAGGCCGACCGGTGGCGGTTCGACCTGTGGGCTGCCAACATCGCGCAGCTGCGAGCGTTCGGCCTGCCGGCGGGCAAGGTGCATCCGGCGGAGGTGTGTACGATCTGCTCCGGCGAGGATTTCTGCAGTCATCGGGTTCAGGGAGAATCGGCCGGTCGATTCGCGGCGGTCATCGCACCGCGGGCCGGCGGATGATACAATACCGGGGTCAACCCCACACGGAGATGGTATGACGTTCGAAACGCTCAATGAAATCTGCCGGGACGTCCCCGGTGCCTCGGTGGCTGAGGGCCAGGGCGGGCTGCCCGTGATCGCGTTGCAGACGGACGCCTCGCAGGCGGAGGTCTATCCGCACGGAGCCCACGTCACGCACTTTCAGCCCGTCACACAGCGTGAGCCGGTGTTGTGGCTTTCGCGTGAATCGTGGTTCGAGGACGGCAAGCCCATCCGCGGCGGGGTTCCGGTGTGCTGGCCTTGGTTCGGCCCGCACAGCAGCGCCCCGGACCTGCCGAGCCATGGGATCGCCCGGACGCGCGAATGGCAGGTGGAATCGCTCGAACTGCTCGACGACGGCTCTCTCCGCGTGACCTTCCTGCTGGAGAGCGACGAGCAGACCCGCCAGGTCTGGCCGTACTCGTTCGAACTGAGGCACGAGATCACCGTCGGGGCGACGTTGGAAATGACGCTGCGGACGCGGAACCCGGGCAAGTCGCAGCTGAGCCTGTGCGAAGCTCTGCACAGCTACTTCCGCGTGGGCGACGTCCAACGGGTGCGCATCGAGGGGTTGGAGAACACGACGTATATCGACAAGATCGCCGCCGCTGCCGGGCAAAAGCAGCAGGGCGACGAGCCGGTCACGTTCGCGGGCGAGGTGGATCGGCCGTACCTGGATACCGAGTCTGCCTGCACGCTGGTGGATCCGCAACTGGGTCGGCGGATCATTGTCCGCAAGCGGAACTCGCGTTCGACCGTCGTGTGGAATCCGCACATCGAGAAATCGGCCCGCATGGAAGACTACGCCGACGACGAATGGCCGACGATGGTGTGCATCGAGACCGCCAACGTCCACGATAACGCGGTGACGATCGACCCCGGCCAGACGCATGAAATGACGGCCGTCATTTCCGTGGCGGATATGGAATAGC
>CAZYIH010000406.1:0-1543 GCA_964646915.1 uncultured Planctomycetaceae bacterium | reverse complement strand
GGCGACAACGTCGGTGACGTAGCCGGTATGGGGGCCGACCTGTACGAATCAAATTACGGATCGATCCTGGCGTCGATGGCTCTGGCGGCTGCCGCTGCCCACCAGATGGGCATTGCCGGCGGCGACGCCCTGCGAATGGTGATCATCGCTCCGGTGCTGGCGGGGTTGGGCATTCTCTGCTCGATCCTGTCGATCTTCCTGGTTCGCGCCAAGGACAACGCCACCTTCAGCGAGCTCCGCAAGGGGCTTCACACCGGCGTGTGGGCCAGTTCGGGCCTGGTCGTCGTCGTCTCTCTGGCGATGTTTTACATATTGCTTTCGCCCATCGAGGGAGTCAACTGGTTGGGCGTGTGGGGAGCCATCGTCGTCGGACTGGTGGCGGGCCTGGTCATTGCCTGGGGAACCGAGTTCTATACCAGCTATGAGCATGGCCCGACCCTTCGTATTGCCGAGAACGCCGAGACCGGCCCGGGAACCGTGATGATTGCCGGACTCGCCGAAGGCATGAAATCCACCTGGGTCAGCCTGCTGGTGGTAATTGTCGCGATCCTGGCGGCCTTCGTCTTCGCGGGGGGCGCGAGCACTCCGCTGATGGGTCTGTTCGGTGTGGGCATCGCCGCGGTGGGCATGCTGTCCACCCTCGGGATCACCATGGCGACCGACGCCTACGGACCGATCGCCGACAACGCCGGCGGAAACGCCGAAATGACCGGACAATCTGCCGAGGTTCGCGAACGCACCGACGCCCTGGACTCGCTGGGGAACACCACCGCGGCGGTGGGCAAGGGCTTCGCCATCGGGTCGGCTGCCCTGACGGCCTTGGCGCTGATGGCGGCCTACATCGGGCAGGTACGCATCGGGTTGGAACGCGAAGGAGGCACCGCCATCGTCGCCGGTATGGAGGCTCAGGCCGCCGACGATCCCAACGCCGGCGTGGGCAAGCTGCAGAACATGGGATTCGACAAGATCGCCTGGAAGAAGGGGCCTGGTAGCTATGACACGATCCTGGTTCTCAGCAAGCCCAAGGACGCCGAGAAACTGCCCGTCGGTGTTTTGGCCGGCGCACAGATCGTCGAGACCGACCCGGACTCCAACCTTTACAAGATCACGACCGCCGAGGGGTTGGTCTACCGTGGCGTGCCGGCTTCCAAGGCGTCGTTGCGGCAGTTCATGGACTTCTACGCCGTGAACCTGATGAACCCCAAGGTGCTCTGCGGGATCTTTGCGGGCGTGTTGCTGGTGTTCCTGTTCTCCGCCATGACGATGAAGGCCGTCGGACGGGCGGCGATGGCCATGGTTCGCGAGGTTCGCCGGCAGTTCAAGGAGATCCCCGGCATTCTGGAAGGGACGGGCAAGCCCGACTACTCCCGTTGCGTGGAGATTTCCACCGCCGGCGCGCAGCGCGAAATGGTGATTCCCTCGCTTCTGGCGATTATCGTGCCCATCGCCGTGGGGCTGGTGCTTGGTGTCTCCGGCGTGATCGGGCTTTTGGCCGGCGGTCTGGCGTGCGGCTTTGCGATGGCGATCTTCATGGCCAACGCGG
>CAZYIH010000405.1:0-1551 GCA_964646915.1 uncultured Planctomycetaceae bacterium | reverse complement strand
CCGTGAGGGCCCATTCGTGCACGGATTCGCAAGCCGACCCGGCTTTGGGACGCCGGGCTTACTCCGTTGGCTTACCCAATGAAACGAGGCCCGCTGCCTGAGAGCAACGAGCCTCATCTCATCGGAGAGGGTGGGATTCGAACCCACGGTACCCAAAAGGGCACACGGCATTTCCAGTGCCGCACCTTCAGCCGCTCGGTCACCTCTCCCGAGGAGAACACATCTTATCCATTCATCGACACAACGCAAGCCCAACGCCAGCGCTTTGCGCACCGCCGGGCGCGCCGGGCGCCGCCAGGGATCTCCCTGCGGGGGGGCAGTTTGTTATGGATTGCGAAACGTCCATCGGTACAATGCCCGCAGAAGGGAGCATCGCATGGCCAGCCACACGCGCGTCGCACGGGTCGTCCGCATCACCCACGCTTACGGCAGGGGCGTGATGCGCGGCGCCATCCGCTACATGCACTCCGCGGGGCAGCGGTGGACGTTTATTGAGGGCAGTCCGCAGAGTATCGACAGCCTCGCCAGACGCGACGTTGCGGGGGTCCTGCTGCAGGTCGGAGACGCCGGCGAGAGGCAGGCCCGGGAGTCTGGCATCGCAGCCGTCAATGTCTCATCGGTTCCCGGTGCGCACATCGTCCCGCACGTGGGGGTAGACAACGTCGCCGTCGGCGCGATGGCTGCGGAACACCTGTTGGACCGGGGCTTCGAGAGTTTCGCGTTCGCCGGCGGATGGTCGGCGGGCTATCGCGACCAGAGAATGCGCGGATTCGTGGAGCGGCTTCGCCGGGCCGGCGTCCAGGGCATCGAGGTCTGGACGTCCGATCGCGACCCGGAGATGCATACGGGTCTGGACGGCGTGCACCACAGCGACGAAGAGGACCTCGGCGATTGGCTCTCGACTTTGCCCAAACCGGTCGGGCTGCTGGCTGTGCATGACCGTTTCGGCGTGGAACTCATCGAGCTGTGCAACGAGCTGGGGATCGACGTGCCCCACGAGATCGCCGTGGTGGGCGTGGATAACGACGAGCTCGCCTGTGAGCTGAGCACCCCGCCGCTGAGCAGCGTGATGACCTCGGCCGAGCAGGTGGGCTTCACCGCAGCCGAGCAACTCCACCGCCTCATGCAGCGGGGCACGGAGGCGGAGGACGCTTCCCAGGGCGTCCACATTCCGCCCATTCGAGTGGCGGTCCGCGAGTCGTCCGACACGTTCGCCATGGACGACGAAATGGTGCACGCCGCGATGCGATGGATCAGCGAGCACGCCGATGAGCCCATCAACGTCGAGGACGTGGTCGCTGCCCTGGGCGTCAACCGTCGCACGCTGGAGATGCGCACGCGCAAGGCCCTGGGCAGAACGCCGCTTTCGGAAATCCACCGACAGCACATCCAGCGGGCCAAGTCCATCCTGGCCGACACGGAAATCGCCATCTCCCAGGTGGCCGACCAGGCCGGCTTCCGCAGCCCGCAGCGGTTCGCGGTGGTCTTCTCCCGCGAAACCGGCATGACCCCCAGCGAATACCGAAAACAGTACCGCCCCGTCCTGCCGTA
>CAZYIH010000404.1:0-1556 GCA_964646915.1 uncultured Planctomycetaceae bacterium | reverse complement strand
CCATCCGGCAGGGCCTGGAACTGCTCGGCATCGACGTGCTCGAACAGATGTAGGCAAGGCAGGTCCCGCATTCCGGTGGCAAATTCCAAGGCCCCAAGCGCGATACCGTGCCAGACTGACCCCCGGAAGTTGATACTCTGCCTCGCAAGGGCGCAGCAGGTCAGACGCCAGCCACGAAGTTGAAAGGAAACCGATGCCCCGTCCCAATCTTCTTTTTGTGTTCACCGACGAGCAGCGTTTCGACACGATGGCTGCCTACGGCAACACGCAGATCGAGACGCCGAACCTCAACCGCCTGGCCGAGACGTGCACCACGGCCGATCGCGCGTACGTCTCTCAGCCGGTCTGTACGCCGTCGCGCTCGACGCTCATGACCGGGCTGTATCCGCACACCAACGGCTGCGTGGAGAACAACATCCCGCTGGACCCCGAAACCCGCTGCCTGCCCGAGCTGCTCCCGCCGGGTGAGTATGTCACCGGCTATCACGGCAAGTGGCACCTGGGCGACGAGATCTTCCCGCAGCACGGGTTCGACGAGTGGATGAGCATCGACGACGGCTACCGCGGCCATTACCGCCCCGGGTTGGATCGCGACGCCCGCAGCAGCTACCATCATTGGCTGATCGCTCACGGCCAGACGCCCAATGATCAGAATGTCTTCGATCGTCATACCGTCACCGGCCTGCCGGAAGAACTCTCCAAACCGGCCTTCCTCGGCGAGGTCGGTGAAGCGTTCATTCGCCGCAATGTCGATCAGCCGTGGTGTCTGTGCGTGAACTTTTTCGAGCCTCACATGCCGTTTACCGGCCCGCGCGACGAGCAGTACGACCCGGCCGAGATCCCGCTTCCGGCGAACTTTCACGCGATCCCCGGCGAGGACCAACCCCTCAAGACACGCCTGTTCCACCGTCGTTACCGGGAAGGTTTCGAGGGCGTGGACCTGTCCACCGAGCAGGGCTGGCGGACGCTCATCGCTCGCTACTGGGGGCTATGCAGCCTGGTGGACACCCACTTCGGGCGGCTGATGGATGCCCTGGAAGAGACCGGTCAATGGGACAATACCATCATCGTCTACACCTCCGATCACGGCGACATGATGGGCTCGCATCAACTGCTGGCCAAGTGTGTGCAGTACGAGGAAGCCATTCGCGTGCCGCTGCTGGTCAAGCTGCCTGGCCAATCGAGGCCGGTTCGCCTGATGGGCCCGCTCAGCCAGGTGGACCTCCTGCCGACGCTGCTGGAGTTGATGGACGCAGAAGATCGGCCCGGTTTGGAAGGGAGAAGTCTCGCCGGACCGCTCACAACCGGCGCGCCCACCGGGCGGGACGTGGTGGTGGAATGGAACGGAAGCAACAACGGCTTCGGCGACCGGATCGGGCAGGTGAGCATCCCGGAATCCATCGCGGGGATGGCGCCGCAGGAAGAAATCGTCGAGGCCGTCGAGGATCCGGTGCGAACGCTGCTGACGCCCGACGGCTGGAAGCTGAACTGCTCTCCCCGCGGGGAGCACGAGCTGTACGACCTGAACACCGACCCCCACGAGACGTGCAATATCG
>CAZYIH010000403.1:0-1559 GCA_964646915.1 uncultured Planctomycetaceae bacterium | reverse complement strand
GGCGATTCGTCGGCTGAGGGTTGGCCGAGCACCGGGTCGCCGGGGATGTAGTTGGTCCATTCGGACATCTCGTCCAGCATGGCCTTTCCGCGCCGGCAGTCGTCGATGGTGAGCTTGCCGTCGGAGACGAGTTCGTAGTACGGCGTCAGGTCGTTCTGGTGGTAGAGCTTGGCGAACTGCTGGTAGAACTCCTCGCGTGGCAGCTTGGTGGGCAGCACCGAGTGGAGGCAATCGTAGCAGGTGTAATCGTGGGTGATCAGCTCGTCGTAGCGGTCGCGCCACAGCTCGCTGCCGGGCAGGGGGGTCAGCACGGTAAACTGCGTGTGGGTGATGTGGTGACGATTCACGTATTCGCGGAGGTCCTGGAAGTCGGCAACGTCCCAGCTCGGATCGGCGATGAACGCCCCCCAGATAATCACGCCGAGGTCCTGCAGGATACGGATGGCCTCGTTGTTCACGTCGGCGGAGTTCTTCTTGTTGACGCTTTTGAGCGTGCGGTCCGAGCCCTCCAGCCCCAGCAGCACGGCGTAGAGGCCGATGTCCACCCACTTCTCGACCAGTTCCGGGTGGCGGACGATGGAATCGGTGCGACATTCCATGCTGTAACGTTTGGTGATGCCCTCGGCCTTGATGCGATCGGCGATCTCGTTCTCGCGCCGATAGTTCATGAGGAAATTGTCGTCCACGAAGGTGATGTGGTCGGTCTCGATGCCGGCCACCTCGCGGACGACACGATCGGCGGACATCTGCCGCGTTCGACCGTTGTAGAATTTCCACACCGAGCAGAAGTTGCAGCGATACGGACAACCCCGGCCGGTGGCCACCGAACTGTCGGGCTTGTCGAACAGGAAGAAGTACTCGTCGCGGTAGGGGGCTGTCAGATCGCGACGCGGGAGCGGCAGGGCGTCCATGTCCAGATCGCCCAACTCGCCGGGGTTGGTGGCGAACGTACCGTCGCTGCCCCGCCAGATGAGCCCGGGCACGCCAGTGAGATCCGATCCCTTCGCCAACTCAGCCAGCAGCCGGGGGAAGATGATCTCGCCCTCGCCGGGCAGGATGGCGTCCACGAAGGGCTGATGGAAGTCCTGCGGCAGGAGCGTGGCGTGATGGCCGCCGACGAAGGTAAACGCCTCGGCGTCCAGGCTGCGAATGCGGCGAAGCACGTCGTGTGCGGCGTAGACTTCCGGCGTCAGGGCCGTCACGCCGACCAGGTCGGGCGAGAACTCGTTGAAGGCGGCGTCGAGGTCGCCGTCGAGTCGCATGTCGAGGATGCGCACTTCGTGTTCACCCGCAACGGCGGCGAGCATTTCCAGGCCCAGCGGTTCGGGCATGGCCGCCCGTCGGAAACCGGCCAAGCTGGACTCGAAGTCCGGCTGAATCAGCAGTATGCGCATCAGTTGGAAGCCTTTATGTTATTCGACATTCGCCGCCCTTGGTTCAGGCCCGTGGGGAGTTCGCCCCTGCGGTCCGGACGATAGGCGATTGCGGGCAGATGGTTCGTTCCAATCCATCAGAATACACCGGATCGCCCCAATATCAAGGCGGATTGTTGGCCGCGT
>CAZYIH010000402.1:0-1568 GCA_964646915.1 uncultured Planctomycetaceae bacterium | reverse complement strand
ATGCTGATCGGTTCGGGGACGGCTGGCGGGTCGGACGGGAGGTTCCAGTTGGCCAGCAGGAGGTCGTAGTCCAGCTCGTCGACCACGCCGTCGAGGTTGAAATCCCCGTCGGTCCACGCCAGTTGATCTTCGCCGCTTTTGTAGTGCTCCAGCAGCGTCCAGGCGTCTTCGAATTCGACCGCGCCGTCGCGGTCGGCGTCGCCGGGAATCAGGGCGGAGGTGGCGAACTGGCTGAGGAATCGCGCGGCAGCGCGGCTGAGCGTTTCGTCATACTTGCTGTCCGGCTCGTTGTCTTCGGCGTAGGGGTGGAGGAACCACAGGCTGTCGTGTGCTCCGGGCATGCCCCACTGCCAGAGATACACCTCGAGCAGGTCGTCGTTCTCGGCCCGGCCGTCAAGGGCGCGGAGCAGGGCGTCGTAGCCGTTGATCTGCTCGTCGATGTCCACCGGCTGACCCGACCACATGGGGTTCTCCGAGTACGGCTGAACCGTCGTGCGATTCCAGGGGATCAGCCCGTGTTCGGTGAGGATTACGGGCATGCCCTCACCGCTCTTTCGGTCTTGGGCGAAGGGAAGCACCTGCCCGTCCAGGACGTTGTTCCAGTTGCCCTCGACGGTGTCGATGAAGCTGCCGTCGGGGTGCGCGCCCGAGGCGTCGGCCTGGGCGTTGCCGGCCAGTTGGAAATAGGCGTCCACACCGATGAAGTCGACCTTGTCGTTCTCCCAGACGTTCGTGGTGAGGTTGGCGTTGCGGTAGTTGTCGTGGTTGGCGGCGTAGCCGATATCGCCGGAGAAGCCCGCCTCGGCGGCGTCGATGACGGCCGACACCTCGGCGTTGTGGGCGCTGTTCCGCATGATCGCCCGAAGCTCCGTGCCGATGGTCATGCGATCGGCGGAGGTGGTCTGTGCGATGGCGGCGACGTCGGCGACGTATTGGGTGTAGTCGGTCCAGAACGTGTCAGCCACGGTGCCGGTTGGGTCCCATTGGCCACGCCATTGGGTGAAGTCCTGGTATTCCACGAAGGGGTTGATCGTCACCGTCATGCCCAGCGATTTGGCGCGGGCAGCCCCCGCGGCGATGTGCGAAAGCTCCGGGCCTTTTTCCGAGGTCGTGGCGATCGCGCCGGTGGACGGGTCGAAGTACCGCACCGGACACAGCGAAACGTGCGTGAACCCGTGGTCCCAGGCATCCTGGACGGCGTGTTCCCAGATGGCGGCCCCGTCTTCCCCGTCGGATTCGGGGTTCCACCAGGACACGAGGTTGAACCCCAGCCCGGTGTCCTGTGTGGGTTCGTAGATCGTGTTACCCGCCTCGGCCGGGGTGAATGAGATCAGCAAGGCGGCGGCGCAGAAAGCAAAAAGAACGTACTTCACGTCGGACTCCTCCGGGGGTGTTACCCACAGTCTGGCCGGGCGCAGACCGTTGCGGTCTGCGCCCGGCGAGCGGCTGCGAGCGGGCAAAAGCACGAATACAACACTACACTGTGATGCGGCGTGGTCTCAGCGTCGCTTCTTCCAGGCGAGCACAGCCCCACCCAGACCCAGCACGAGCATGCTGGCCGGCTCGGG
>CAZYIH010000401.1:0-1574 GCA_964646915.1 uncultured Planctomycetaceae bacterium | reverse complement strand
ACAACGTCCAGCCGGCCCGGCCCGTTCCTCGTCGGTGAATCCCTTGACACATCCGCCGTCGCGCCTATGCTTGTGGGGTTGCTATTTTCGCGGTACTCGTAAGCAGGAATACAACGGCCATGAAAACCATGAATGTAACGGTCATCGGACTTCAGTGGGGCGATGAAGGCAAGGGCAAGATCGTCGATGCCCTGGCAAAGGTTTCGCGATACGTCGCCCGCTATTGCGGGGGCGCCAACGCCGGGCACACCGTCCAGGTGGGCGACCAGAAGTACGCCCTGCACCTGATCCCGTGCGGCCTGCTGCATCAGGGCGTGACCAACGTGGTGGGCAATGGCGTCGCCTTTGACCCGGCCACCGCACTGGAGGAACTCGACGGCCTGGCCGAACGCGGCGTGACGCTCAACGAGGACAACTTCCTGATCGCGCGGACCGCCCACTGCGTCATGCCATGGCACAAGATGCAGGACCTTCTCTCCGAGAAGCGCCTGGCCGATGACAAGATCGGCACCACGGCGCGGGGCATCGGCCCGTGCTACGCCGACAAGGCCAACCGCTCGACGGCCATCCGCGTTGCCGACCTGCTGGACGAGGCTGTTCTGGGTCAGAAGGTCCGGGCGATTGTGGAGGTCAAGAACACCATGTTCGCCGCGCTGTACGACAACCCCGAACCACTCGACGCCGCGGCGATCATCGCCGAGTATACCGCCCTGGGACAACGCCTGGCGCCGATGGTGGGCAACGCCTCGGCCCTGCTGCGCAAAGCGATCGACGACGGGCAGCGCATCCTCTTCGAGGGCGGGCAGGGGTCCATGCTGGACATCGACCACGGGACCTTCCCCTTCGTGACCTCCTCGACGGTGACGGCGTGCGGGATTCCCACCGGAACGGGCGTGCCCCCCAAGGCCGTCGGAACGGTCGTGGGGCTCATCAAGGCCTACACCACCCGCGTCGGGGCCGGGCCCTTCCCCACCGAGCAGGACAACGAAACGGGCAACTATCTCCGCGAGCGCGGCCACGAGTACGGCACGACGACGGGTCGGCCTCGCCGGTGTGGCTGGTTCGACGCCTTCGCCGTGCGGTACACCTCCGACCTCTCGGGCGTGGACGAACTGGCGCTGTCGCTGCTGGACGTGCTGACGGGCCTGGACGAAATCAAGATCTGCACCGGCTACACCGTTGACGGTGAGTCGCTCGATGCGTTCGACCCGGCGTTGATGGACCAGGCCCAGTGCGT
This sequence comes from uncultured Planctomycetaceae bacterium, assembly GCA_964646915.1. GTDB lineage: Bacteria > Planctomycetota > Phycisphaerae > SM23-33 > SM23-33 > CAZFPT01. Next base: position 337 of record CAZYIH010000401.1, on the reverse strand, counting down.
CTATGAAACGCTGCCCGGCTGGTCGGAAGACATCACCGACTGCCGCAGCTACGACGAACTTCCCGACGCCGCCCGCAACTACGTCGACCGCGTGGAAGAACTGGTCGGCCGACGCATCGGGTTTATCAGCGTCGGGCCAGGGCGCGAGGCGACCATCGCCCACAAGACGCAGATCGAAGGGCTGCAGTAATGGCCGATGTCTCGGACAGCGCGGTGTCCGCCGCACGGGCACAACTCGGGTTGGCCGAGGAGCAGATCCCCCGTCACGTGGCGATCATCATGGACGGCAACGGACGCTGGGCCACCGAGAAAGACCTGCCCCGCACCGAAGGGCACC
>CAZYIH010000400.1:0-1579 GCA_964646915.1 uncultured Planctomycetaceae bacterium | reverse complement strand
CAGTATCGCAGGCCCATCGTCGGCCGTGCTGCCACACGTCGCGGTTTTCGCCCTTACTTGTCCTTCTTCTTGCCCTTGGTCTTGTCTTTCTTCTTGTCTTTCTTCTTGTCTTCGTTGTCCTTCCGGCGGGCCTCGGCGATCTGTTTCCGCTGGTCTTTGGAGAGGATCCGGGCGAAAACCTGCTTCTGCAGGCCGACCACGAGCGATTGGTGCTCGGCGGCGTTGTAGGGCAGCGTCAGCCGAGCCCCTGCCTTGGTCGCAAGGTCGGTAATGGCGGCGTCCTGCTTCTCGTCGAGCGAAACGTCCCCGAACTCCGCACGGACGGCCTGGGCGATGGGGTCGGCGTTGTGCCTGCCTCGCTGGTCGGCGGTGAGCACGCCGAACATTCGCTTCTCGTAGCCCATCGCCAACTGGTAGCGGGACCGGTTCAAGGCTGAGATGGCCCCCAGGATCCGTCGCTTGTAGGCGATCGCCTGCTGGGCGCGGGCGCGTTCCTTTTTGTCCTTGGACTTCGCATTGGCGGCCAGGGCGTCGACCTTGGCTTGCCGGTCGCGGAGCTTTTCGAGTTTCTTCCCGTTGGTGGTCTCCCATTTGTCCATGGCGGCTGCGCGTTGCTTGGCCAGGTCGGTGAGCGTCTCGATCTGCTTGTCGCTCAGCGAGAGCGTGTCCTTGAGCGAGTCGATGTCTTCGGCGAAGGACGCGGGAATGTCATAGGTGGGTTGCGGGGAGGGCTTGGGCCCGGCGTGGGTCAGGGCGGTGGTCAGCAGGAGGGCCGGCAGCATCCAGGCCCAGCTCCGCCGGTGAGGTCGGTTCATGGCATGTCTCGCGGGATGGTGGGTGGTCCGGGCTCGCGCCGCCATCCGGGCGCGGGCTTGTCTGCACGTTGCCGGGTCGGCCGACGCTCGTGCATCCGGTTATTGTACACCCGGGGGTCAAATGGGTGTCGGCGAATATGCCCGGCGGGGGCAGTTTTTCTGGCGCGTGGGTCGCCCCAACCAGGCCGATCCCAGCCGCGATTGGCCTGGCTATGGTATGGTATGCGCATAAAACAAGCGGGCATCTTGCGTTATCGGCAAGAGGCCCGCTTCTTGACACCCCCACGGGGACTCGAACCCCGGTCTCCAGGATGAGAACCTGATATCCTAGGCCGCTAGACGATGGGGGCGTGTTTGCTGCATCGTAGCTGTTTGTGGGCCCGTACTGCGTTTCCGCAGCCGTCCTGGAAGCTCAGAATGGTAGCCCGATCGGCCGATGGGGTCAAGGCAAAATCTGGTCTCCGGCGCGGATTGTATGTGTTCAGGCGATATGAAGATGGAGCTTTTTATGCGATTGAGTCGATATTTATCTTGATGATTCAGCCGAAGAGAGGTATTATACCACATGCTCAGGTGGGCGTAGCTCAGCTCATCACGTTGAAGGAAGCAAAAAGGGAGGAGGAGACCGCTTGCTCAGTCTCCTCCCTAAGACAAGTGCTCACCGTCTGCAGAAGAGAGAGGCAAGTCATGAAACGCACGAAGCTCGCATCTGTCGTGGCGCTCACCGTCGTTATGGGGATCGTCTCAGTCGCATCCGCCGATAT
>CAZYIH010000399.1:0-1603 GCA_964646915.1 uncultured Planctomycetaceae bacterium | reverse complement strand
TTGGCCGGCGGTCTGGCGTGCGGCTTTGCGATGGCGATCTTCATGGCCAACGCGGGTGGTGCGTGGGACAACGCCAAGAAGTACATCGAGACCGGTGCCCATGGCGGCAAGGGCTCCGACTCTCACAAGGCTGCCGTCGTCGGCGACACCGTCGGCGACCCGTTCAAGGACACCTCCGGGCCGAGCCTGAACATTCTCATCAAGCTGATGAGCATGGTCAGCGTCGTCTTCGCCGGGCTGATCGTGAAGTTTGGCCCGCAGATCGGCCAGCTCCTGGGCATCGGCGGCTGATCTGATTGGCTGTGACTATTCACCGCGAAGAGCACAGGGCCCCGGGCTCTGTGCTCTTCGTTGGTTTCCGGGCGGGATGATCCCCGCGGGAGAATGCAATGCCACGCAAGAAGGCCAGGAAGACACTCAGACCCGCCGGCGGACCCGCCGCCCACCAGCTCGCGGTAGACGCGGCGAGGCTGGCGAGCGAATCGCACTGCACCGACGTGCTCGTGCTGGACCTGCGCGACGTGAGCCCCGTGACCGATTACTTCGTGATCGCCACGGGCACCAGCGGGCGGCAGCTGAGGTCCGTCGCCGAGGAAATCGTCGCCCACGGAAAGAAGGTCGGGCAGAGGGTCTGGCATACCGCCGGCCAGGACGGGGGCCAGTGGATCGTGCTGGACTTCGTCGACGTCGTGGTCCACCTCTTTGACGACGAGCACCGCGGGTTCTATGATCTGGAGTTAATCTGGGGCGAGGCCCCGCGGGTCGATTGGGACAACGAGTAGCCGTCCACACGAAAGGGACACCATGGCCGACGTGCCGCACGAACAGCTTACCGCCGCGTTCAAGAAGGGCATCGACGAGAGCTTCGACCCCTGCCCGCTGATCGGCGAGAAGTGGTTCCGCCACTATCCCTCGGGTCAGCCGGCACATTTCACCTTCGACGCCCGAAAGCTCGCCAAGGCGATGGGCATGAAACCCCTCGGCGTGGGCAACATCGTTCTCAATCACACCGACCTGTCCGCCTTCAACGCCACGGCCAAAGTCTCGGACAACGGCGTGATCCACGTGACCCTCCCGGAGACCGAGAGCGGGGGTGGCGAATGAACCTTCGCGACGAACTCGAGCGACGCATCACCGGGGCCCTCACGCGGGCCGGCGCTCCGCAGGACGCACCGGCGCTGATCAAACCCTCCGCCCGCCCGGAATTCGGCGACTACCAGGTCAACGGGTGCATGGCCGCCGCGAAGGAGATGAAAACCAACCCGCGCGAGCTGGCTGCCGGCGTCGTCGAACACGCCGACCTGGACGACATCGCCGAGACCGTCGAGGTCGCCGGGCCCGGATTCATCAACATCACCCTCAAAAACGACTGGCTCAGCCGGCGGTTGACCGCCGCCCTGGCCGATGAGCGACTCGGCGTGCCGACCCCGCAGGACTCCGACACCGTCGTGGTGGACTACTCCAGCCCGAACCTCGCCAAGGAAATGCACGTCGGGCACCTGCGCAGCACCATCATCGGCGACGCGCTGGCCCGTACGCTGAAATTCACCGGCGACACCGTCGTCCGCCAGAACCACGTCGGCGACTGGGGCACCCAGTTCGG
>CAZYIH010000398.1:0-1605 GCA_964646915.1 uncultured Planctomycetaceae bacterium | reverse complement strand
GAGTTCCAGGATGATCGCTTCGAGCACGCAGAAGACCGTCGCCCCGCCGCGCGGGCACCCGGCGATGGTCTCCTCGCCGCGTCCGATGGCGGCATGGAGGTGCAGCATGGGCTCGCCGCTGTCGGCGTCGCGGAAAATCGTTCCCACGCCGGCCAGTTCGCGGGCGTCGTCGAACTCGCGGAAGGTCGGCTCGATGGGCCCGTTGGGGTCTTTCGGGCCGACGACCACCTTGCCGCTGCGCATCCCGCCGACCAGCCAGACCACCGCCGAGGCGATGTTCTCCTTGGCGGCGATGCCTTCGATTTCGGCGTAGATGTCCTCGCCGTCCATTCCCCGCGCGACAAACACGCGGCCGATGCTGCCCGTTGTGTAATCCATGGAATACTCCTTGTCGGCGGTTTCCGTAGCTGAAAGTGGCTACGGCATGTCGACCTTGGCGACTTCTTTCAAGCGTTCGCGGATTGGCAGGTGCTGGGTGCATTTCTTCTCGCACGCGCCGCACATTGTGCAGACGCCGGCCGCCTCGGGCCCCGTCCCCCAGTGCCATTTCAGCCGTCCGCCCATCTGGTCGGCCGACCCGAGGATCTTCTGGTTGTACACGTCCATGAGCTTCGGAATCGGCACGCCTTCGGGGCACGGCAGGCAGTAGCCACAGCCGGTGCACAGATCGTCGAACGAGTCGATCAGCCTCTGCTCGATCTTCCGCACGTGCTCCGGGCCGTACGGCTGGAAGTCCGTAACCGCTGCGCACGCCTCGTCCACCTGCTCGGCGTTGGAGAAGCCCACCAGGGCGCATGTCACGTTGGGCTGGGAGACATTGAAACGGATGGCGGCCTCCACCACGGAACGGTCGCCCGGGCCTTTCAGGAACGCGAACCGCTCGGCGTTCTGCGGGATGATGCCCCCGCCCAGCGGATTCATGGTCACCACGCCCATGCCCATCTCGGCGGCGGCATCGACGGCCGACTGCCTCAGCGGGAAGTTGATCGCGCAGTACCCGAGCGTGACGCCCTCGACGACCTTCTCGGCCAGCACGTCCTTGAGCTCATCGCCGCTCATGTGCGAGCTCATCACCACGTGCTTGACCAGGCCCTCTTCCTTGGCCTTGAGCGCAGCGGCCACGGCTCCGCCGGCCTTTCTGCCGTCCCAGGCCTCCTGCGAGAGCACCCACCAGATGTGAAAGAAGTCGATGCAGTCGATCTTCATCCGTTCCAGCGAGGTTTCCAGGTCGGCCCGAAGATCATCGCCGTCGGGCTTGTTGCTCTTGGTGGAGACGTAGTAGCTCGCGCGGGGGATCTGCTCGAACGCCCTGCCGAAGATGACTTCGCTTTTCTGTCCGCAGTAGCCCGGAGCCGTGTCGAAGTACGTGATACCTTTCTGGTGAGCGTGGAGCACGACGTCGGCCATTCGGTCGGTTTCATTGGGAGCTTCGAATCGCATGCCCCCAAAGCCCACCACGGAGATTTCCTTGCCGGTGTTGCCGTACGGTTTCTTGAGCATCGGCTGGTATCCTCAGGAGTTCAGGGAGTCGGTCGGAGTCAATCGCTCGCCGGATTCTTCCTCGACGAGTCTGCCAAGCCGATCTGGACGTGTCAAGTTATGGGC
>CAZYIH010000397.1:0-1622 GCA_964646915.1 uncultured Planctomycetaceae bacterium | reverse complement strand
TCATCGCCATCATCGCACGCTACGTCGCACTGGCAGCCATCTGAACCTTCCCCCTGCAGACATCCCATGCCCGTCTCCCGGCCCGCGAGGCACACGCCTCCCGGGCCGGGTCTTTGCGCCGGGCGGGAAGGTAACGAGCGAAATCAGCTGCCTTTCGGCGTCGATGAGGAATGAGACAACCGGATTTTCCGGAAACGTGCAGGCCACCTCGAACGTCCAGTAATGTGGTGAGGCAGAGGTGGATTGCGTATAATCACTCTACACGGGAACGGATTGGGAGAACGCGATGACGCGGAACATGCTCAAGGCGATGGGGCTGGTGCTGCTTGCCTCGATGGCGGTCTTTGCCGACGAGGAGGCCGAGAAGACCGACCCGGTCACCAGGCCGTTCGAGAAACGTCGCAGCGTGACGCTGGTTCGTCCCGACAGCGGGCGGTATGTGGGGGTCGTCAAGAGCGTGGATGCGAATTCCGTCGTTCTGATCGACAAGGACGGCGAGGAAAAGACGATCAAGACCTCCGAGCTCAAGCCCGTCAGCGTCTACGTCGCCCATCGCGAGACACTGAACCTTTCCTACGCCCGCAGCCGTTTCGCTCTGGGCAAGATCGCCTACAAGCTGGACCTCAAGACCATGGGCAACCGGGAGTTCCGAAAAGCCGGCCTGATGAAGTCCGGGCTGCGGGACGACATCAAAGCCTTCAAGGCTGCGTTCGCCGAGACCGGCGGCAAACCCCTGATGGCCGCCAAGGCCAGCGAGTCCGAGGCCAAGGCCAATCGCAAGCGGGCCGACGCATGGTACGAGTACATCAAGGAGAACATCAACGACGAAGCCCACTTCACCCAGACCGACCATTTCTGGGTGTACAGCACGTGGAACAAGTCCGACACGAAGGGCTTCCACCGTGCCCTGGAGAAACTCTACGCCGCCCTGTGCAAGCAGTTTGACATCCCCAAGGGCCAGAACATCTGGGCCGGCAAAGCCGCCATCTTCGCCTTCTGGAAGCCCGAGGAATATGAGAAGTTCTGCCTGAACGTGATGAAGTCCCAGACGGCGACAAAGGCGGCGGGCTTCTGCGGACACCGGCGGGGCTACGTCTTCGTCGTGCTCGGGCCCACACGCAACAAGAACTGGTTCTACGAGTTGCTCACCCACGAGACCACCCATGGCTTCGTGGCGCGATACAAGACCAACCGCCCGGTCCCCACGTGGGTTAACGAGGGGCTGGCCGAGACCATGTCCTCCACACTGGTCGCCAAGAGCAACGCCAACCACAAGCTCAAGCTCGGCCACGCCGGCGTGCTGCGGGGACGCTCGCCGCTGCCGGTGTTCAAGGGCGTGGGGCTGGATCCGTTCGATTACGGCGTCGCCCAGTCGATGGTTCGCTATCTCATCGCCCGCGACCGCAAGGCCTTCATCAAGTTCTTCAACTACATGAAGGTCGGCAAACCCCAGAAGACCGACGACGGCAAGACCATCACCAAACCGCTCTCCGGCGAAGAGGCCCTTCAGGAAGCGTACGGCCTGTCGTACCGGCAACTGGCGGCGGCGTGGCTCAAGGCGGTCAAGAAGGCCGAGGACTGATCGCCCTTGTGGGGATACCCATGCCACGAAAGATCCTCAG
>CAZYIH010000396.1:0-1664 GCA_964646915.1 uncultured Planctomycetaceae bacterium | reverse complement strand
GCAGGGCTTTGGCCAGACGCAGCGCGTCGCGGTAGCCGGGCTTGGATCGCAGGGCAGCCCGAACCGAGCCCACTGCGGCGTTGTAGTGGCGTACCCAGGCGATTCCTTTCCGGTCGACCAGGGAGGTGAACCGTCGGGCGTGGATTTTTCCCATCATCACGTGTACCGAAGCGTCAAACAGGCCGGGCAGGGCGCCTTTGCCTGTTCTGGCGGTAAGGGCGGCTTTGAGGTCGCCCAGGACGATCGCCTCGTTTCGCGTGGACCAGCCTTCCGAGGCGTCGAAGCGGTCGGGCTCGAGCGACCAGGGGTACTCGCCTGTCAACCCCGGAAGGCGTGCTGCCGCGCGCAACAGGTGGAGGTGGGCGGTTCGCTCGCCGAGAGCGATGCGGCGGTTCAACCGGGCGATGGCCTGGGCGGTCTGGCCGGCTTGGATGAGCTTCCACGCCGGGTCGCCCTGCCCTCCCAGTCCCAGGGGGTCCAGCTGCACCTGCCATATCGCCCTCTTCCCCTCCGGCGGCAGGAACAGCGGCCGGGGCGAGTGAGGCTGGGATTTCTGTGCGGCGATCCAGCGGTTCATCGCCTGCCAGTACTTTTTCGGCGGCGTATGCCCGGCGTCGGGGGCTTCGACGTACACGTGGGGGAGGTTTCGTTTCTTCAGCCCTGCCACGGCCAAACGGACGTGTTCGACCGGCGCCAGCGATGCCCCGTCGGTATCCTTCTCCCCGTGGAGGATGTACAGCGGCGTGCGGCGGAGGTTCTCAAGGAGGTCGCCCTTCATGGCGGCGGGGTGCCCGGAGACCGACGTGCCGGCCGACCAGATATGCGGATCGGCCAGCATGTGATACCACGCCCCCATCCCGCCCATCGACGCGCCGGTGACCACCAGCCGACGATAATCCACCCGCCATCGCCTGCCCGCCCACGAGAGAATGCGATGGACATTCGTGATCTCGTCGGTATGCGACCACATGTGAGACTTGTCCAATGTGGTCGGGTAGAGGGTGATGAACCCGGCTTTGCTCAGCTGCGGGAGGTAGAAAGCGGTGACGTTATCGCCGTCAGCGTCGCTGCCGTGCAGACAGACCGCCACCGGCCAGGCGCGGGTGGGGGTGTAGTTGTTTGGCAGGCGGACGTTTACCCAGGCCCGGGGGTTGTTGGGGTCCCAGGGAAGCGGCATGCGGGTGGTTCCGTCCGGGCCTTTTTTGCCCTCGGGCGGTTTGGCTGATGCGATGCGCCGGAGGTCCTCGCGCGACAGGCCGATCGGCAGGTCGACGAGGGTCTCGCGATAGATGGCCGATCGGCTGTTGGCGTCGGCGGCGAAGTAGGTGTCCAGCGCCTGCTCGACGCGGTCGGCCTGTTCCCCGGGCCAGCAGCCGACGGGCACGTTGGCATCGGATGGGGACGGGGTCTGGGCGGCGCGGGTCCCAGCGGCGATGACCAGCGCCAGGACCATCGCCGGCAGCGGAATGGTTCGTTTGGAGATTATGCTTCCATTGTATCGCTGACGGTGGCCGAGGGCAGTGCGCTAAATGGACTTGAACTTGCGGGGCTGGCTTTCTACCCTGTTGCCGAGCTGGAGGTGGCCAATGGCTGCCCCGCTGAACCGATCATCCTGCCAATGGAGAGCACCATGGCCTATGCAACCGTAGCCGACCTCGCGCGAC
>CAZYIH010000395.1:0-1671 GCA_964646915.1 uncultured Planctomycetaceae bacterium | reverse complement strand
CAGCGCCTTGGTAATCCCCAGGAACTCTCTCATGCCGGCGTCCTCGTGTTCGGGGTCTCGTCGCGAACGGGAGCAGCCCGTCACTTCGCCATCTAGCGAATTATAGCCTTCCGGATAGAAACGTCAATCGCGATTTCCGCGTGTTCCGTGTTCGATGCGCGACATGATTTCCGGGGCGGGGCGGTCTGTGGTTCGGTTCGCCCTGCTTGCCCCTCCGTTCGGTCATGCTCTGCGCCGATCCGCCCAGCCGTTTCTGAAACTCGATACCGATGCTCGATCAGCGGTGTGACCCCCGCCCCAACGGGGTGGAAAGAATGTAGCCGGGCGGCGTAAACCCCCGGTGACAGAGGCCCGTAGATCAAGAAGCCCCAACCGGGCGACACGGCTTCAGCCGAATCGCCCTATCGCGTTGGGGCCGGCGACGGAATGTGTCGCGCATGCGTGTCCGGCTTGCCGGTCACCCCTCGCCGCCCGGCCTGAGCGTGCCGCCACGGCGGATGGCCGACTCGCCGAACCGTTCGGCGATGGTGTCCATGGCCTGATCCAGTCGGCTGTCGCGTTGAGTGGCCGGCGCGTCCCAGAGCGAAAGCTGCCCGCCAGGCCTGCTGAGGTTGCACGCCGTCACGCCCAGCAGGCGGAGCGGACAGAAGGCACGCTCGGACCATGTGGTGAAAATCGTCCGGGCCTGCTTCCAGATCGCCTCGGTCGAATTGGTGGCCTGCTCGAAGCTGGCCGATCGGGTCCGCGTCGTGAAGTCCCCATGGCGGATCTTCAGCGTCACCGTCCGCGTCCCCAGGCCCTGCCGTCTCAGCCGTCGGCCGACGTCCTCCACCTGCCCCAGCAGCGTTCCCACCAGGACGTCCACGTCGTCGATGTCCCGGGCGAACGTGGTCTCCGTGCCGATGCTCTTGGCCCGGTGGTCGGGCGTGACGGGGCGACGGTCGCGCCCCTCCGCCAGCGCGAGCAGGTGCTCTGCCGACGAGCCGAACGGCCCGGCCAACAGGTCCGGATCGGTCCGGCGGAGTTGGCCGATGGTCTGGACGTTAAGCCGCTGGAGCTTTCTCGCTGCCGCCGGGCCCACGCCCCAGACGCGTCGCACCGGAAGCGGATCGAGCATTTCGTGGATACGGTCCGGCGGGATCACGGTCAGCCCATCGGGCTTGTCCAGTTCGCTGGCGAGCTTGGCGAGGTACTTGTTCGGCGCGACGCCGACGCTGCAGCTCAGGCCCACCTCTTCGCGGATGCGATGCTTGACCAACCGACCCGCCTCGACCGCCGACCCCCACAGACGCTCGCAGCCGGTGAGGTCCAGGAACGCCTCGTCAATACTCAGCGGCTCGACCAGCGGCGTGAATTGCTGAAAAACCTCCAGCACCCGCTCACTGATCTCCCGATACCGCTTGCCACGGACCGGCAGCACGATCGCCTGGGGACACAGCCCGACCGCGGTGGCCATCGGCATAGCCGAATGACACCCGAACTTGCGGGCCTCGTAGCTGGCGGTACTCACCACCCCACGACGGCGGGCATCGCCGCCGATCAACAGCGGCTTGCCGGCCAACGAAGGGCAGTCGAGCTTCTCCACCGCCGCGAAGAACTCATCCATGTCGACGTGCAGGATCCACCGGTCCATACCGCGATCATACCACATCGGCACGGTTCCGGGCGGTG
>CAZYIH010000394.1:0-1679 GCA_964646915.1 uncultured Planctomycetaceae bacterium | reverse complement strand
ACCGTTATGATCGGGCTGGTGGTAATGATGGGCGGAATCACCTCGCAGGGCGTGGTGCTGCTGTCCCTGGCCGAGGAGTATCGCCAGCAGGGGCAGAGGCCTCTGGAGGCCATTCGGATGGCGGCTCCGATCCGCGTTCGCCCGATCCTGATGACGCAGTTGACCACCGTGCTGGGCCTGCTTCCGCTGGCGCTGAACCTCGGCGAGGGCGGCGACATGCTCGTACCGATGGCCATCGCCGTGATCGGCGGCCTGTTGTACTCGTTGCTGTTGACGCTGCTGTTCCTTCCGGCGGCCTACGGGCTGGCGGTGCGTAAGGGGATGGCCACGGCAGGCGACAGCAGCGATGTTGTACCAGTAACGGCCGAGTAGTTCGGCCTGCTGGTTACCCGAAAGTACCTGATTCTATAGGAGATGAAACATGAGCGATTGCTGTGGAACCCCGAAACCGAACGATGAGGCGTCCTGCTGCTGCGGTGGCGATGACGAAAAGGTCGTGCTGCTGTATGCTTGCAGCGGCGGAGCCAACGTCGGCGAGATCTCGGACAAGGCCGCTCGCGAACTGATGTTCGAGGGCAAGGGCACGATGTTCTGCCTGGCCGGTCTGGGCGGCGACATCCAGCCCATGGTGCAGACCGCACGCGATGCCGACGTGAACCTGATCATCGATGGCTGCCCGATGGACTGCGCCAAGAAGGCCTTCGACCGCCACGGAATCACCAACTACACGCAGATCAAGGTGACCGACCTGGGCATCGAGAAGGTCAAGGGCGTCCGCTGCACCGACGAGCAGGTCGGGCAGGTCGTAACCGTCGCCCGCGAGAAGCTGGCCGAAGAGACGGCCTGAGCATGCTTTCGCACGGAACATTCTGGCCTATGCCTTGGCCGTGGATGCTGGTCTTCCCCCTGGTGGGATTGGTCATCATGATCGTTCTGGTCTCCCTCGTTTTTCGGCGCGGCGGGTGGATGTCCCGGTGCATGAGCGGACACGGGAATATGGACGCAGGCCCCGACGGCCGTGAGTCTGCCATGGACGTTCTCAAGCGACGCTATGCCTCCGGGGAAATCTCTCGCGAAGAGTTCGACCAGATGAGGCAGGACCTCCAGGACAACCCTCCTGACAGTGATGGACAGAGAAAGGTTTAGACGATGACAATGACGCTCGAATATGGACCCTCGACGCGACGGGTTGTTGCCCAAGGCGACGGGGTCGACGCGACGTACACCATGGACGCCCCGGGCAGTTGCGGCGGTCCTGGAGAGAACCCTTGTCCGGTCGATGCCTTCGGGGCCTCCCTGGCTGCCTGCATGGTCATGGCGATGGACATGGCCGCCGACCGGAAAGGCTTCACGATCCTGGGCTCGAAGGTGGAAGTGAACGTGGAATCCGCCGGTTGCGGACAGCCCATGTTGGGTAAAATCGAGATCACGGTGCATCTGCCCCAGCCCTGCGATGAAGACCAACTCTCGGTCCTTCGTGACGGGGCGGGGAATTGCCCGATTCACAATTCGTTGAAAGCCGAGGTCGCAGTGGATCTGCGCCTCGAGAACCCCTGACTCCCCGTAGAAAAACGCGAAGGTGAGACCATGAAGAAGCTGCAGATTCTGGGCACCGGGTGCCCCAAGTGCAAGAAACTGGCCGAGAACACCGAAGCCGCCGCCAAGGCGGCCGGTATCGA
>CAZYIH010000393.1:0-1718 GCA_964646915.1 uncultured Planctomycetaceae bacterium | reverse complement strand
TTCCCGCCGGCCCAGCCGCTCTTTCCCTCGGCGATGACCGTCACGCCGAGGTCCACGCTCTGGGCGTTGGAGATGGCTTTGAGTCGGCCGGCCTCGAAATCGCAGCCGATGGTTTCGCTCTGGCTGGCCACCACGCGGGCTGCCGACGCCCCGCCGGCCAGCGCGGTTTCAATGGCACATCGGGCGGCGTCGGTGGTTGGTTCGATGATGGAATTCTGCATGGGGTCTCTTTCGCTATTGTCCGCCGACCACGACGTTGCGGATCCGCAGGTGCGGCGAGCCGAACGTTACCGGAAGAGGCGATTGGCCGCCCTTTCCGCATCCGCCGGCGGCGTTGATGATCCGCCCGTCGTCGCCGAAGCCGTCGATATTGTCCAGCGTCTGGAAGACGTTTCCGGTGAGCACCACGTCGCGGAGCAGCTCGCCGAGTTGGCCGTTCTCCACGCGATACGCGAAGCCCGCCGAGAAGGTGAACTGCTCCATCATGGTCTGCCCGCCGTACATGTGGCAGGCGTAGATTCCGTCGTCCACGCCGGCGAGCAACTGCTCCACGGGCGTATCGCCGGACTCGATATACGTGTTGGTCATCCGCACGATGGGGGCGTGGTTCTTGTTGATCGCACGGGCGTTCCCGGTGGGCGTGGCGTTCATCTTCGCCGCGGTCTGGCGGGAATGCAGGTGGCCGGCCAGCACGCCGTCGCGAATGAGGTAGGTCTTGCCGGTGGGCGTTCCCTCGTCGTCGTACCGCCGCGTGGCGATGGTCCCCTCCCGCGAGCCGTCGTCGACGATATTCAACTCCTTGACGCCGACGCGTCGGCCGAGATGCATCAGGTCGCGCATCTTGGGGTTTTCGTAGAGGAAGTCCGCCTCGGAGAGATGGCCGAACGCCTCGTGGCAGAACACCCCGGCCAGGCGCGGGTCCAGCACGACGGTGGTGGGCCCGCCGGCGGGTTGGGGCGCGCCGAGCAGTTTCACAGCCCGGCCGGCGACTTCATCGACCGTTTCCTCCAGCCCGCAGGCGACGTCGTAATCCGTCGCGGAGGCGGCCGAGTCGTGCGCCTGCTGGATCTGCTGCCCGTCGGAGGCGACCGCCGCGAATGCCACCAGAACCACCGGACGGTCCTCGCGGAAGTATGCCCCCTCGGTGGAGGCGAAATAGACCGTGCGAAACCGCTCGGCGTACTGGACCATGGAGGTCTGGATGGCCTCGTGGGCGTCCATGATCCGATCGCTGTAGCCGCGGATCAGGCGGATTTTGTCGTCGAGAGGTACGCCGCGGAAGTCTCGCTGGAATTCGGCGCGGTGTTCGGCGTCGGTGGGCGGGTCGTTGGCGGCAAGCTCGGTGGTGTCCTGCCCCACCAGCCTGGCCGATTCGCACGCCTGTCGGACCTGGGCGTCCAGTGCGTCGAGAGAGTCGAACGTGGCCGACCCCCACCCGCCCTTCGTGCAGGCCCGTACGATGCCCCCGCGTGTTTTGCGCGAGGCGGCGACGTCCATTTCCCCGCCGCGAAAGGCGATCTGCGTTCCGTCCGATTCCTCGAAGCGAATCTCGCAGTAGTCCGCGTCGGCCGACGCGAGTGCTCGGTCAAGTCGATCCTTCATGCGTATCTCCCTGTCTGGATGGTGCAGGATATCGACAGGGAGCCGCTGGGGCAACCGTTGGGACGGCCGTCACTTTTCCGAATCGCCATCGCCCTCGATCGATTGGGTGGGCCATT
>CAZYIH010000392.1:0-1718 GCA_964646915.1 uncultured Planctomycetaceae bacterium | reverse complement strand
GGTTACCCGCCCTGCTGCTCGCTGCTCAGCATTCCATGGAGTTTGGCACTCTTGGTGAGGATGGGCTTGCCGTTGAACGTGCCGCGCCACAGGCCGCTGAGCTTGCCACCGCGGAGCATGCCGTAGAGATCGAAGGCATATCGGCCGTCGGCAACCCACTTGCTCTTCACGTCGAACACGACCCGCCCGGTCACGCGCGTGCCGTCCACCTTCAGCGTCGCTTCGACGAGCTGGGAGTCCAGCACGTCGGGGTCCTTCGGGTTCACCAGGCGAGCGCCCGTCACCTTGCCGTCCTCGAAACTCAGTTCGACGGCAGAATGGTGATGCCACCCCTTCTTGCCCTTCACTCGCTTGCCGCCCATCATCGACCAGCCCAACCCAAGGCGGGCGTGGCTGAGCGTTTCCTGCGTGACGGCCGGCGGCGTCCGATACGAGAGCTTGCCCGTCACCTGACCCGTGACATCCTTCTTCTGCAAGGCTGCGAGTTCGCCATCCAGCTTGCGGGCGGTGATGGCTGCGCCGGTGCGAACGAACTCGCCCCGCAACACCGTACCCTGCACTTTCGCGTCGATGGTGTAATCGAGCGTGATGACGACCTTGGGATCCTTGTAGACGTCCGGATCGAGCGTAACCGTCATCGGCCCGACCAGTCGGCCGCCGTGCAGGCGCAATTTCGAGGCGTCCACTTTGTGCACCTGGTGGTTCCATCCGCTGGCGTAGGCGAATCCGTGAATGGGCCCGTCGTCGTCGAGCACGAGCGAGAGAATCACCGGCCAGGACTTGCCCATCCCGTCATGCAGACGGATCTTCGCGGTGCTTTGGCCCGGAGCGGGCGCCTTTTCTCGCGTGCGGGTACCCCAGGCGACGATGTTCCTGTCGTGCACGTCCAGGACCTTCGCGTCGTACCGCGCGACGGCCTTGCTGCCGATGGCGTACCCCTTGAACGTGTAGGTGTGTCGCAGGACCGACTTGGGCACGCGGCGGGCGTCCCTGCCGTAGTTCACGTCGATGACGGCCTGCCCGGTCAGCAACGGGCCCCGGCGCTTGATGTCGATCGAGACCACCTCGGCCGAGTAGCTGCGGTAGTCCGGGACCACGCTCTCGAAGAGGGCTTCGCTCGTCGTCCCGTCCGGTTCGATCGCGAACGAAAGCGTCATGTCCAGTGCATAGTTGACGCTCGCCCCCTTCCTGCCGCGGGCCGGGGCGATCATGCGAAGGGCACGGAACAGCCGCAGGTTGTAACGCTCGGTGGCCGATTCTCCGGGAGGCGGAGTCTTCTCAGCGCTCACCGTGGAACGTACCTCCTTGCCACGGACGGTTCCGGTGTAGGATGGCTTGCCCCCCTCGCCGGCAGGGGCGGCCAGTGTGTAATTGCATTCGTAGGGCTTGCCGTCTTTGGGCACCCATGGGTCGGGTGTGACGGTCACCTTGATCGGCCCGACGAACACGCCGTCGCGAACCGTGAGCTTCGAGACGTCCGCCTCGTGCCAGAAGGCGTTGTACTTCGGACCGTCGCCGAACGCGGCGAGCACCTTCCCTTCCCGCGTGGCCACGTGCAGAACCAGGTCCTTCTCGCCGGGCAACGCCTTTTCCAGCGTCACCGCCCAGGACGTGAACCCGTCGCCGGCCGAAGCGCAGCCGACAGGTCCCAGACCGACCAACAGACACACGCCCGCACAACAAACCAAAACCCGATGATTCATGACGTCTCCTTTTTC
>CAZYIH010000391.1:0-1739 GCA_964646915.1 uncultured Planctomycetaceae bacterium | reverse complement strand
CCGTTTCCGGGGAAGCCCGCGTTTCCTTGCTCTTCGCCTTCGGTGCGGAGATACGTGCCGTCGGCCTGGCCGGTCTCGTCGACGGCCGTCAGGCCACCGGCATCGCCAAGACGCCAGTACCACAGTGGCCCCAGAGACTCGACCCGCTCCTTGAACCGACTGACTACCTTGACTTTCGCCTTGCGCGTTCGGCGGACGCCGTTCACCGTGCAGATGGAGGTGATCTCGTAGATGTTGTTGACGGTGTCGGTGCAACGGGCCGAGAGCAGATATCCGTCCGTGCTGCCGTCCCCGTAGTAAGGCCCCTTGTCGGTGTCCAAGGCGGTCAGGCCGTGCGTCTTGAACAACTCCAGGCTGTGAAACACGCCCGATTCAGCGATGTAGTCGGCCCGTACGGCGTCGCGCAGGTTTCGCGAGCTGGCGGTTTTCACCGAGGCCGAGGCGAGAAACGCCAGTCCAAGCGTCACCGAGATCGCAAGCACCACCAGCACCAGTGCCAGTGCGAACCCTCCCGCCTGGTTGTCTCGGACTCGACTCATCAAAAACACCTTGGCCCGTTTGGGCAAGCGGCTATCGCTCCAGCGAAACAGCGGTCTGCAGTTGGACCTCTTTGCCGGTCTGACCCACCGTCATCCGGATCGAAAGCAGCTTCGTATCAGGCGGGGCCTGGTCGGTTGCGAACCGGCAGGAGGAAACGTTCTCGCACAGCTCGGCCTCCTGCAGATACGGCGAGAACCACCACATCAGCAGGACCACCAGGTTCACATCGCCCAGCGAGTCTTTCTCCAGCGCGTAATCCAACGCCTGATTGACCGGCGGAAACACCAACCGCTGGCGAACCAGCCTGCCCGTGCCGGCCTGGTACCAGTACAGCGTGATCTCGGAAAGATTGACCTTCCCGTCGTTATTGGCGTCTTCGGTCCACAGCGCGATGGCCGCTTCGCTGTTAGCATCATCGGAAAGAAACATGTGCGCCTTGCGGGCCTCTGTCTCGATTCTCAACATCGAAACCCGCGCCATCTGCAGGGAGGTGTAGAACCGCTCCCCGCCGGCGTAGGCGTCGGAGAGGCTGGCGGTGAGCCCCGCCACAGCCAACGCGATCACCGAAAGCATCACCATGCCCACGGTGAGCTCAGCCAATGTCATCCCTTTTGTCCTCGAGCGAGCGGGTGTCATGCGGTTCAGTCCTCCTCCGGCTGACGGATCAGGCGAACGAGCGTAACCAGGTCCGATCCGCCGTGCGTAATCGTCACCGTCACGCGAATGAAGGTGGGTTCATCGAAAAACACCGTCTGTTCGTCCAGCCGGATGTACTCGGCTGTGACAGACCGCACGAGGTCCGAGACCCGCGCGTCGGTGCATGCGTTCCCCTGAACGTCGCGAATGCCGCTGCCTGCGGAGTTCTCGGTCCAGCCGTGGTAGTCGTCGATGTTGTCGAACTCGCCCCTGCCGCTCTCGCCGCCGCCCGGGCCGACGACGTCATCGTCCCCGTCGGGGTCCTCGAACGGCTTGGAGAGGATCTCCTCCATCATTTCCTTCGCCAGGAAGGAAGCAACGGCGATCCTCGCGTCTTCGTGCTCGCAGCGCGATGCCGTCGAGAACGGAGCGATGATCGACGTGACCGTAATCGCCAGGATGCCCGAGGCAATCAGACCCTCGGCCATGGTGAAGCCGCGTCTCTTGTTGGCTGCGTTCCGCCTCATCTGGCTCCTCGATTCGGCCGCCGGTCGACGTCGGTT
>CAZYIH010000390.1:0-1749 GCA_964646915.1 uncultured Planctomycetaceae bacterium | reverse complement strand
TCGCGTCACTGGCCGAGGCCTGCACGCGCGCGGTCTACCTCGGACCCGAGGACCGTGTTCTCACGGGGCGCAGCATGGACTGGAAGCTGCCTATGGTCAGCAACCTGTGGGTCTTCCCGCGAGGCATGGAACGCGACGGCGCGGCCGGACCCAGGTCGGTGCAGTGGACCTCGCGCTACGGCAGCCTCGCCGTGTCGGGCTACGACATCGCCACGGCGGACGGAATGAACGAGGCCGGTCTCGTGGTCAATCTTCTGTGGGAAGTGGAAGCGACCTACCCGGCAGATGATGGCCAGACCCCGCGCATCTCGTTGTCGGTATTCCCGCAGTACATGCTCGACCGCTACGCGACCGTGGCCGAAGCGGTGGCCGATCTCAGCGAGAACCCGGTTCTCGTCCAGGGTGGCGAAGTACCGGTCGGACCGCCCGGACGTGCCGCGACTGTTCACCTGTCGATGTCCGACGCCACCGGCGACAGCGCGATCATCGAGTTTGTCGACGGCGAGATGACGATCTGGCATGACCGCAGCTACCAGATCATGACCAATGAGCCGACCTATGAGCGGCAGCTTGCCATTCGCGAGTATTGGCAAGGCGTCAACCCGCGCGAGTTCCTGCCCGGCACCGTGCGCGCCACCGACCGCTTCGTGCGTGCGAGCTTTTACATCAACGCGGTCGAACAGACCGCCGATCCCCGCCGCGCGGCCGCTTCGGTCTTCAGCGTCATCCGGCAGGCCTCCGTGCCGTGGGGGATCAGCATCGCCGATCAACCAAACCTCTCAACCACCCGCTGGCGGGTCGTGGCCGATCATTTTGATCGGCGCTACTACGTCGAGTCGGTGATTTCTCCCTCGGTCTTCTGGGTGGACCTGGCCAAACTCGATTTCTCCGAAGGGGCGGAGGTGATGAAACTGGACCTGGGCGTGGATATGCAGCGAATCCTCGCTGGGGAAAGCTCGGCGGAGTTCGTGCCGGCCGAACCCTTCACCTTTCAGCCGGCTGACGCCCCACCGCCGGCCCCTGACAACGAATCTGCGGCGCCTTCAGCCGCCGCAATCGAACGGTCCGCATCGCCCACGCCGGCCGATTCCAGCCGGCTGTCGGTAGACTGGGCCGGCACCTATTCGGGTATGGTTCCCTGCGCCAGTTGCCCGGGCATCGAAACCACGATCACGCTCAATGCTGACGAAACCTTCCAGCGCGCCAGGCGCTACATCGACGAAAATTCGATCCCGGTCACCGACAGCGGCACGTTTGCCTGGAATGATGCCGGAAGTACCGTCACGCTGAACCCCGAAGACGGCAAAGCCCAGGACTACCAGGTGGGTGAGCACCGATTGTTCATGCTCGATCAGCAAGGTCAGCGCATCGACGGCGAACTCGCTTCCCACTATATTCTTCACCAGCATCTGCACGATCCACAAATCGAGGATCGTCGCTGGATATTGACCGAATTACGCGGCCAGCCGGTCGAGACCGGCGAAAACCAGAAGCAGGCCTTCCTGCTGCTGCGTTCGGAAGAATCCCGTCTGCACGGTAATGCCGCCTGCAACACCTTCAACGGCAGCTATACCATCAAATCCGGACATCGCATCCAGTTCGGCCAGAACATCGCCATGACCATGATGGCCTGCCCGGACATGACGGTCGAAGACCAGTTCATCGACGTGCTGAAAATGACCGACAACTACAGCATGGGCGACGACGGATCCCTATCGCTCCACCGCGCGCGGATGGCCCCATTGGCAA
>CAZYIH010000389.1:0-1764 GCA_964646915.1 uncultured Planctomycetaceae bacterium | reverse complement strand
CGAGGCGTCCGCGCGTGAGAAAGCCCGGCCGTCCTGGATGAGAACGACCGGGCTCGTTGGTTCGCTCCTGCAGCCGGTCTCAGCCGGCGGAATCCTCGTCCGGGTTCCAGTTCCGCTTGCCAGGCTTGATGATGGAGCCGTTGCGGATGGCGCTGGTCGAGACGTTGATCCTCATGACCTTGCCGTCCACCAACGCGCGCACGCGCTGCATGTTGGGCTTGAACTTCCGCTTGGTCTTCGAGGTGACCTTGATTCCGACGCCACCGAGACGCTTGGCCTTACCACGGCGGGAATACTTCCGCCCGCTGCGGGTCTGTTTTCCGGTAAATGGGCACTTCCGCGACATCATTCAGCTCCTGATTGAGTCAACGCTTCGGCGAAAAGAGCGTTGCATTGTACTTCCCATCGCCCTGCTCGCAAGCGTTTTTCGTCGATTTTCCGGCCGCACGCAGCACGGGCATCCTGCCCTGCACCACCGGATCAGTCTTCCTCGTCCTTCTTGGCTGCCGCCGCGACGATCTGCTGCTGCACGTTGCCCGGGACCGGCTCGTAGTGACTGAGCTCCATCGTGTAGCTGCCCTGCCCGCCGGTGACGGATCGCAGCTGCGAGTTGTACTGCATCACTTCCGACAGCGGCGCCTGGGCCTTGATGACGATCTGGTTGCCCGGGAGCATCTCCTGGCCCTGGATTCGGCCGCGACGTCCTGAGAGATCCGACGCGATGTCGCCCATGAAATCAGCGGGAACAGTGATTTCCATGTCCACCATCGGCTCGAGCAGTGCGGGCTTGGCCTTCTCGACCGCGTCGATGAATGCATACCGACCGGCCGTCTTGAAGGCGACTTCCTTCGAGTCCACCGGATGATGCTTGCCGTCGTAGACGCTCACGCGAATATCCTGCATGGGGTAACCGGCGATGGCCCCCTTGGAGAGGACGTCGTGGATGCCTTTCTCGATGGCCGGCAGGAACTGTCGCGGGATCGACTCGCCGAACAGGTCGTTGACGAACTCGAACCCCTCGCCTCGCTGCATGGGCTCGACGCGCAGATACACCTCGCCGAACTGGCCGGCCCCGCCGGTCTGCTTTTTGTGACGGTGGTGACCCTCCGCCTTGCCCTGAATCGTCTCGCGGTACGGAATCTTGGGGGGCTTGGTCTCGACCTCCAGGTCGAAGCTCTCCTTCATCTTGGTGAGCATCACCCGCAGATGCAGGTCGCCGATTCCGCTGATGACCGTCTCGTGGGTCTGCGAATCCCGCTCTGCCACGAACGTCGGGTCCTCTTCGCTGAGCTTTCGGAGGGCGTCGGAGATCTTCTGCTCGTCGCCGCGACTTTTCGGCTCGATCGCCAGGGAGTACATCGGCGTCGGGGTCGGGGTAGTCTGGCGGAACATCGGATCGCCATCTTCGTGGAGCACGTCGCCGTAGGTGATCTCCTCGACCTTCGCCAGGCCGATGATGTCCCCGGCGACGACCTTCTGCACTTCCTCGGTCTCCTTGCCGCAGACCTTGAAGATGTGCGAGAGCTTGGTACTCTTGCGATCATCCCGAAGGTGATAGGTCGCGTCCGGGGTGGCGGTGCCCTGCAGCACACGGACCCACGCGAGCTTGCCGACGAACGGGTCGGAGGTGATCTTGAACGCCTGGGCGATGAACGGCTTGGACGGGTCGCAGGCGATTTCCATCTCCTCGGCGTCCTCGCCCTCGCCCTTCAACACCGGGTAGCCGGCCACGTCGGTGGGGGTGGGCATGTACTTTGCCACGGC
>CAZYIH010000388.1:0-1787 GCA_964646915.1 uncultured Planctomycetaceae bacterium | reverse complement strand
AATCTTCGACGCAATCGAGACGCGACTTCTGATAAGCGAGATGAGCTATGCACTATCCGAGAAAAGTATCCAAGCGAAAGCGGGCACGGAGCATTGGTTTCCGGGCGCGCATGAAGACCTCCAACGGCCGAAAGCTGATCAACCGCAAACGCCGCAAGGGCCGAAAGGTCCAGGTCGTCTGACCGTAGGCTCCCTGTCGAACCGCGAAGCACCCAACCCCCGGCCATGGCTGGGGGTTTTTCACGCGCTGCCCGGCGGGCTCAGTACGCGCAGTTGTCGCGGTAGAGCGAGAGGGCGAACTCGTAGTCGGCCAGGTCCACCGAGGTCGAAATCGAGTGGTCGCTCATGAATACGTAAGGCGCGCGGAGCTTTCTCATCGCGTTGAGCTTTCCGAGCACTTCCTGCTGGATGGCGGCCCGGTCGCCGCTTTCCAGCGCACGGACGTCGATGTTGCCCATGAAGCAGAGCTTCCGGCCCCAGTCCTCGGCCAGCTCGGCCACGTGCATGCCGGTTTTGGCTTCCATCGCCTGGATGCAGTCGAACCCGGCCTCCACGATGCAGGGCAGGTGCGGGCGGAAGTCCCCGCAGGTGTGGAGAATCACCCCAAGCCCGTGGTCCTTGAAAAGGCTCACCAGTCGTTTGTGGTAGGGCAGGACCATTTCGCGGTGGCAGGCGGGTGAGGCGAATGGGGCGTTGGTGTAGCCCAGATCGTCGTACACGTGCACGCCGTCAGGCAGCCCGCACTCCTCGAAGAGAAGCTGGAAGTACTCGATCTCCTTATCCACGATCGTGGTGCAGAAATCGTGGATGAATTCCTTCTCCAGCAGGAGCGATTCGAGCATGGTCACGTCGCCCATGATGCGTCGCATCTCCTCGAAGACCGTGCCCACCGAGTACGTGATGTATCGGTCGCCATCGCGGAGTTGCTCCAGCCGAGAGCGGATACCCTCCACGTCGGTGTGCTCGCGCACGTCGATGGCCCGGGCGGCATCGCGGAAGTCCTTCTGCCAGGTCTCGGGCGATGTCAGCGTGAATCCCACGTGCTCCGGGACGCCGGCGGTGCGTTTCCATTCCTTCTTGACGCTGCCCCAGCCGTCGCGGCGGGTGATCCATTCGTCGGTCTCCTCGACCGTCTCAGCCAGGTCCGGACGGGGGTCGGGCACCCAGAACCACTGGACGTTGGCTATGTCCAGGTCGAATCGCTCGACGAGATTTTCGCCGGGCTGGATTCCCTGCTCGGCCCAGGCGTTTTCGATCAGGTGCGGCCAGAAGTGTTCATTCACTCCGACGCGCTCGGGGATGTCCTTGCGGAGCAGGGCGGTGATGATTTCTCGTGATGTCATGGTTGGTCTCGGTAGCACTGGTAGCGCAATAAAGGAAGCCCACAGATTTGACTCCGCGGGCTTCCGGGTTTGTAACGAGTGGCGGGCTGGGTCAGGAAACGCCGCATGCCTTCTTGAGTTCCTTGGTCATGTCCGTCTTCTCCCAGGTGAACTTCTTGCCCTTCTTGCCGAAGTGCCCGTCGTAGGCGGTCGGCAGATAGATCGGGCGCAGCAGGTCCAGGTGGGTGATGATGTCCTTGGGACGCAGCGAGAAGACCTCTTCGACGGCCTTTTCGATGATGGCTTCGTCGACGGTGGAGGTCCCTTCGCAGTCCACCAGCACGCTGATCGGCTCGGGGACGCCGATGGCGTAGCTGAGCTGGACCTCGCAGACCTTCGCGAGCTTGGCGGCCACGATGTTCTTGGCGATGTAGCGGGCCATGTAGCTGGCGGAGCGGTCGACCT
>CAZYIH010000387.1:0-1795 GCA_964646915.1 uncultured Planctomycetaceae bacterium | reverse complement strand
GTCGGGCGGATCATCCGCTTTTCGTACTCGCTGAGGGCGACTCGGCGCGTCGCCTCGGCCGTCAGCGCAGCCCGTGTTCGGGGGGCGTCTTCGTCCGTCGTCCACGCACCGGCTGGGGTCCAGATCAGCCGATGCCCGAGTGCTTTGAGATTGGTCATGGAGTTCATTCCCGGATAGGCCAACGCGGCTGGCCGAGGGCTTTTCGCATGGCGGCCGGCACGTCGCGGGCACGCATCACAGGGGGCAGCGGGGCGATGGTGCTCATGATGAACGTCACGCTTTGGCTGCGGGCGAGGCTGCCGTGGGTGCTGTTGACATCCACCCAGCGGGCCAACGCCTCCGAGCCGTTGTAGTACTCGGCCTTCAGCGAGACGATCACGTCCGGCGGATTTTCCACCAGGCCGAAATGCGCCCGCCACAGCCGTTGCATCGGCGCGGGGTACTTCGCGTCCACCGTGGCGAGGAGCAGTTCGTTCGGGTCGTACGCGCCGGACTTGCCGGGGTGGGGGAGCGTCTTGAGAGCGTCGGCGAGTCCCAGCGGATCGTCCCCGATCGTCTCGTAGATGTATCGTCCCGTACTGGTACGGGTGATGGTGGCTTCGACCCGCGGCGCCCCCTTGCGGACAGGGCCTTCGTACACCGTCAGCGAGGACGGATTCTGTTTGTTGCGAACGCTGACCAGTTCGACGGCAGGGCAGGCGGCCAGGTCTTTCGCCAGCGCGTGGGGTCGGCGGGTCGAGAGGCTGGCCATCGTCACCAGCCCGAACTTGACGAGCACCACGTCGTCTTTGTCGCAGAGACGATCGGTGACATTCCAGCCGTTCTTCTCCAGGAAGTCCTCAAGTTTCGCCGGGCGGGCGGGGGTGTAGCTGTGGCCATGGTCGGAAATGAGCGTGATTTTCGTAAGGCCTCGGGTTTCGGCGACCACCTGTTTGACCAGTCGATCCACCTCTCGGAGGCAGGCGAACTGCCCTTCCTTTCCGTCGCGGGTGCTCACGCCGGCAGAGCTGACGATATACGTGAGCACCTCGCGAGAGGCCCGCTTGTCGAACGTCTCTTTCACGCGGTCCAACTCATGGCCGAAGATTTTCATCGGGTACAGATACGCCACCGCGTCCACGACCAGGTCCGCCCGGTAGTGCATCAACTGGTTGTAGGGTTGGTTCTCGCCGGAGAGGTATTCGTCCGCCCCGCCGACGATGCGGTTCTGGCGGTGATCGAAGTACT
The DNA here is from genome assembly GCA_964646915.1 of uncultured Planctomycetaceae bacterium. Taxonomy (GTDB): domain Bacteria; phylum Planctomycetota; class Phycisphaerae; order SM23-33; family SM23-33; genus CAZFPT01. The sequence continues at coordinate 568 of CAZYIH010000387.1, read as the reverse complement.
CCGCCTGAAACCCCTTCACGGGGACGAACCCGAGGAGGTCTTCCATGCACATGTCGGTCATCGTGGGGTAGGGGGCGACGATCTTCGATGGCGGATGGAACAGCTTCAGGCCGCGGGTGTTGTGGAACTCGCGGACCACGTCATGACTGAACCCATCGAGGATGATTACCAGGTGGCGGCACTGTTCGACGGGAATGCTGTCCAGCGAGACGACGCTGTCGGGAGTGCCGTCTTCGTTGCGGTCGTAGGAGACGCTCACCAGCCGACCGTTGGCATTGGGCGTGGACAGGAAGAATACGTCGGCCGTCCCATCGGCGTCGAGGTCGTACGCCTCGCTGCCGTGGGTGTCGGTGCGGAGGGGGTCGGCGGGGAAGTAGATGGTGTCCTTGCAGCCGCCGGCCAGCACAGCGGCCAGGGCGAGGATCAGCAATCCGATGTGCGTCCGTCTGCTCATGGGGGCCTTTCGGTGTCGTGAATCGGTTCGTGTGTCGTTGCGGTACATTGTAATCGGTTCAACGGGCGTGTTGCAGCAAGGCTTTGCATTTGTAGGCCAGCCCTGAAGCAGGCG
>CAZYIH010000386.1:0-1807 GCA_964646915.1 uncultured Planctomycetaceae bacterium | reverse complement strand
CCGTTGATCAGATGCGCCAGGGGTTGGGGGCGATCGGTCCCGGGCACCAGCGCCGGCCGCTCGACCCACGGGGCGACGGACAGGACGTTGGTGAGGTCCATCCAATGCTGCAGCCGGGCGGGCTTGAGGTTCCACGTCATGTGGAAGTGGTTGGCCGGGGCGTACTGTTTGTATTCCGCCATCGTGGCGTACTTGGGCACGACCCACGTGTGAGGCCAGGTGGGCGTGGACGTATTGGCGACGGCCTGGGCGAGGTCCTCGGGCATTTCGGTGGTGGAGGCTTCGTCCCAGATGAGGCTGAACATGTTGTTCATCGCCGAGTAGGTCATGCGGGCGGCGATGCCCTCGATCCCACCGGGGGTGGTGAACGTCACGCTGTTTCCGCCGCCGGGGAAGTAGAACTCATCGGCCAGCGGCATGGCCACGCGTTTCATCAGGGCCGATGCCTTCTGGCCCGGCTTACCGGCCCAGTTGAAGCTCGCCGAGCCCGAGTTGTCGCCGTCGACGAAGCCGCGCTGGGCCCAGAGGGCGTTTTGGGGCACCTTCACGCCGGTCTTCTTGGCGAGCTGTTTGATCTCCCACGGCTCCCAGACCTTGCGGAAGTCCATGAACAGCGGCGGATTCCCACCCGACAGCCACGTCATGAACAGCTGCGTGAGCAGGCCCTGGACGTCGGCTTCGGTGGCGTAGGGGAGGGGTGCTTTCTCGCCGTTGTGGTCGAACGTGGAGTTGAACAGAGACTCCATCGCGTCGGCCACCGGAAGCGGCGTGCCTCGGCGGTCCGAACCCCACTCCAGCTGGGACATGAACCCGCCGCCGACGGCGTTGAGGTCGGCCATCAGGTCCCGGATGATCAGGTACATCGCCAGCGACTGGTTGAACTTCTCCGAGTCGGCCTCGCCGCGAAGCTCGAGCCGCTTGCCGACGTGCTTGTCGACCCAGGCGCGGAGTTCGTCCACCTCTTTCTGCTTGTAGGCGCCCTTGGTGAGCATGTCGGCCAGCAGCTTCATGTCCAGGCGGGTGATTTCCACGCCGAAGGTGTTCCGGGTGGGAATCACGTGGGCCAGTGCGGTTTCCATGCCCATCGAGTCGTGCCCGAAGACCACCACGCGTCGACCCTTGAGCCCGGCGTACGTGAGGGCTGCGTAGCACCAGTCGACCAGCGCCTCTGCCGTCTGGTCGGTCATTTCGGGGTTCTGCCCGGTGTCCGGCCAGGTGCCCACGTTCAGGGCGACCAGTTTGCCGTACTGGGCGAGCGCACCGTTGACGGCGTGAGCGAAGACCACCCCGGGCTTGGGTCCGGAGTTGCCGCACGTGATGTTCACCGGAATGTCCCCGGCGAAGTGGGCCAGCAGGCTGATCAGCGTCAGCTGCGGGAAGGCCCATGTGTCGGGCGCGACGACGATGGCGTCGACGTCGGCCTTCTTGAACTGGGCGGCGACCTGGTCGGCCTGCTTTTCTCCGTCGATGAGGATCTCCGAGAAGACCACCTCCACCGGCGTGCCATCGGGCATGGTGACGCCCCGGGCGATGACGCCGGCGACCATCTCGACGATGTTCACGCAGCGCCGACGGGATTCGTCATCGATGCGCGGATCGCTCGTGGCGCAGACGCCGAAGGTGATTGCCTTCTTGACCGAGCCACGGGGGTTCGACAGTTTACGGATGTTATCGAGTTGCTTGGCCATTCGTGTGTCTCCCTGACCTGGAAACTTCTTTCATGCCGCCAGGCAACCGGGCCGGACGGACGCGTCTTTGCTCCACTATCCGACCCGCGCGTTTCGCTGACAAGGAAAAACCGCAGACC
>CAZYIH010000385.1:0-1847 GCA_964646915.1 uncultured Planctomycetaceae bacterium | reverse complement strand
GCGGAACGTGAAACTGCTCAGCCACCGCAGCCGACCTGGCGTGAGTGAGACGCGCCGGCCTACGGTCGGGGGGGGAGGGGGTAGAGCAAACGGGCAGAGAAAATTGCCCAGAAATGATGCGATTGGTGCTGAGGTCCTTTTGAGTACAATCCGATAGGAGGTCATCAGAGGCGATCACGAACTACAATGCGGGCTGGGAGCCGGTTTTTGGACAATAGATCGAACTCGAAGATGAAAATCGTACTCGTGGCTCCCCCGATGCGAATGGAGCAGGTGTACGGCGATTTCAGTGAGTGGGGCAGCATCTCCCCGCCCACGGGCCTGTGCTACATTGCTGCACTCCTCCGCGAGAACGGCGTCCAGGTCGAGATTCTCGACGCCGAGGCGCTTGGGCTCGGGTTGAGCGAAACCGTCCGGCGCATCGTGGCGGCCCAGCCCGACATGGTAGGCATCACGTGCAAGACCCTCTGGGTTGACAGCGCGGGACGGCTGGCTGACGCGCTCAAGCGCGATATGCCCGATGTGTGTATCGTGGCCGGCGGAAACCATCCCACAGCCATTCCCGAGCGCACGCTGAACGAGTTCCCTGCATTCGATATTGTTGCGATAGGCGAGGGCGAATACACCTTCCTGGAACTTCTGCGGACCCTTGAGCAGGGCGGCAATCTGCAGGACGTAGCCGGCCTGGCCTTCCGTCGCGATCAGCGGATTATCCGCACCGCACCCCGTGGGCGCGTTCTGGACCTGGACAAGTTGCCGCTGCCCGCGTTCGACCTGCTCCCCGAACTCACCCACTATCGACCCCCGCTGAACAGCGTGGAGAAGCTGCCGGCATTCTCCCTGGTGGCGTCCCGCGGCTGTCCGGCCCAGTGCACCTTCTGCGACCGCAGCGTCTTCGGGAATCGCGTGGTGACCCACAGTCCCGAGTACATCGTTGACATGGTGGAGACACTCCGCAACGAGCACGGCATACGGTATTTGCTGTTCGACGACGACAATCTTCTGTTGAACCGGCGCCACCTCTATCGCCTTCTGGACCTGCTCGAGGAGCGGGACCTGGTGACGCCTTTCACCTGCCAGAGTCGTGTGGATACGATCGATGAGGAGAAACTCAAACGTCTCAAACGGGCCGATTGTCGGATGATCCTCTACGGAGTGGAGTCCGGGAGCCCGCAGATCCTGGAGGCGATGAAAAAAGGCATTACAACCGACCAAGTAAAACGGGCAATCTGCATGACCCGGGATGCGGGGATCAAGCCGGCTGGGTTCTTCATCCTTGGGTATCCCGGCGAGACGGAAGAGACCCTTCAGGAGACCGTTGACCTGATTCGCGGGTGTGACTTCTTCGATGTCGGCGTGTTCCTCTTCACCCCATTGCCCGGATCCGAGGCCTACCAGGGGATCGAGCATTTCGGTCAATACACAGAGGACTGGGAGCGCACCAATGCGCTTGATCAGGTGGTGTTCGTGCCGGAAGGGCTTACCGAAGAACAGCTGATGCACTACTCGGACCTGTGTTACAAGGCCTGCTACCTCCGGCCGAAACAGATACTCACAGCCTATCAGCGGTGCTCCACACGGGCCCATTTCAGGGCGGTCCTGCAATCGCTGCGGAAGATGATCTTCGGCCATGCAGCATGAGCACCGCCCAAGGCGATAAAACGTGGTTCTTGTCCCGATTCCGGGGAGTAGCTTAACGACAACGGCGGCTCTGCTTATCTTGATGTTTGTCAAGAACTCCAAGATAAGCAAGGAGACCCCCGTTGTCGAATCACGAGCTTACCGCGCTGCTGGGGGAATGGGAAGGGCATCGCCCACGAGTCGTCAAAATCCACGATCCCGTCGCC
>CAZYIH010000384.1:0-1857 GCA_964646915.1 uncultured Planctomycetaceae bacterium | reverse complement strand
CTGCAGGAAGGGGTTGGAGGTCTTCTCGCGGGCGATGGTGGTTTCGTTCCCGTGGCCGGGAAGCACGCGCGTGTCGCCCGGCAGCGTCAGGAGGGCGGCGCCGATGGACGTGATGAGTTGTTCGGTGTCGGCCCGGGGCAGGTCGGTGCGACCCACGCTGCCGGCAAAGAGGGCGTCGCCGGTGAGCACCACGGCATGCTCGGGGGCGTAGAAGCTCACGCCGCCCGGCGTATGGCCGGCGGTGTCCAGCACGTTCCAGGACACCCCACCGGCCTCCAGCGTATCGCCGGGGTTCACCAGGCGGTCGGCGGGCGGGGCGGTCATCTCCCAGCCGAACGGGCGGGACATGTTCAGCGACGGGTCGGAGAGGAATTCCGCGTCCCCGGCCGGGCAGACGACCTCGACGGCGGGGAACGCCTCCTTGACGGCAGCGACGCCGGCGATGTGGTCCACGTGCCCGTGCGTGAGCAGCACGACGGCCGGCGCGATGCCCGCCTCGTGGATCCGCTCCAGCAGGGGCTCGGGCCCCAGGCCGGGGTCTACCACGGCGCAGGCGTCGGCGTTGCGCAGCAGGTAGCTGTTGGTCTGCGTCGGCCCGCAGGGGATGGTCTCGATGGTCAACGGCATGGGGCGGTTACTCCTCCAGGAACTCGTTGACGATCTCGATCACGTCGCAGGTGTCCTTGTCCGGCTCCAGCAGGCCCACGATTCGCCGTTCGCGGATGGCGTTCTGGGGCGAGTCGCTGGCGTGGGCGCCGTTTCGCATCAGGTCGCGTCCGAAGTCGCTGCGGACGGTTCCCGGCTCGGCTTTGGAGGGGTCGGTCGAGCCCAGTACCCGGCGGATCTTCTCGATGGCGTCGGGCCCTTCGTAGAGCATCGCCAGGCAGCGTGCCCGCGAGGCGGTGGGCTTCTCGCTGGGGGCGATGGTGTCCGGGTGGACGCCGGTCATGTACTCGATGATCTTGTTGAACTCGCTGATGGCGTTGCGTTCGGCGAGGTGTCGGCCCAGCACTTCGGCGTCGCCCTCGTTGAAGGGAAACTCGTAGGCGTCCTTGAGACGTTCGTAGGCTGGCTTGGTCACCAGGAACTGCAGCTTCTCGACGAAGATATCCTTCAGCGGCCCGTAGAACTCCTCGCCCTGGGCGACGGTCATGCTGAAGAGCTTCGTGCCCACGATCCGCAGGCCGGTGTTGGAGAACGTGTCGATGATGTTCCCGGGTCGACGCGATCGCTTGTAGAAGTTGTCGGGCTTGAGCATCACCAGCGAGCACTCGGGCTCTTTGTCGTACTGGAGATTGCCTTCCAGCATACCACCATCGCTGAGAGCGTACTGGGCGAAGAGCTTCAGGTGCTGGTCGATCACGTCGTTGTGGGGGCAGGTGATCACGGCAGGCTCGAAGTACTTGACCTCGCCACCCTCGGTGATGTAATCGCCAAAGGTTCCGCGGATCGTGTCGCCGGCGATCTGTTCGGTTACCGGGCCGATCACGTCTTCTTTGAGGTGGCGGACGGCGTTTTCGCCCCGGAAGAGCAAGACCATGCATCGCGGGGCCGAACCGGCCTGCCGGCCTTGACGGAGGTTGTTGTCGATGTACTGCGACCACGCCTCGCGAATGGTCGGATCGTCCACCGTCGAGCAGATCAGGTCACGGTAGGCGTCCACGAACTCATCGGAAAAGATATACATCCGGCAGCCGACCAGTTCGAGCTGCGCGTTGGCGATGAGTCGGCCGATGATCCCACCGGTTCGACTTTTGTAGAGGCTGTAGGGGGTAATCAGTGCGTAGGTCAGTTCGTCCACGGCGTCGGTCTCCTGCGGTCAATGGTGTTGGAAACGCGGACCATAGCACAGCGGCC
>CAZYIH010000383.1:0-1860 GCA_964646915.1 uncultured Planctomycetaceae bacterium | reverse complement strand
GTCCTTCGATTCGAGCCAGGAACTGCCTGTCCTATGGCTGCTCGGTTCCATTCTTGACCGGGGATAAATTGGGTGTCATCATGTCTCCATTGGGTTAAAGATGCTCTCCCGGCGAAAACGCGCCTCGGCGGAGTAGCCCGGCAGTTGACATCCAACAGTGAGGTGCCCCGTGAAACGACTCGGACTTTTGCTTTTCTGCACGGCCGCATGCGGCTTGGCAGTCGCGCCTGTCGCCGTTGGTCAGACCATCGCCTATATCCACGGCGACGTTTCCGCCGAAGGCGATATTCCTTCCGGCGACAAAAAACCGTTCCATCAGATGCTCATTGACGACGAGGGGAAGCACGGGCTCAGTGAATTCCGCCGGATAGTCGAGACCCTGGGCTACGACATCGCGCAGTTCTATGACCAGAAAACCTCGCTGAACGAAAAGTTCCTGGCGGACAAGGACATCATTATCTTTGGTCTGCACCAGAAGAAATGGAGCAAAACGGAGAAGGCCGCCCTGGATCAATGGCTGCGCGAGGGCGGCGGCATCCTCATCTACAGCGACTCCGCGGCCGGTGGCCACTATCGCAAGGTAGGCCTGAAAAATCCCGTGGGTCAGACCGTGGTCAACAATCTGATCTCCCGCTATGGCATGCAAGTGACCGTGGATCTCGCCGGCGGGACGCGTGCGTACCGCACTCCCAAGGATGCGAACCACCCCATCCTGACCGGTCGGCCGATACTCGAAGGCGAGGGGGTTTCTCCCATTGCCGTGGACCCCAAGAGCGACGCCCGCGTGTTGATTCCCTTATCCCCCCAATTCCGGGTGTCCGGAAAGGACCTGAAACTCGACACACGAAATGTGACGATCAAAAACCCGAAATGGGCGGTGCTCGCTGAATCGTCTGTTGGCAAGGGATCCGTGATCGCCATGTTCGATCGTCAACCCATGTGGAACAAAGGCCCCGGCTCCGACATTACCAGGCGGGACAACAAGGAGATTCTGCGCCGAGTGGTCCGGCATCTCGCGGGAAACAGCAAGGCAGCGGCGCCCGAGGCGCGCAACAAGCTGGCGGAGATGCCGCATTGGCCTTGGGGGCTGAACGTGCCGGACACGGTGCCGGAGAAACTTCGCAAAGGCAAGGGGACGCCGCTGCTGGTGTGGACCCCGCCCAAGGCCGATCGAATCCGGGCGGTGCTGTTCATCGTCATCAACAGCGACTCGAAGCACTTCGGCGAGCACCCGAAACTGCGTAAGGTCGCGGCGAAACATGAGATGGCAATCGTCTACATGCGCTACCGCGTGCATTACGAACTCAAGAAAGACGGCAACCACGCGATCACCCAGCACCTGCTGGACGCGATCGCAAAGGAAACGGACATCAAAGAATTCCGTCATGCCCCGTGGATCACGTTCGGCAAGAGTGCTTCGGGGCGGTACCCGTTCCGGATGGGCTGGCTGTATCCGGATCGCACGATCGCGACCATCAATTACCACGCAGAGACGCCGACCTGGCCCGTGCCGGATTGGGCAAAACTGGACGGGCAGACGATCCTGCACGTGAACGTCAACGGCCAGAACGAATGGGGCCAGACGTGGTCGCGGCACGTTCGGCCGTCGTTGCTGAACTACCAGGCGAAGACGGCGTGGCTGCCGCACCAGGTGGTGGCGTACAGGATCGGCCACGGCAACTACCCCGACGCCCACGGTTCCAAGGGGTGGGGCAAACCGGTCACCGACGGCAGCGCCAGCGTGCAGCAGGTGTGGGACTACCTGGCCGTCTTCGTCGACAAGGCCCTGCAGGCCCGGCTGCCCGAGAAGCAATATCCCACGGACAAGCCGCTGAAGCTCAAGCAGATTGATCCGAAGAA
>CAZYIH010000382.1:0-1864 GCA_964646915.1 uncultured Planctomycetaceae bacterium | reverse complement strand
GAGGCCTCCTGACCTGCCTGGCGCGGCAGGGACCGGGCCCATGTGGATAACCTGTTGATAGTCGCAAGCCTATTTGAGGCAGAGTGTTATTGCCTTCGGCATGGTTGTTGCTTGTAGTTCGTTGTGGAGTACAGCGGTCGGCGTGTTTCCCGGCCGGGCGGCGTTGCGTTTGCAACCCGCCGAATGGACAAGCAAACAACCGCGACAGGTTCTATCTGGAAAGGAGCACCACCACTATGGCGGCGAAACATCTGGCATTTGAAGCCGAGGCCAGGGAAAAGCTGTTGTCCGGGGTGGAAAAACTCGCGCGTGCAGTCAAAAGCACGCTGGGTCCCCGAGGCAGAAGTGCAATTCTCGACAAAGGCTGGGGCGCACCGACCGTCACCAAGGACGGCGTAACGGTGGCCGAGGAAATCGAACTCACCGACAAGAATGAGAACATGGGCGCCCAGTTGGTGAAGGAAGCGGCCTCCCAGACCTCCGACAACGCGGGCGACGGAACCACCACCGCCACCGTGCTGGCCGAGGCGATCTTTAAGCAAGGATACCGCAACCTCGCCGCCGGCTCGGACGCGATGGCGTTGGCCCGCGGAATCCGCACCGCCGTGGAGAAGGTCGTCGCCGAGCTGGCGAAGATGACCACTCCCGTGACGGACGATAAGTCCATCGCGCAGGTGGCGGCGATCAGCGCCAACAACGACCCGGTCATCGGCAAGATCATCGCCGACGCGATGGCGAAGGTCGGGCGGGAAGCCCCCATCACCGTCGAAGAAGGCAAGAGCATCGAGGACGAGATCAAGGTCGTCGAGGGCATGCAGTTCGACCGCGGCTACCTCAGCCCCCACTTCGTGACCGACCAGGAAGCGATGGAGGTCGTCCAGGAAAAGCCCCTCATCCTGATTTACGAAGACAAGGTCTCCAACGTCAACAAGCTCGTGCCGCTGCTGGAGAAGGTGGCCGAGAAGAAAAAGCCCCTGTTGATCATCGCCGAGGACGTCGAAGGCGAAGCGTTGGCGACCCTCGTGGTCAACAAGATGCGCGGCATCCTGAACATCTGTGCGGTCAAGGCGCCCGGCTACGGCGACCGACGCAAGCAGATGCTCCAGGATATCGGCATCCTCACCGGCGCGAAGGTGTTCACCAAGGATCTGGGCATCGACCTGGAGAGCGTGGGCGTCGCCGATCTGGGCATGGCCAAGCGCGTCACGGTGGACAACGATAACACCACCATCTCCGAAGGCGCCGGCGACGACAAAGAGATCAAAGCCCGCATCGCGCAGATCCGCGGCGAGATCGAGACCACCACGAGCGATTACGACCGCGAGAAGCTCCAGGAGCGCCTCGCCAAGCTCGCCGACGGACTGGTCGAGATCCGCATCGGGGCGGCCACCGAAGCCGAGATGAAGGAAAAGAAGGCCCGCTTCGAAGATGCCCTGCACGCCACCCGGGCAGCCGTCGCTGAGGGCATCGTGCCCGGCGGTGGTGTGGCCCTGGTTCGCGCCCGCAAGGTGCTGGACAACGTCAAGGCCAAAGGCGACGAAGCCATCGGCGTGGACATCGTCAAGCGTGCCCTGGCTGAGCCCCTCCGCCAGATCGCCGACAACGCCGGTGAGAAGCCGGCCGTCGTGCTGCGACAGGTCGAGAAGAACGACGGCAACTTCGGGTTCAACGCCCTGACGCTGAAGTTCGAGGACCTCGTCAAGGCCGGCGTCATCGACCCGACCAAGGTCACCCGCACCGCGCTGGAAAACGCAGCCTCGGTCGCCACCATGCTCCTGACCTGCGACGCTACGGTCAGCGAGATCCCCTCCGACGAGGACGAAGCTCCCGCCGGTGCGCCCGGAGGCATGGGCGGAATGGGTGG
>CAZYIH010000381.1:0-1891 GCA_964646915.1 uncultured Planctomycetaceae bacterium | reverse complement strand
CCACGGAAGGGTGTACGTAGCACGGCCTTCCAGGCCGTGTATACATGGGCTGGAAGCCCATGCTACGACTGAAGGAGCATCATGGAACGACTGAACGAGAACCCGTTGCTGACGCCGGACGATCTGAAGCCCACGCGCGAGGACCTTCGCGTGATGTGTACGCTGAACCCGGCGGCTACGCGTTTCGGCGACGAGATTATCCTGCTGGTGCGCGTCGGGGAGGAGGCCCCCTCCGAGGGCAACTGGCTGAAGTACGTGCGTCACAACGCCGAGAGCGACCAGTTGGAGACCGGTACGATCGCCAAGGACGATCCGCACCTGGAAATCCGCGATGCCCGGGGGTACTACCTCGACGGGATGATGCTGCTGACGAGTCTTTCCCACCTGCGGGTGGCGCGCAGCACCGACGGGCGGAACTTCACGTTCGATCCGGAACCGGCGATCTATCCGACCACGCAGTTCGAGTCCTACGGCTGTGAGGATGCTCGCATCACGTGGCTGGAGGGCAAGTTCTGGATCGCCTACACCGCCGTCAGCGGGCGCGGGGTGACGGTCGCCCTGGCCAGCACCACCGATTTCAAGACGTTCGACAAGCACGGGCTGATCTTCCCGCCGTATCAGAAGGATGTGTGCATTTTCCCCGAGAAGGTACGGGGGCAGTACGTGGCGCGGCATCGGCCTTACAAGAGCGAGTTCAACCTCGCGAGCATCTGGACGGCCTACTCGCCGGATCTGAACTGCTGGGGGCATCACGATGTCACGCTCGAACCGTCGGCAGACACGTGGGAGTCCGAGCGGGTGGGGTGCGGCGCGCCGCCGATTAAAACCGACGACGGCTGGCTGGAGATCTACCACGCAGCCGACGCGACGGGAAAATACAGCCTCGGGGCGATGCTCTCGGACCTCGACCATCCCGAGAAGCTCCTCACGCGGGCGTCTCAGCCGGTGTTCTCCCCCCAAGCCGACTACGAACGCAAGGGCGTGTACGGAAACTGCGTGTTCTCCAACGGGCTGGTCGTGGACGACGACGGGACGATGACCGTTTACTACGGGGCGGCCGACCGGATCTGCGCCGGGGCGGTCACCAGCGTCGAGGAGATGGTCAAAGCGGCCAAGGACTGATCGGCCGTCATTGCGGCAGGGCGGAGAGAATCGCCTCGGTGGCGGAGGTCCCCAGGCGGTCGGCACCGGCGGCGACCATCGCCAGGGCGTCCTCCAGCGTGCGGATCCCACCGGCGGCTTTGACTTTCATGAAGCCCGGAACGCTCCGCCGCATGAGCTGGACATCTTCCACGCGCGCCCCATGCTCGCCGAAGCCGGTGGAGGTCTTCACGTAGTTGGCGCCGGCCTGCTCCGCCGCCCGGCAGCCGACGGCGATCTGCTCGGGCGTGAGGCAGCAGCATTCCAGGATCACCTTCAGCGTACACCCGCCCGTCGCGTCGGCCACCGCGGCGATGTCCTCGGTCACGTAGTCCAGGTCGCCTTCGATGAGCTTGCCGATGTTAATCACCATGTCGATTTCCTCGGCCCCCTCCTCCCGGGCGATGAGGCCTTCCTCGGCCTTGGCTTGGGAGTCGGCCGACCCGTGGGGGAATGCGACGACCGTCCCGACCGCCACGCCCGAGCCGGCCAGCAGATCGGCGGCCCGGCCGACCTCGAAAGGGCGAACGCACAGGCTCGCGCAGCCCCAACGGCCGGCGATGTCACAGTTGCGCTGCAGGTCGTCGTCGGTGGCGGTGGGTTTGAGATTCGCATGGTCGATGCGGGCGGCGAGCTCGTTTCGGGTGATGGTTTCGGGCATGACGTCCTTTCCTGGTGCGGGCCGGAAGCACTCTACCCTTGCAGAAGCACTCTTTCCAGCGAGAATGGATAGCGCAACGCGCCCCGGCGT
>CAZYIH010000380.1:0-1933 GCA_964646915.1 uncultured Planctomycetaceae bacterium | reverse complement strand
CGAGGTCCGACGCGCTCTGGACAAACGCCCGAAGAATCATCACAGTAGGGCCAACAGGTGGGCTGTTTGCCCATGGCTGGCGATGCAGGCGGCAGCCTTGCCCGCGCCATCCGAAACCACAAACGCACTGCCGGACCGGGCAGAAAAGAAAGACCCCCATGAGCGAAACCGACAACAACGCACCGAGTGACTTTATCCGTGAGATCGTAGCCGAGGACTGCAAGACCGGGAAATGGGCCGGCCGCGTGGTGACGCGATTCCCGCCCGAGCCCAACGGCTACCTCCACATCGGACACGCCAAGGCCATCGGAATCGATTTCGGGATCGCCGAGGAGTTCGGCGGCGAGTGTCACCTGCGATTCGACGATACGAACCCCATTAAGGAAGAGCAGGAGTTCATCCAGGCGATCCAGGACGATGTCCGCTGGCTTGGGTGGGACTGGGGCGAGCACCTCTACTACGCCAGCGATTACTTCGAGCAGATGTACGAGTGGGCCTTGGAACTCATCGAAAAGGGCCTGGCGTACGTGGACGACCAGGCGCCCGAGCAGATCCGCGAGAACCGCGGCACCCTCAAGAGCCCGGGCGTGGATTCGCCCTTCCGCGACCGCCCTTCCGCCGAAAGCATCGATCTGTTCAAACGCATGCGGGACGGTGAGTTCCCGGACGGCTCGCGCGTGCTGCGGGCGAAGATCGACATGGCCCATCCGAACCTCAACATGCGCGACCCGGTGATGTACCGCATCCTGCACGCCGCCCACCCCCACGTGGGCGACGAGTGGTGCGTCTACCCGATGTACGACTGGGCCCACGGGCTGGAGGACAGCATCGAGGGCGTGACGCACTCGCTCTGCTCGCTGGAGTTCGAGAACCATCGGCCGTTGTATGACTGGTTTATCAACGCGATCAACCAGGGACGCGACGAGGCCGAGACGATTCACCACCCCCAGCAGATCGAGTTTGCACGGTTCAACCTCACCTACACGCTCATGAGCAAACGCAAGCTCATGCGCCTGGTCGCCGAGAAGCACGTCAACGCCTGGGACGACCCGCGCATGCCAACCCTGTGCGGGCTTCGGCGGCGGGGATTCACGCCCGAGGCGATCCACGACTTCCTCGGGCGGGTCGGCGTGGCGAAGTTCGTGGGCACCGTGCAGATCGAACTACTGGAGCACTGCCTGCGGCAGCATCTTAATAAGGTCGCCCCGCGCGTCATGGGCGTGATGGACCCGCTCAAGGTGGTCATCACCAACTATCCCGAGGGACAGACCGAGACGCTCGAGGCGATCAACAATCCCGAGGACGAGTCGGCCGGAACGCGGGATGTTCCCTTCGGCCGGGAGATCTACATCGAACGCGACGACTTCATGGAAGAGCCCGTCCGGAAGTTCCGGCGATTGGCCCCCGGCCGGGAAGTTCGACTACGATACGCGTACTTCGTCACGTGCACCGACGTGGTCAAGGACGACGACGGAAACGTCATCGAACTGCACTGCACCTACGACCCCGAAACCCGCGGCGGCGACGCACCCGACGGGCGGAAGGTCAAGGGCACGATCCATTGGGTGTCGGCCGACCACGCCGTGCCCGCCGAGCTGCGACTCTACGAACACCTCTTCACGCAGGAAGACCCCGAGGACGTCCCGGAAGACAAGGACTTCACCGCCACGATCAATCCCGATTCGCTCACGATAATGAAAGGCTACGTCGAGCCCTGCGTCGTCGAGCAGCCCGTCGGCTGGCAGTGTCAGTTCGAACGCCGGGGCTATTTCTGCATCGACCCGGACACGACGCCCGAGAAACTCGTGATCAACCGCACCGTCACCCTCCGCGATACCTGGGCGAAAATCCAGAAACAGCAGGGGCAGTAGCGATTGGCGACACCCTTGGGAGTGTGGACATTCCCCCGGCGTGGCAGGCGGAAAGACTTCGT
>CAZYIH010000379.1:0-1940 GCA_964646915.1 uncultured Planctomycetaceae bacterium | reverse complement strand
CGACAAGGCCCGCCCTTCAGTCACGGGCCTACATCTTACGGCTGCGTTCGAGGACGCCTTTGAGGTCGTCGCAGATCCGGTCGACCTGCTTGTCCTTGAGGTCCAGGATTTCCTGGAGGGCTTCGCCGATGGCGGGGATGTACTTCTGGATGTAGCTGCGTTTCTTCATTTCCTGGCGTTGGCGGACGGTCTTGCGGATGTGTCGGCCGAGCTTCCTGCCGCACTCCTGCAGCGCCAGGCGGATCTCCTTGAGCACCTCGGGGTAGGATGCGATGGCCTCCTTGCTCTCGGAGGTGAAGGGCACCCACACCGAGGCCATGTGGACCACGACGGTGAGCGGGCCGGAGGGCAGGGCCCCGCGTCCCTGCGTGAGGCCGTACTGTTTCCAGTTGGTCCCGGCGACGCCCTTGAAGATGGCGCCGGCTCCCTGCTGGTACTGCAGCGGTACGCGGTTGGCGAAGCGGATGAGCTTGGCGAGTTGCTCGTGCTGCTCGTCGTCCTCGGCCTTCTTCTTGCCTTTCTTCCTGCGGCCGGGTGTTTCGCCGTCGGCGGGTTTCTCGGGTCGGCCATACGCCAGGGCGGTTTCGATGATGAACGGGTTTCCGCGATAGACGGCCGGTCGGCGGGTGGTGGCAGTGTAGAATGCAGCGTCCACGACATTCTTGAGCCCGGCGATGAGCTGATCCTCGCCGATGGGCACGACGCAGTCGGTTGAGGGGGCGAGGATTTTGACGTCCTGGACGGCCTGGTAGATCGCCTTGGCGGCGTCGGCGCTCAATCGTCCCGGGCGGGTGCGCGGCGTGAGTGTGGTCTCCGGCAGGGCGGTGTGCGCCTTTTCGATGATCTGGTTGGCCACGCGCGGCGAGACGCGGGAAAACTCACTCGTGAGGAACTGCTGCAGCGTGCGGGCGCGGGTGTCCTGCATCATCTTGATCATCACGCCGAGTTCCACGCCGTAGGGGTGCGGGCGGATCTCCCTGGGGATCGGCGGCAGGTCCGTGACCGTGCCCTCGTAGAGGTCCTCCTTGCCGTCCGGGGCGACGTATCGCAGCGTCACGTGGGGGTTGGCGATCGCCGTCTGCTGGAGGTAGTCGTCCACGCTCTGTCGGCCTCGCTGGTAGCGGGCCTCCAGCTCGATGGTGACCTTGGTTCCGTGCGGTTTGTCCCACTCGATGGTGTCGTCGCGGATGATGTCCGGCCGGTTCTTGCGCGTGTCGATCTGCAGCTCGTAGAAGTGGGCCTTGCCACGCTTCGTGGACGAGATGATCTGCACGCTCTTGCCGGTGGTCAGCAGTCCGTACATGCCGGCCGCCGAGATGCCGATTCCCTGCTGGCCGCGTGACATCCGCAGGCGGTGGAACTTGCTGCCGTACAGCAGTTGCCCGAAGATGCTGGGAATCTGCTTCTTGACGATCCCAGGCCCGTTGTCCTCGACCGACACCCGGAAGTGCGTCTCGGAGATCTGCTCGATACGGATGTCGATCTCGGGGAGAATCCCCGCCTCCTCGCAGGCGTCCAGGGCGTTGTCCACCGCTTCCTTGACGGTTGTCAGCAGGGCCTTGCGGGGATTGTCAAACCCCAGCAGATGGCGGTTCTTCGCGAAGAACTCGCTGACCGAGATGCTCCGCTGCGATTTGGCCATCGTCTCGGCTGTGGCGTACGAGGGCTTTTTGCGCGAGCGGGTCTTTTTCGGGGCGGGCGGGCCGGCCTTGGGGGCCTTCTTCGTGGTCTTCTTCGTGCCGGCCTTGCTGGCTGGTTTCTTCGCGGCGGAGGTCTTCTTGCTCTTTTTCTTCTTGGCCATCCTTGGCGTTACTCCGTTGGGGTCTCCCGGGCGGTGGTGTTGTCGGTCTGGGGGTTGGACTCGGGCTGGGGCAGGTCGGTGAGTGACTTGGCGCCGACGTGGGCAGTGGTCGCGAGCTTCAGCGCCTGATCGACGGCCA
>CAZYIH010000378.1:0-1943 GCA_964646915.1 uncultured Planctomycetaceae bacterium | reverse complement strand
CACCCACGCGCGCCAGGCGGGGACAGATCCGTTCGCATCGCAAAAAGTGGTCTTCAAGTAAGGAAAAACGTGAAATCAGGCTGGACGCGTCCCGCCGTCCGAGCTACCATGCCCGCTATGACTCGACAAGACACCACCCCGGACATACTCAAGGATCTGTGCACGCCCAGGCCGCGAATTATGCTGACCCCTCAACGGACAGCCGACCTGCGGGACCGTCTCGCCGCCGGAGACGACCCGCTGCTGGGGCGATACTTCGGCGACGTCGTCACACAGGCCGAGACCTACGCCGCCCATCCGCCGCTGGAGAAGCGACTGGAAATGGGCCGAATGTGCTGGCTGTCGGAGGAAGTCCTGCGGCGCTCGATGACCTGCGGGCTGGCCTGGCTGCTGGGCGATCGGGATGACCTCGGCAGGGCGGGCGTGCAACAACTGCTTACCGCTGCCCGCTACGATGACTGGTGCCCCGGACACGGGCTGGACTACTGCGGGATGGCCGCTGCCGTGGGCGTCGGGCTCGACTGGCTTGACGCGCTGATCGAACCGGATCAGAGGCGGGAAATCGTCACCGCTCTTCGCGAAAAGGGCCTGGAAGTCGGCCTGGGGCAGTATACCTCCCAGAAGGGCCCGCACTGGATGAGCTGGATCCTTCAGGCGTACAACTGGAATCAGGTCTGCAACGGCGGGCAGATCATCGGCGCCCTGGCGGTGGCCGACGAACTGCCCGAACTCACCGGCAGCATCGTGGACCACGCCACCCGCGCGCTGCCCGCAGCCATGGGCACCTACGCCCCCGAAGGCGTCTGGGGGGAGGGCGTGAGTTACTGGCACTACGGGACGCGTTTCGCCGCGATGGCCGTCTCGGCCCTGGAATCGGCATTGGGAACGGACTTCGGGCTCACCGACGTCGACGGCTTGGCCAACACGGGACGGACCATCGCGCTGACCACCGGACCGACCGGGCTGGTGACCTGCTTCGGCGACACCGGCGAGCGCGAACCCCGTCGGCCGATGGCGGAGATGTTCTGGCTGGCGGATCGCTACGGCGACGACATGCTCGCCGAGTGGGAGCACGAAACCCTCGAAGACAACCCCGCCGGCCCGGAGCACCTGCTTTGGTACGTTCCGCGCCCGAGCGACCCGCCGGATCGGCCGACGGACGTGTGCTTCCGCGGGCCGACGGACCTCGCTGCCCTGCGAAGCAGCTGGGGGGATAGCGAGGCGCTGTACGTGGTGACCAAGAGCGGGTTCAACCGGTGCAACCACGCGCACATGGACGTCGGCGCCTTTGAGCTGGACGCCCTGGGCGTGCGGTGGATCGAGGATCTCGGCAAAGAAAGCTACGAGCTGAAGGGCTACTGGAATCGCCACGAAGACGATGCCCGCCGGTGGACTTACTTCCGCCTGGGCAGTCTCTCGCACGCCGTGGGGTTGCTGAACGGCAGGAACCAACTGCTGGACGCCGAGACGGACATCATCCGCTTCCGGACCGAGCCGGACGACGCTGCCGTCGTGCTGGATCTCAGCTCCGCCTACCCCGCGCCGAGCCGGCGCATGCATCGCGGAATCGCCATGCTCCCGGGGCGCCGGAGCGTGCTGGTGCAGGATGAATGGGTTCTCGACGATCCGGCGGAACTGACGTTCAACTTCGTCACGCGGGCGACGGTGGAAAGCAATGAAGAGCAGGACACGCTTTTCCTGCGAAGTGCCGGCCGAACGTTGGAGCTGAAGGTCGTCGCCTCAGGCGAGGTGCGAATGGAGGCCGCCCCGGCCCGCCCCGAGCCGCCCGAAATGCCCAACGAAGGCGTCACCCGCGTGCAGATCATCCTGGCCGCCCCAGCCGGCGAACACACGCTGGCGGTGCAAATGCTGCCCCATTGGCCCGACGGACAGGGCGAGGGCGATCTGGAAATCATCCCCCTGGCCGATTGGCCCGGCAGGGC
>CAZYIH010000377.1:0-1949 GCA_964646915.1 uncultured Planctomycetaceae bacterium | reverse complement strand
CCCCCCCCATGGAATCGGTCCGAAACGAATTTTCCCGGATTCTTCTTTGAAAACATCCGATCGATGCCCTACAAGAATCGCTACCGCATGGGCATACCGGGGTTTGGATGGCACCAGGCCTGGGAGACACTTCCGAAATCGCGGGAAAAAGGAGCTCGAAATGCTGGGATTTCTTGGCATCGACGATCCGTACGTCTGGCTGGCGTATGTGCTCTGCCTGGCCAGCGCGTTGCTGTGCGTGGTTTACGGTCTGCTGAACTGGAACCGTGGCGAGGACCACGTCGAGGCCGAGGACGTCGCCTGGGCGCAGCATGAAAAGGAAGTCGAAGAAGAGCTCTAGCCGGCCCGGCCGCCCTGCCCCGCGGCCTTTGAGCTTCGTCCACATCCGAACAACGCCGTCTGTCCATCCTGAGGACCACTCCGTTCGCTTGCTGCCCGGCCGATCCTTACCACAAAAGGAGACTGCACATGGTGCTTGCCGCCGTTGGGGCATTGGATATCGTCATCGTGGTGTTGTACCTGCTTGTCGTGGGTTACCTCGGCTGGCTGGGGTTCCGGGGAACCAAGAGCGCCTCGGACTACATGCTCGCCGGGCGAAAGGCCCATCCGTTCGTGATGGCGCTGAGCTACGGGGCGACGTTCATTTCCACCAGCGCGATCGTGGGCTTTGGCGGAGTGGCCGGCCTGTTCGGGATGAGCCTGCTTTGGCTGACGTTTCTGAACATCTTCGTGGGCATCTTCATCGCGTTCGTGTTCCTCGGCGGGCCCACCCGCCGCATGGGACATCGCCTCGACGCCCACACCTTCCCGGAGCTGATCGGCCGACGCTACCAGAGCAAGTTTCTGCAGGTTTTCGCGGGGTTGATCATCTTCCTGTTCATTCCGCTGTACGCCTCGGCCGTGCTGATCGGCGGATGCGAGTTCATCGCCCGTCACTTCGCGTTTACCGGTGATATCAACCAGGACTACCGCATCGCCCTGCTGATCTTCAGCGTGCTGGTGGCCGGCTACGTGGTGGTCGGTGGGCTCAAGGGCGTGATGTACACCGACGCCCTGCAGGGAACGATCATGTTCGTCGGCATGCTCGCGTTGCTGATCTACACATACATCGCGGTGGGGGGCGTCACGGAGGGTCACCAGGACCTCACGAACCTTGCGTCGCTGGTTCCGGGCAAGCTCAAGAGCATCGGCCACGAGGGCTGGACGGCCATGCCGCCCTTCGGGTTCGGCGAGAAGGGCTACGATCTCTGGTGGATCGTCATCAGCACGATCACGCTGGGCGTGGGCATCGGCGTGCTGGCCCAGCCGCAACTGGCGGTGCGGTTCATGACGGTCCGCTCGAAGAAGGAACTCAACCGGGCGGTGCTGGTCGGCGGCGTGTTTATCCTCATCATGACGGGCGTGGCGTTCACCGTCGGTGCCCTGTCCAACGCGTGGTTTGCCAAGAAAGGGCCGAGGCTCCGCGGCCGGGTCGTGAAAGTGGTCGACGCCGAGAAGAATCACGCCGTGCTGCAGATCATGGTCGAGAAGGAAGGCCAGTGGACGGACCTGAAGGACAAGCTCGCCCCGGTGGTGCTTACCGGCGAGCCCCCCGTCGCCACAACCGAGATCGACGGCAACAGCGTGCCGGTCGTGCAGGGGCGGACCATTTCCATCGTGCTGGCCAAGGACAACGCCGGGCAGATCATCCCGACGTACATGAAACTGGCGATGCCCAAGTGGTTCGGAATGGTGTTCCTCCTGACGCTGCTGGCCGCGGCGATGAGCACGCTGTCCAGCCAGTTTCACGCCGCCGGGACCAGCATCGGTCGCGACGTGTTCGATCAGTTTGTCCACCGTCGCCAGGCGGGTATCGGCGTGACGCGCATCGGGATCGTGATCGGCATTCTCGTGGCCGCTTTGATCAGCTACTACGCCCGGGAGAGCACGATGATCGCCCGGGCGACGGC
>CAZYIH010000376.1:0-1975 GCA_964646915.1 uncultured Planctomycetaceae bacterium | reverse complement strand
CAGCAACAAGAGCAACGTCAACGCCTCCAGCTACAACAGGCCGCCCGCGAGAAGGCCCTTCGCGAAAAGGCCCGTCGCCAGCAACTCAAAAAGCGACAGGTCCAACAGCAAAAGCAACGCCAGCAAGAGCTCGATCGCGCCCGGCAGAAGGCACGCAAAGCCCGGCAGGCCGGCGTCAGCGACGTGGCGTCCTCGGTGACGAACGTCGCACCGGTGGGCATCAATCTCACCGATCGCAACGAGCTGCGCAAGGCGATCATCTACAGTGAAATCCTCCAGCCGCCCAAGGGCCTGCGCAAGAACACCGACCCCTGGGAGTGCTGACCGCACCCGACCCGTAATGTGGACCGACCCGAACAACCCCGCCCTGCTGGCGCGACTCCAGCAGGGCGTTCCCTTGCGCCGCGACGCGCTGGCGACCATCGCCGGAGAGATCGGGCTTTCGGTGGAGTCCGTCGTCTCGCGCCTGCGCCGCTGGCAGAGCGAGGGTGTGCTCCGCGAGATCTCCGCACTCTTCGACGCCGCGGCCATGGGGTATCGTACCGCCCTGATCGCCCAGCAGCTCACCCCCGCCCAACTCGACGTCGCCGCCGATGCCGCCGCCTCCCACCCCGGCGTGTCTCACTGCTACATCCGCCGGGGGCGGTACAATCTCTGGTTCACCTTGGCTGTCTCACCGGACAGCTCGCTGGGGCTGGAACGAACAGCCCAGCGGCTCGCCGCCCGCGCCGGCGACGTCCCCACACTCCTGCTCCCTGCCCTGAAGCGATACAAGCTGCGATTTCGGCTGCCGGCGGCAGGTAACGGCCCTTCGGCCGTCGCAACGCCCCCATCGCAGCCGACCCCGTCCGCCGGCGACACCCAACCCCGCGTCCCCTCGCAGGATGATCGAACGATGATTCGTCTTCTGCAACAGCCGCTGCCTCTGAGCAGCCAACCGTTCGACGCATTGGCCAAAGACGCGGGCATTGAAGTCGGCGAACTGCTCGCCGCTGCCCGACGGCTGGTGGAGATCGGCTGGCTGCGCCGAGTGTCTGCCTCGGTGCGACACGTCCGGGCGGGCGCCGCCGTCAATGTGCTGGCTGCCTGGGAGGTGCAGGACGATCGGATCGATCAACTCGGGGCGTCGGCTTCGAGCGAGTCAGCCGTCAGCCACTGCTACCACCGACCCGCGTCGGCCGATTGGCCTTACGCGCTCTACACGATGGTGCACGGGGCGAATCACGAAGAGGTCCGCGCCGTGCTGGGTCGCATCCGGCGACTGGACGGCGTGCGGGACGGCGTGGAGCTGCCAACCCTGCGGGAAGTGAAGAAGCAGCGAATCCGATGGTTCACCGACGCCGAAGCACGCTGGGAAAACGACGTCGGCCGCCGGTGACCCCGTCGAACCCATCGGCCGGGCCGATCAACCTTCGTCCGAGCCGCCCTGGTCGCCGGACTGAGTGGTGGTCTCCTCGCCCAATCCCTCAGCAATGGCCCGGAAGTACGCCTCCACCTGCTTGCGATACTCGGGCGAGAGCTTGCCCTTGCGAGACTCGTAGAGCTTGCGGATCTGGTCGGGTGAGAGGTCCTCGCCGCCGGTCGACGCGACGTCGCCCGAGGCTGCCTTGCCCTCCTGCACCTCCATCGTGCCGCCGCGAACCACCGACTCGCGCACCCGCCGAGCCGGGTCGGTCTTGTTGAGCATCTCGCGAACCTTCCCGAACTTTCGGCTGTACTTGTCGACGAATGCCCGGAACTCCGGCTCGCTCATGCCCAGCTTCTTGAGCATGTCCTTGTCCACTTCGCCGGCCCGCATCTTGCGCTGAGCCTCGTCGAGGGCTCTGCCGATGGCTTTGAGCTGCTGCCGCTGACCGCCGGTAAGCCCGCCATCCTGAACGTCGTCCGGGTTGGACCGCGTGTCGCTGCTGCCGGATGATGAATCGCCGCTGGGCGCACCACTGTGTGGCCCGCTGGCAGCGCCCTGCCCACCAGC
>CAZYIH010000375.1:0-2000 GCA_964646915.1 uncultured Planctomycetaceae bacterium | reverse complement strand
CTCATCAGCCGGGCCTGCAGACCGACGTGGGTGTCGCCCATTTCCCCCTCGATTTCCGCGCGGGGAATCAGGGCCGCGACCGAGTCCACGACGACCACGTCCACCGCGCTGGAGCGGACGAGCATCTCGCAGATCTCCAGCGCCTGCTCGCCGGTATCCGGCTGTGATACCAGAAGCTGTTCGAGGTTCACCCCGAGCTTGCGTGCCCAGGTGGGGTCCAGGGCGTGCTCGGCGTCGATGAAGGCAGCCACCCCGCCGTTGTCCTGGGCAGAGGCGATCACGTGCAGCGCCAGGGTCGTTTTGCCCGAGCCTTCCGGCCCATAGAGCTCGCAGATACGCCCGGAGGGAATTCCCGCCCCGCCCAAGGCGAGGTCCAGACTCAGCGCGCCGGTGGAATGCCCCTTGATCCGCGTCAACTGATCCGGGTCCAGCGACATGATGCTGCCGATCCCGAAGTTCTTCTCGATCTGCTTGAGGGCGACGTCCAGCGCCTTGCCCCGTTTCTCGCTGTTGTTGCTGGCGTTGGAGGGCACTGCAACGCCCTTCTTTCCGCCCTTCTTCGTGGACTTGGCCATCTGTGTCTCCTTCGCCGTGGCGATTTGCTGATCGGGCCCCAACCGGCGGTTCCGTCCGCGCCGACCGAGAAACCCAAGGCCGGGCTTGGCGACGGGCCCGACCCGTCGGATATAAATGTACGGGGCTTGTTCGGGGTTGGCAAGACAAAAATAAGAAAGTTTCTAAACGCTATCCTCGCTTCGGGTTACAGCTCGCCTCAGGCCTTCAGCGGCATGCTGGCCAGTGACGTGTACACCGGGCTGCCGGACATGAGGTCGCTGCCGAACACCGTCAGGGCTTCGGCCCGGGCCTGCCCGAACGACGCGTCCTGCCACGTCTCGGTGGATTCCCACAGCCTCCGCGGGTCGGAGACTCGCCGAATCCTCGCCAGGGTCACGTGCGGGCGAAACGCTCTGCGATCGCGCCCGAACCCCAGCGCCGAGAGCCCCTCCTCCAGATGGTGGAAAATTCCCGCAATCCGCTGCTCCGGGTCGTGCACACTTGCCCACAGCATTCGCGGCCGAGGGCTTTTGGGAGGCACGCTGACCACGCCGGACACACCGAACTCGAAAGGCGCGACACTGTCGGCCGCCTCGCGGGCCACGCGACAGACCTCGGGCAGAATGCTGTCCTGCACCTCGCCGAGAAACTTCACGGTCACGTGCAGGTTCTCCTTGGCCGTCCAGCGAATCCGACAGCCCAGGGGCTGCTCGACCTCGCCGGCGATCCGTGCCAGCGCCTGGCGGACCGGGGCATCCAGATTCAACGCGATAAAGCTTCGGGTGGACATCTCCTTTCATGGTATTGGCTACATTTCATATCTCAAGGATTCAGGTCCATTCAATCGACATCCCTTGCGGCCGGGCGGCAAATGACCTTGGCGCAGGGGGCCGGAAAAGGCGACAATGGCGGGCATGAGCAACCAGATTTCATCGCAATCGCCCGCCGCCGGTCCGGGGCGGGACACCCCGCCGCTTACCCCCGAGCAGGCCAAGGCGCCCACGAGTTTCCGCTGCGGCGGCTGCCATCGGGTGGTGAAGACATCGGCCGGGTGGATCGGCAAACCGGAAACCTGCCCCTACTGCGGCACGCGAACGATTGTCGGCCAGGGGCCTGCCCCGGTGGCTGCCGACCCCCGGAGGACGGCGACCAACACGCTGCTGGTGGGACTGCTGGCGATCGGGCTGGGGTTTGTGGGCCTGTTCTTCCGGAAGTACTTCGGTGAGGCGGCGTCTTTTGCGGCGATCGGGCTGGGATTTGCCGCCCCGATCCTCGCGGTCAAGTCCCGCAATCAGCTCACGGCCCGGCGGGTGGAGTTCCCCTCCCGCACCCAGGAGGCAGAGCGCGTGAAGATCCACTCGGGGTTCGGTGCGTTTTTCGGCCTGCTCGGGCTGGCGATGGGCGTCCTGGCGATGGTCCTGGGCTTTGTGTCCATGGGCGGATGA
>CAZYIH010000374.1:0-2012 GCA_964646915.1 uncultured Planctomycetaceae bacterium | reverse complement strand
TTCTGCGTGCCCATGATGCTGCGGATGACCAGCATGTTGGGCAAGCTCAGTGCCGGGCCGGCCAGCAGCAGCGCCAAGGCCGGGCCCTTGCCCATGCCCGCACCGATGAGGCCCTGGAGGATGGGCACCTCGGTCAGCGTGGCGAAGTACATGAACGCGCCGAAAATGCTGGCGAAGAAGTTCGTCCACACCGGCCAGGCCGAACGCACGATGCTCTCGAAGCCGCCTCCGCCCCAGCCGGTGATCGCCAGCATCGAATCCGGGCTGTCGCCCACGAGCATCTCGACGTACCTGCTGGGAATCATCCCCGGATGCCCCGGCCGACCCAGCAGGAAGCCCGCGATCAGCACGCCGAAGAACAGCAGCGGCAGGATCTGTTTGGCGAAGGTCCACGTGGCGCTGAACCACTCCTCACCCTCGCCTTTGCTCGTTTCGAGAATCACCGACAGGCCGAACACAGCCGCCGCGAACGGCAACAGCACCCACAGGCCCTGCGTGGGCAACGCAAAGGCCAGGATGGCCGGCGGGACGGCCGCCAAGGCCACCTTCCACCAGGCCACGCTGAACCAGAAGACCAGAACCATCGCGAAACCAACGCCGAAGACAGCCGTGATGAGCCACTTGTTCTGCCACACCCCCGACCAGAACCCCGGGGCCGGTTCACGATTCTTCAGAAACCGCTCTGCCGGGACTTCCAGATCCTGCGAACCATCCGCCGGTGCGCCTTCCGGCCTCAAGGTGTAGGTCGCCTCCGACTGATGCGGATCGAACGGAGCCTCGGCAATATCCACGCGAACGGCCTCGCCGCCGGGCGGCTGATAGTCCCACGTGCCCGGCGCGCCCCAGTTGGCGAACACCAGCACGCCGACCATCACAAAGAAGAACACCGCGTTCTTCCACAACGGCCGGGAGACTTCCGGCTCGGGCATGCCGAGCTGGCCATTGGCCTTTTCCAACTCTTCCTTCCGGTAGACCAGGTGCATGATCAGCCCGATGATCACGCTGAAGCCGATCGCGCCGACCGCCCGGGCGACGCCCAGTTCCCACCCGAGAATGCGGGCGGTGAGGATGATCGCCAGGACGTTGATCGCCGGGCCGGAATAAAGGAACGCCGTCGCCGGGCCCAGCCCCGCGCCCATCCGCCAGATGCCGGCGAACAGCGGCAGCACCGTGCACGAGCAGACGGCCAGGATCGACCCCGACACGCTGGCGACGCCGTAGGCGAGCACCTTGTTGGCCTTGGCGCCGAGGTACTTCATCACCGACGCCTGGCTGATGAACACGCCGATGGCCCCGGCGATGAAGAAGGCCGGGATCAGGCACAGCAGCACGTGCTCCCGCGCATACCACTTGGCCAGGTGTAACGCCTCCATGATGCCGCCGCTGAAACGCTCCCAGCCAACCGGCAGCCAGAAGAACAACACGAACACCGCGACGATCCACAGCAGCTTCTTCCACTCGGTTTTCCAGTCCATCATGCTCCCGCCTTCTCATTATGAGCCCGTTACTGAATGCTCACACAATGGCTTCAAAAAAAGAGCCTCTAGCTGAGGCTCCCAAGGATCTCGTTTGTTTCCTGTGCCCGTTCCTTGAGAACCCCCTTGACACAGCCGGTGATGTTGAGAATGCAAGGGGTCCGCAGGGAGTACATCATCTTCAGGCCGGCCTTGCGTTGGGCGACCAGGCCCGAATTGAGCATCACCGCCAGGTGCCGCGACACGTTCGAACGATTGGCCTCGACGTGCTCGGCAATATCGCAGACGCACTGCTCGCCGTCCTTGAGATAATCCAGAATGGCCAGGCGAATCTCGTGCCCGGCGGCCGATATCACCTGCGACATCAGCTTGTACATCCTCTTCTGGTCGGCATCCATCAACGCTTCTCCTTGTTGAGTGCGTGACTGTACACTCACATTAACATAAAGACCCGGCGTCCTGCAAGTGTTCGCAGGAAAATTACCGTGGTTGGGTAGCCCCGGGTGATTGCTCACCCGGGGCCCCCGCAGATCCGGA
>CAZYIH010000373.1:0-2021 GCA_964646915.1 uncultured Planctomycetaceae bacterium | reverse complement strand
CCGCTCGCCCCCGAACAATGTCGCCCACCTCTTCCCGTGGCCGGGGGTTTTCCGTACCATGCCCGCAAGGAGACACGAATGAGCAACGAACGAATTGATACCTGCCGCATCGGCGAGGTGAGCGTGGGCGCCGGCCGACTGACCGTCATCGCCGGGCCCTGCATGGCCGAGGGGCTGGAGATGTGCCTGCAGATCGGCGAGACGATGCGCGACCTGTGCGTGAAGCTGGATGTGGGCTACGTGTTCAAGGCGAGCTTCGACAAGGCCAACCGCTCCAGCGTGGACAGCTACCGCGGGCCGGGCCTGGAGACCGGGCTGGAGTGGCTTGCGACGGTTCGCCGGAAGCTCGGGGTTCCGGTGCTTACCGACATCCACGAGCCCTGCCAGGCGACCCCCGCCGCCCAGGCCGTCGACGGGCTGCAGATTCCCGCCTTTCTCTGTCGGCAGACCGATCTGCTCGTCGCCGCCGGCCAGAGCGGCTGCGCGGTGAACATCAAAAAGGGGCAGTTCATGGCCCCGATGGACATGGCGCAGACCGTCCGCAAAGTCTGCTCCACGGGCAACCGCAACGTCGCCCTGACCGAACGGGGAACCACGTTCGGCTACAACCGCCTGGTGACCGACTTCCGCGGGATCGTGCAGATGCGGTCGCTGGCACCGGTGCTCATGGACGCCACGCACTCCACCCAGGAACCCGGCGGGCTGGGCCACGCCAGCGGGGGTCGACGCGAGTTCGCCCTTCCCCTGGCCAAGGCGGCGTTGGCCGTCGGGGCCGACGGACTGTTCGTGGAGACCCACCCGGACCCCGACAACGCCAAAAGTGACGCCGCCTGCCAGGTGCCCCTGAAGGAGATGGACGCCTTCCTCTCCGCCTGCCTCCGCGTTTTCCAGGCCGTCAGGACCTGACACAGACAATGCTGCGACTTCAACTGCACACCACCGCCGGCCTCGCCCGACGCGCGACCCTCCACACCCCGCGCGGGCCGGTCGAAACCCCCGTGTTCATGCCCGTGGGCACCTGCGGAACGGTCAAGGGCATCACGCCCGACCAGCTCCGCGCGTGCGGATCGCAAATGGTGCTCGCCAACACCTACCACCTCATGCTCCGCCCCGGAGCCGAGACGGTATCCGCCCTGGGCGGGGTGCATGGCATGCTCGGGTGGGACGGGCCGATGCTGACCGACTCGGGCGGCTACCAGGTGTTCTCGCTGGCCCACATGCGCGAGCTGGACGACGAGGGCGTCACCTTTCGCTCGCACATCGACGGCTCGCCGGTGACGCTCACGCCCGCCCAGGCCGTTCGCATCCAGCACCACCTCGGAGCCGACGTGATGATGCAGTTGGACGAGTGCCCCCCCGGCGACGCGTCGCGGGAAGAGGTCGCCGCCGCCACGCGCCGGTCCGCCGATTGGGCCGGGCGCTGCCGAGACGCATGGGAAGCCCTGGAAAAACGCTCCGCCCTGGGCGAGCCCCAGGCGCTGTTCGGCATTCAGCAAGGTGGAATGCACGCGGATCTGCGCGAGCACAGCGCCCGCGAACTGGTCGCCCTGGACCTGCCCGGCTACGCCATCGGCGGGCTGAGCGTGGGCGAGGGGCACGAGGCGATGTGCAGTGTTCTGGATGCCATCGACGGACAGTTTCCCGCCGATCGGCCTCGGTATCTGATGGGCGTCGGCGAGCCGCGGGACATCCTCGCTGCCGTCGGGCGCGGGGTGGACATGTTCGACTGCGTCCTGCCCACCCGTAACGGCAGAAACGCCCAGGCCTTCACCTGGAACGGGCGATTGAGGCTGCGAAATGCCGCTCACGCCACCGACGCCGCTCCGATCGATGAAGATTGTGGCTGTTTCACCTGCCGGACCTACTCGCGCGGGACTATCCGTCACCTGTTCATGGCCAAGGAGATGCTCGGGCCCACGCTGGTGACGATCCACAATCTTCACTGGTTCGCGGAGTTCATGGGCGCGATCCGCACCTCGATCGAAGCGGGCACGTTCAATGAGGACGCCTCCCGCTGGATG
>CAZYIH010000372.1:0-2021 GCA_964646915.1 uncultured Planctomycetaceae bacterium | reverse complement strand
ATGGCCGTCAAGCTAGCGGAAAAGCGCTTTACACGCAAGGCGGTCGCGCCCCTAGAATGAGGGCATGACGCAAGAAATATTTCAGCCGCCGTCTTCCCCGCCCAGGTGTCGCTGGTGGAAACGCAAGCGTGTGTGGATCCCGCTGTTGGTGCTCGTCGCTCTGCTGGCGGGGGTTGGCCCCTGGCCGACCTATTCAGAGAGTTACCAGCAGACCCCCTACGCCGAGGCGACCTTCCGGCGCGTCGAGCAGACCTCGTTCGATTTGGCCACCGGGCCGCTGGAGGTGGGCGTCGGGTCGGCTGACATCACGCCGAAACCGGGCGAACCGCTCGCCGGGTTCGGAGGTCGATCGC
Organism: uncultured Planctomycetaceae bacterium; assembly: GCA_964646915.1. Classification (GTDB taxonomy): domain Bacteria; phylum Planctomycetota; class Phycisphaerae; order SM23-33; family SM23-33; genus CAZFPT01. Next base: position 1,668 of record CAZYIH010000372.1, on the reverse strand, counting down.
CCAACAACGCCGCGACCCCCCTGGATGCCCTGCGGGCCGAGGCCATCTCGCTGCACGTGGATGGACGAACCGTAACCATCGTCGGCGGGGACATCCTGCTGGTTCTGCCCGAGTTGCGGCAGGCGGTGCTCCAGCGCATCGACCTGCGGGGGCGAGATGTGCTGCTGACCGCCACCCACACCCATTCCGGCCCGGGCGGATACGCCCCGGGATGGATCCACCAGTTCGTCACCGGCCGGTACGACCGGCACATCACCGACCGACTTGCCGAGGCGTTCGCCCGCGCGATCCGCGACAGCCTCGACACACTTCAGCCGGCGACGGTGCGAACGCGGATCGTCACGCCCGGCGATGACGTCGCGGAGACCTACTGCCTCAACCGCATCGAACACGGTGGCCGACCTCATGGCACGTTGGCGCTGGCGGTGTTTGAGCCCGTCGACGCGAACGACCCCAACGCGATCGCCTCACTGGTGATCGCCTCGCCGCACGCGACCTGCCACAGCTCGTCGAACATGCAGCCGACGGCCGACTATCCCGGCGTGGTGAAACGGGCCCTGGAAGAACGCTTGGGAGGCCGATGCCTGTTCGCGATCGGCGCGACCGGCTCGATGCGGGCCAGCAAGAACGCGCCCAAGGGGGTGGACCGGGCGAAGGACGTCGGGCAAAGCATCGTCGCAGCCCTGGATTCCGCCGGCGCACTGGACGACGACGAACCGGGCCGACCGGAGACGACGATCGGCTCGGCGCTGATCGAGGTGGACCTGCCGCCCCAGCAGTACCGCGTCTCGGCGGGGCTGCGTCTGACGCCGCAGGTTACGGCATTGGCGCACGATCGCGAATCCCGCGTGCATGCGGTGCGAGTCGGTCAACTGGTCCTGCTGGGCATGCCGGCCGACTACAGCGGCGAGCTGGCCATGGCGCTGGAAGACGAGTTTCGCGGGGGCGGGCTTCGCCCCGTCGTCACGAGCTTCAACGGCGATTACATCGGCTATCTCGTGCCCCACGCCCGGTACGCCCTGGACCACTACGAGACGCGGGACATGAATTTCTTCGGCCCGTGGTGCGGGGAGTATTTCAACGCGATCGCCCGGCGATTGGTGGTCAAAGCGGCCCGGCCGAACTCGCCGCAGTAGCGCCCCGGACGAATTCCGCAGAACGTGATAAAAACTATTCTCAGCTTGACGGGGGTTCAGACCGATATATACCCTTGAGTACTGGCGCGTTGCGCGCCGGCATTGATCCAGCACACCTCCGGCGCCGTTGCGCCGGGCAGGCCGAGGAAGGAACCGCGGATGCTGGTGCTGTCCAGACAACGTGATGAAACGATCATGATCGGCGATAACATCGAGATCACGGTCGTCGATATCCGAGGCGAGAAGGTTCGGCTGGGGATCAACGCCCCTGCCCACGTCCCGGTGCATCGTAAGGAAGTCTACGAAGCGATCAAACGCGAGATGGAAGCCGGCGGCGACGTCGACCCCGCCAAAGCTCGCCAGGTCGAGTCGCTCGCCAAGCGCAAGCACAAACGCGGCTGATTCCCCCCTCGGCCGTGCCGGCAATCCCGGGGCGGCCTTCTTTTAGCTCAGCAAGACCCACGCTGGAAAATGCGCGCTCATTCCCGGGCGAGATGCTCGCGTTGCGCGCCGAGTTCCCGCGGTGGTTGAC
>CAZYIH010000371.1:0-2039 GCA_964646915.1 uncultured Planctomycetaceae bacterium | reverse complement strand
TCGCACGGGTCTACCAGGTCCAGGTGCGGGCGCATCGCCCGGAGTCGCAGCGGGCCGATCCCGGGAACGTTCAGAAGTACCTCCTGGGTAGCGACGGCCGAGGGTCCGTATTTCTCGCGGTGGTGGATGATCGCCTCGGCTGTGGTGGGTCCGATGCCCGGTAGACGCACCAGCGACGCCTTGGACGCCGTTCGCGGGTCGATGCGCTGCTCGGCCAACCGAACGCGGGACGGCAGCACCGAATCGTCTTGCCATCCGATGCGGGGTCGGGAGAGCAGCCACGCCGCCAGACCAATCGCCAACAGGGCCGACAGCAGCCAGGCCCCCTTGAGGGCAGCCGGCGAGAGTCCCAATCGTCTCGGCAGCTGACTTGGCGCGTCGTTCATTGCGTCGGCGGCGGGGGAGCTTTGCCCTCGGCGAATCGTCCTGAGGTGAGGTAGGCCTTGAAGTTCCGCAGCTCCTTGTAGGCGAGCTTCGGCGTGAGGTTGTTCTGGCAGAGCCCGCCGTGGGGCACGTAGTGTCCTTCGTAGTCCGCCAGGTCGCGCCAGCAGATGCTCTCGACGTACGGCTTGGAGATGCACACGCGGCAGAACGCCTGCAGCCACTCGGCCTGCAGCCTCGGCGACCAGGGGGCGTGCCACTGACCCGCCTCCACCGTCGCCTCCTTGCCGGACCAGAAGTCCCACGCGTCGGCAGACATGTCCGAGGGCACCTCGCAGCCGGTGACGTGAACGCCCTTGCCCAGCCCGGCGAACTCGTCCAGCAGCGAGCTGACCTGAAGCAGGTCCCGCACGAACAGCCCATCGACCGGGACGCCCATGTACATCTGCACGCCGAACCCGTCGAACTTGATCCCGCTCTGGACGGCCATGTCCGCGTACAGCATCGGCGGGATGGTCCGCTGGTTGCGCGCGTAGTATTCGCCCCAGGGATGGGTGAGGTCGATGATGACCTTCGCGTGCGGAGCGATCTTCTTGACCAGCAGGCAGGTCATGCGCGTCAGCTCCATCAACTGCTCGAAGCTCAGCGAGAAGCTGTTGTGCGCGTGGATGCCGCTGCAGACGTTCCAGACGTTCACCTGCCGGGAGTACCGCTTCACGACACGCTGGATGTGCTCGTAAATCAGGTCGCGCACCGTGTCGTAATCGTGTTCCCAGATGTACAGCCATTCCGGCAACGCCGCCGGCTCGAAGCTCAGCAACGGCCCGGCGTGAATGCGCCGTTTGTTGCGCGCCGCCCAGTTGATCCACGTGTCCAGCTGACTGAACTGGTAGGTGTGCTCCTTGGGCTCGACAGACTTCCACGCCATCGGCACGGTGATGAAGTCGAACACATCCCGCAGCCGGGCGGTGTAATCCTCGCCGGTGGACAGCAGATCCACCGTGCAGCCAAACGCCGGCCGCCATGCGTTGACGTTGGACGCCTTCCGACGCGAGAGCAATACCTCGGCGTGGAAGAGGCTCATCTTCTCGCCCAGCGTCACGCCCTTGGCCAGGCAGGCCTCGGCCAGCTTGGCCTGCCGGGGTGGGTCGTCCTCCGCCTGCAGCGCGCGGACGAAAACACCGCGGACCTCGTGAAACTCCTTCCCGAGATCGCCGGCTTCGGGGAAGTCGAACAGGCCCCAGTCTTCACGCTTCTGGGCGAGCTTGCACAACTGCCCCCGCGCCAGCTCGAGGTTCAGATTGTACGGCTTGCGGCGCTCCGGCAGACGCGTGGTCGACAGCATGAATCGCCCGCTGGGACCGGCGTTCCACAACAGCGACAGACCGCATGCGCCCGGGACGCGCTTCACGCACGAAATGACCCCACCCTCCGCCGCAAGCTCCGCGCGGAGCGGGATCGCATCCTGCCCGAACGCCACCGCCCCATCCAGATCAACGCTGTCGGCGAGTCGGCCGTCTTGGTACGCCTCAAATTGCAGCATGTTCATCCTTTACGCCGGGGGTCAAGGCGGCCGACCCCCTGGGCCGACACCTCACCTGAGCCACCATTATAGCCGCGAACCACCAACCTGCAACCATCCGAACCGGCCCCGGGTT
>CAZYIH010000370.1:0-2044 GCA_964646915.1 uncultured Planctomycetaceae bacterium | reverse complement strand
GGGCGGTTCGGCATTCCGTCGCTCTCGGCGATGCTGTCGGCGGGGGTAGACGTTCCGCTGGTGGTGTCTCAGCCGCCCAGGCCGGCTGGGCGGGGTGGCGCTCTGCGCCCCACCATGGTGGCCGAACACGCCTACGCACGCAATCTGCGGGTGTTGGAGACCGACGATATCAACGCGTCCCAGGCGGTCCAGGCGATTGTCGACGCACAGTGCGATGTGTTCGTGGTGATCGACTTCGGGCAGTTCATCGGCAAGACGTTGCGGGAGCTGGCCCCGAAGGGCTCGGTGAACCTCCACGCGTCGCTGCTGCCCGAACTGCGCGGGGCGGCGCCCATCAACTGGGCGATCATCCGCGGCTGCGAGATCACCGGCGTGACCACGCTGGGCATCGTCAAGGTGATGGACGCCGGGCCGATTTACCTGCAGCACCCGGTCGAAATCGATCCGCAAGAGACGGCCGACGAGTTGGAAACCCGCCTCTCGCAGATCGGCGCCGATCTGTTGGTTCGCACGCTGAAGATGCTCTCCGCTGGTGGCGCGACGCCTTCGCCGCAGGAGGAGGGCGACGTCACCCAGGCCCGCCGCATGGTCAAAGCCGACGGCAGGGTCGATTGGAGCAAGCCCGCCCGGGACGTCCGCAACCTCGCCCATGGGTGTTGGCCCTGGCCGGGTGCCCAGGCGGTGTTCCGCCACGAGCGCAACGGCAAGGAGCGCCGCGTGGTCATCGCGCGGGCGGCCGTCGTCGAGCCGGACGATACGACCGGCGAACCGCTCGCCCCCGGAACCGTGGACGCCGACGGCCACGTCGCCACCGGCAGCGGTCGGCTGGAGATTCGCGAGCTTAAACCCGCTGGAAAGCGACTGATGCACTGGAAGGACTTCTGCAACGGCTATCGTGTCGAGCAGGGCGATCACTTCCTGCCTCTTGAATAGAATGGATTGCTGTGACTTCTCCCACCCCTGACAATGCCCGTGACGTTGCGCTGCACGCCTGCACCGACACCACCGGCCACGTGACCGCCCATCTGGACCGCCTGCTGGCGAGCGCATCGCTTTCGCCGGCCGACCGGGGCCTGGCACGCGAGCTGGCGCTGGGTCTGACCCGTCGGCTGCGAACCTGCCGCTCGATCATCCGCAAGTTCCTCAAACGCCCCAACCTCAAGCTGCCCAAGCCCGTGGATACCATCCTGGACCTGGCGGTGTATCAGTTGATCCTGCTGAACCGCATCCCGGCCTTCGCGGCGATCAACGAGGCGGTCAACCAGGTCGGTCGGCACCGAAGACCCAAGATGCGCGGCATGGTCAATGGCGTTCTGCGGTCCATCCAGCGGTCCATGGGTCAGCCACAGGAGGGCGTCTGTCCGATGCAGCCGGAGGCTGTCCCGATCGACGCGACGCACTGGATCAAGCTGGACCGGGCGGTAATGCCCGACCCGGCCAAGCTCGCCGGGGCCTGGCTGTCGTCGGCGTATTCGCTGCCGGACGAACTGGTCGATCGATGGGTCGCCGAGGCAGGCTCAGCCGAAATCGCCCAGGCGTGGTGCGCGCATACGATTACCCGCGCACCGCTGATCGCACGGGTCAATTCGCTGCGGGCGGACGTGGCGACGGTGCTGGAATCGCTCGCCGAGCAGGGCGTGGCGTCCCGGCCTCACGAGAACGGCCTGAGCGTGGTTCTCGACGATTCCCGCACGCTAACGGAGTTGGCTGTCTTCCAGGCGGGGCTCATTCAGCCCCAGGACCCCACCGCGACGGCCGTCGTCGAAGCGCTCGACCCCAAGCCCGGAATGACCGTCCTGGATCTCTGTGCATCTCCGGGCACGAAGACCACCCACATCGCCGAGCGCATGAACAACACCGGGCGGATCATCGCCTGCGACATCAACGAGGAGAAACTCTCGCGCATCCGCGACAACGCCGATCGGATGGGCATCGACATCATCGAGACGCTCCATACCGAACAGGCCGGCGGACTGGAGCTGGAGAGTTTCGATTGCGTCCTTGCCGACGTTCCTTGCTCCAACACCGGCGTGCTGGCCCGGCG
>CAZYIH010000369.1:0-2045 GCA_964646915.1 uncultured Planctomycetaceae bacterium | reverse complement strand
CGATTTTTCAGGTCTTCGCTTCAGTCGCGTCGTGATTGCCCGATAAAGACCATGGAGCCGAGTTCAGCCTCCGGGGGGCTGAGGTACGGGTAGCTCAGATCGCCCGTTCCATCGCGTGTTTGATGTTTCTGTAAGCCGAGGAAGGTGTGTCGATGTCCTGTCCTTCATGCGTAACCGCCGAATGCGCGGGAACCTGCAGCTGCACCACTCCCGACGGAGAGATCCGTCTCAAGCTGGACCTGCCCTACCTCGCTGCGGAAAAGTCCGCCTCGGTGGTGGTTCCTCAGGGGTCGGCAGGGTTGGCCGACGTCGTGCCCCTGGCGCGAGCCATCGCCGACGCGCTGGTCGCCCGCAGGAGCCCCCGCCAGGAGCAGAAGAAATGCACCGGGCAAGGCTGTGCGATGATCGCGCTGTCGGTGCCCGAAGCCTTCGCCATCGCACGGGAGATTCAGGAGCGTCCCATCGAGCAACTGGAATCGGTCGCAGCCGCCTTCCACCAGGCTGCCACCGCGATGCTCTCGTCGCCCCCGCCGGCGGAGATGGGCTTCTCGGCCGCCCCGGAACAACTGTGGGACTGGTACGCCGAGAACTCGCTGGGTTGCCCGCTCAAGAGCAACGATCAATGCATCCTGCCCCACGCCAAGCCGCTCGCCTGCCGCCTCCGCGCCGCCGGCAAGGACGTTCCCCGCGTGGACGACGCCCTGGCCCAGTTCGCCGCCCGCATGGAGCAGACCGGGGTGGATGGTATGCTCCTGCCGATGCTCTTCGCGTGGCTGGGACAGAACCTCCACCGCCACCGCCGACAGTGGGACGCCGAGACGGTCTACACCACGCTGCTGGAAACGATGAGAAGTCTGCCGCACTGATCGACCTTCCACGCCGCAGCCGGCCCCCTTTGCGTTGCAGGCCGACCGGGCGAAGGTACACATAGGCCCCGCGAGGGTGCCAATTCATGGCAGGAGGACGGGTTACTGAAGCACACCCCGAATCCCGCCGATAGACGCAATGGGTCACGGGCAACAGAACCTTCGGGTTCGACATGGGTGCGAACAGAAAGCTGGAGGAATACCAGCCCATGGCTACCATTGAGCCCACATCCCCGTTGCTTGCCGTGAACCTCCCGGAGGGCACATCCGCCCCGGACGGGTCGCGCGTGATGCGTATGGAGATCCCCATCTTCGACCAGACCGTCTGCGTCCGGGCGCACATTGCCGACGTCCCGGCCCGCCTGGCGGACCTGATGCCCCTGGCCCGCTGGCTGGACGAACAGATCATACAGTCCACGATCAAACAGACCCGCGCCAAAGGCTGGGAAGTCTCGTGCTCCATGGGGTGTTGCGCGTGCTGCTCTTATCTCATCCCGCTCTCGCTGCCGGAAGTCTTCAACCTGTGGGACGAACTGCTGGCGATGGACGACCGGCGCCGATTGCAACTGGGCGAGCGATTCACCGAGAGCACGCATCGGTTGCTCTCCCGGCCGTTCACGCCCGATATCACTCGCGGCCCCGGCGACGATAGCGTCGTCGACCAGATGGGCAAGTGGTACGCCGAGCTCGAACTGCCCTGCCCGCTGCTGGAGAACGCCATTTGCAGCGAGTATCAGATCCGCCCGTTGGCCTGCCGCGAGTATATGGTGATCTCGTCGCCGGAATACTGCGAAGGCCGATCGCCCCACCGGGCCACCCGCATTGATCTGCCCGTCAGCATCGCCGAATCGTGCATGGAGTTGGCCGCCTCCATGGAAGGCGGCGAGCCGGAAGGCATTATCCTGACGAGCATGCTCGCGTGGCTGGGGGACAACCTCCATCGCCACGAAGCCACTTTCCCTGCCCTCGAGATGTTCCGAACGTTCCTGCAGATCGTCCAGCGCCGCGTCCGGACGGACCTGCGCCTGCCCAGCCTCGGCGAGGCCGCCGCAAGCGACGCCTCCTCCGGGGCTGCCTGATTGACTGAGGATACACGCATGGAGGGTACCCCCCCGCAACGCGACGACGCTGCAAGACGATGTCGTCGAGTGCGGATGGACCTGCCCGTTGCCGGCGGCC
>CAZYIH010000368.1:0-2047 GCA_964646915.1 uncultured Planctomycetaceae bacterium | reverse complement strand
GAGATGGGCGGCGACGGGCCAGAGCAGGAGCAATCCGACGGCTACGAACATGCCCTCGAAGCGGTGAGGGTCGAAACTGCCCGCCAAGGCTGCGAAGCTCGCCTGGATGGGAAACAGCCCGCGGATCAGCAGGCCGACGACCCATGGCACGGAGGTGGGTTTCGCGCCGGGCCCGAGGCGTTTGGCTGCCCGGATCGCCCAGAGCATCGCCATGACCACCAGGAAGAACGCCACGGTTCGTGCGAAGTACAGCCCCGTGATCAGCAGCAGTTGGCCGTAGGCGAAGAACTCGAACGCCGCCCATGTCGCCAGCACCGCCGCGGGAATCCAGCGTCGCGGGCCCACGGGTTTGCCGGTGGTCTCGCCCTTGGCGATGGCGGTGACACCGGCGATGTAGCCGCCGATTACGATCGCGGCCAGCAGTGAGAACCATGGCATCTGCGGCGGGTTCACCGCAGCCGCTCCCAGCCACACGCTTCCGCCGCGGCAGGTGCCCATCAGCAGCGAACCAAGCAGGGGCACGCGCTTTCCGCCGGCGTCGTACGCCACCACGCAGGCGCACAGTGCCAAGGCGGTCAGGCCGGCGGGGATCGAGGCAACGAACGCGCACGCCACGCCGACGGCCGACATCGCCATCGCGCTGCCCAGCACCACGCGCGGGCGAACCGCGCCGGAGGGCAGGGGGCGGTCTGGACGGTCGCGGCGGTCTTCGGAGAGGTCGAACCAATCGTTGGCCAGCAGGCCCGCGCAGTAGATGCACAGGCTTGCGGCGATTGCCCACCCCATCGCGGCGATCGCGGGAACATGGACCGCCGGGGCACCCGCCGCGCCGGGTCCGTTGGCGGACTGCAGCGTCCAGGCGGCGAGCATTGCGCCCACGGCCGGGTCGCCGGGGATGGTCGGCAGATTGGGTACACGCAGCAGCTGCGCCCAGAGGCGCAGGCCAGACGGCTTGGCGGCGGGGGAGGTTGGCTTCTCGGACGTCGCGTCGCTCATCGCTGGAACGTGCGTGGGTCGGGCGGAACCAGTTCGAAGTTCGGCGTGAAGTTCTCGCTGCCGGAGTAGAAGTCCATCGCGTTCCGGCAGGTCAGGTTGTCGATGGTCTCCTCGTCATGCCCGTCGCCGCGGAGATACTCGATGACCTTGACCAGCGCCAGCGGGTCGGAGATGCCCCAGTCGGCCGAGCCCGAAACGATCACCCGCCGCGAGCCGTGTTTGCGGATCAGATGGCTGACGCGCTCGGGCGTGAGTTTGCTGATGGGGTACACCGTCAGCCCCACCCAGCAGCCGGTGTCCATCGCCTGGTCCATGGTGTCTTCGGTGTTGTGGTCGAGGTAGACCTTCTCATGCGGGAAGTTCACTTCGTCGACGACTTTCATGGTCCGCTCGATGCCCTCGGGCTTGTTGAAGTGCGGCAGGTGGACGACCACGCGCATGTCCCGCACAGCCGCGATTTCAAGCTGTCGGCGGAAGGCGTATTCCTCGTTGTCGGTGAGATTGTTGAAGCCGATCTCTCCCATCGCCACGCATCGCTCGTGCGAGAGGTACTCGTCCATTCCCGCCAGCACCTCGTCCACCAGATTGCGGTCCTCGGCCTCCTTGGGGTTGTAGGCGATCGCTGCGTAGTGGTCGATGCCGAATCGCTTGGCGCGGACCGTCTCGAATTCGAGGATCAACTGGAAGTAGTCGAAGAACGTGCCCGCGTATCGCCGGTTCGAGCCCAGCCAGAACGACGGCTCGACGCACACGCGAATGCCCGCCGCGTACATCGCCTGGTAGTCGTCCGTCGTGCGGGAGTACATGTGAATGTGGGGTTCGATAATCATTGCGTTCCTTGTCCCTGGCGGCCTGGGTGTGCTTCCATTATGCCCGCCCCGCCCCGGCGGGTAAAGCCCGACGCCGAAATCCGCGGATTTACGAGTTCTTGACCGGATGACCATTCTTGGCTAACCGAGCGGGCGTATCTTCACCATTGTACCAGCGGTTGGGGGTGTTGGTTCCGGCTCAACTTCGCAAGGCGCCTGCGACGAGAGAATCGGTACGACAC
>CAZYIH010000367.1:0-2047 GCA_964646915.1 uncultured Planctomycetaceae bacterium | reverse complement strand
GCCGGCCTGGTTCTTGGAGATGCGCAGCGTTCCGTCGGTCGAGCGGATGCGGTGGGACTCAGGAATGGGTCAGTTTTTGGCCGGTCGTTATCCGATGGAAGGGGATAGAAGGAATTCTCTGGACGGTGTGCGATAGGCCGGGCATCGTATGAGCACAGGCAGAACGATCCTTCAGGGACGGAGTGAGAGATGAAACGCATGAGGCTGTCGTTGATCGCGGTATGCGTAGCCGGGGCGTGGGTTGCCGGATGCGTCGCGCCGGGGGACGTGGAACCCACGACCCTCTATCGGTATCACAAGAAGCTCGCCATGCGCATCGGCGCCTACCGGAAGGGCGACGAGGGCATGGACGTCTATCGGCCCGCGCGGCGCGGGGCGATTCCCGAGCTGCCTGTCCGCGTGGTCACCCGTCGCGTGGTGGACCATCCCACCGTCACACGCCTCGCCGATGCCAACGCCTCGCTGGACGACCCGGCCGTCGGCGCGTTCGACGCCAACCAGATGTACCACCAGGTAAAGGTCCCCGAGATCCCGCTCTCGCTGGAGCAGACCATCGTCCGTGCATTGGCCGGCAACACCGAGGTGCAGATCAGCGGGTACGACCCGGCCATCTCGCGCCAGGACATGGTCAAAGCGGCGGCCGAGTTCGACCCGGTGCTGTTCGGCACGTGGAGCTACGATAAGATCGATCGCCAGGGGGCCACGCTCGGAGAGCAGGCCAATCGCGGCATCGAAGCCGGCGTCCGCCAGAAGCTCATCACCGGCGGGACGTGGTCCACGTCGTTCGCCTACGCCCGCAACTTCGACGACGTCAACGGCTCGCGCTGGGAGCCGGAAGTGAGCTTCCAATTCACCCAGCCGCTGCTGCGGAACGCATGGGGGGGCTTTAACCTCGCCCGCCTGCGGATCGCCCGGATCTCTCACGAGGCCAGCCTGGCCGGCTTCCGGGACACCGTCGAGGACGTCGTGACCCGAGCCGCCGCCGCGTACTGGACACTGCAGCAGGCGCAGATCGAAACCCTCATCGTGCAGGAATTGCTCGAAGATACGCTCCGGACACACCGCAAAACGACCCTGCGTCCCAAGGCCCGCGAGAACATCGAACGCAAGCAGACCCGCTCTGCCGTCGTGTCGCGCCAGCTCGAACTGCTCCGGGCGGAAAAGGCATTGGCCGACGCGCGGGACAACCTTCGCAAGATCCTCGCCGACCCGCAGATCAACCTCCGCTCCGACGCGGTCATCTACGCCACCACCCCGCCGGACCCCACGCCGGTGGTGATCGACCCGGCCGACCAGCTGCTCACGGCGCTGCGTCACAACCCGGTCATGAAGCAGGCGAGGCTGGCGATTCAGGTCTCGGCGATCAACATCGACGTGGCGGAAAACCAGCTCCTGCCCAGAGTCGACCTGTCCGTCGGTACGACGTTTCACGGCAGGGATCGCGGCAGAAACGACGCCACCGACAATCTGCTCACCGGCAACTACGCCAGCTATTCGCTCGCGCTTACCGCCGAGTACCCCATCGGGAACCGCGCCCGCCTGGCAGACCTGTACGCCCGACGCTTCGAGTACGCCCAGTCGGTCACTCGCATGCAGGACACAGCCGACCAACTCGCCCAACTCATCCAGGAGCGGATCCGCGAGATCGAGACGACCCACCGGGAATGGCAGCAGCGAACGCGCGAGGTACGAATGCTCGAGCTGCTGGTGCAAGGCTTCGAGACGCTCGTTCGCGAGGTCGCGATGACGCCCAACAACCTGCAACTGCTGCTGGACGCCCAAGGACGTCTGGCCACCGCCCGGCGCGCCCAGGCCCGGGCCCTGGTGGGATACCAGAACGCACAGCTGGACCTCGCGCGTGAAACGGGCACCGCCCTGAAACTGCCGCGGATGAAAATTGCACTGCCCGCCGCTGCCGACCAGGCGAGTTGGCCGGAAATGCCCGCCGACGGCAACGAGTGAGTCCCGCACCGGGACGAACCATCGAAAAGGAGTTCCAGCATCGTGCCGAAGGAACGGCCAATGGGTGCAAACCGTTCAGTACCGG
>CAZYIH010000366.1:0-2064 GCA_964646915.1 uncultured Planctomycetaceae bacterium | reverse complement strand
GCCGGCGTCGGCCGCAAGCGGTAGGTGCTCGGCCCGCGCCGGAATCCGCCCCGAAAGCGAGCACCGGATCGGGGCTTGTCTCCGGAAGGGCCGAGATATCCATCATCTTTCCCGGATGTTGAGATTTCGCATCGTCCATCAGTAGATTCTCCGAAGCCATTGTCTCGGCAGGCCCAGCATGCAGCCGAGCACCACGAGGCGATTGATCAGGAACGCCCGGATCGGGTTCATTGTCCGCCAGCGGCGGGCCGAGGTGACGACGGGCTTCGGGATGCTCACGATGCGGCCGCGACGACGCAGCGCGCGGACGAAGTCGCGGTCCTCGGCGATGGGTTCATTCGGGAAGCCGCCCAGGGCGGCGAAGTCGGCCCGGCGGACGAAGATCGCTTGGTCGCCCCATGGCTCATGGCCGTAGGTCGTGCGCAGGTGGACGAAGAATCTCGCCATGCGGAGGTACGGGCTGTTTCCGTCCGTAGCCCATTCGAAACCGCCCCCCACGGTCTGCGGGTCCAGCAGGGCTTCGAAGACGTCGGCCTCCCAGTCGGCCGGCAGGATGGTATCGGCATGCAGGAAAAGCAGGACATCGCCGCGCGTTGCGGCCGCGCCAGCGTTCTGCTGGGGCGCTCGACCGGGCGGACTGTGTAGGACTGTCGCCCCGGCCTCGGCGGCCTGCTCGGGCGTGCCGTCGGTACTTCCGCCGTCGACGACGAGGACCTCCGCGCCCCGCACCTCGGCCGACCGAATCGCGGCCTGTATGCTCCCGGCCTCGTTGCGGGCGGGGATAATCACAGAGATGGCGGGACGATCAGCGTCGAAGAACGGTCGAGCGGCATCCAGGTCTTCCGGCAGGTCCACGTCGTTACGCGTCGGCAGGAGGTGCACGTCCAGGTCGTGCCGTCGTGCGAGGGTGAGCGTCTGCTCAAAGACCGACTCGGTACTCCACGCCACGCCGTCGAATACCGGCAGCGGACGGTTCATGCCGATCAGCCAGTAACCGCCATCGGCGCTGGGGCCCAAGACGAGATCGTGGGACTCGAGGGCCTTCGTCGCCTCATCCAGCAGCGCAGAAGTAAGGCCGGGGCAGTCCGTGCCGACCAGCACGACCCGCTCGGCCCCGGCGGCGAATGCGGCGCGGAACGCCGTGTCCATCCGCCGGCCGAGATTGCCACCCGGCTGTGGCCGGTAGTGGATGCCCGGCCCGAGCCAGCGGCGCATCTGCCGCCAGGAACCTCCGGCGTGGCGGACTTCGATGTCTCGCTGCCCGGGATTCGCCCAGGTGCGGGCCATCCGAATGGTTCCCTCGGTCATACGCCGCTGCAACTCAGCCGCCCTGAGCGGTCCGAGCGCGGGAATCAGACGGGTTTTGGTCTGCCCGGGGATGGGCCAGCGGCTGAAGACGATCAGGCGTTCGGGGTGGATCCTGGTCAATCGGGGCGGTTGGAGCAGATACTTGCCGATGGTGCCGAGTATTTTCGTGCCCGCCCCCCACACGCCGCGGACAGTGCCCGATATCTTCGAGACGCCGATCCGCTGGCGATAGTCGACGTTCACCTCCCGCACCCGCAGCCCGGCCAGCAGGGCCTTGATCTGCATCTCGACGGTCCAGCCGTAAGTCGTGTCCTGCATGTTCAGCCGCCGCAGCGCCGGGAAACGGATGGCGCGGAATGGGCCCATGTCGCGGTACCGGCCGCCCCAGAACAGGCGCATCAGTCCGCATGCCAAGGCCGTGCCGAACCGCTGTGGCGGGGTGAAGGCTTGTTCGTCACCATGGACGGGAATGCGTCGGCCCAGCACCATTTCGGCCTTGCCTTCGACGATCGGCCGCACGAGGCGGTCCATCTGTTCTGGGAAATCGCTGTAGTCGCCATCAAGGAACACGAGGACGTCGCACCAGTCTACAGCGGCCATGCCGGTCAAGCACGCCTGACCGTAGCCTCGGCAGGGTTCGTGGACAACATGAGCCCCGGCCGTGGCGGCAACGCCGGCCGTCTCGTCGGTTGAGCCGTTGTCCACCACAATGGTTTCATCCACCCAGTCGGGGACATCGGCCAGCACCTTGCCGAT
>CAZYIH010000365.1:0-2076 GCA_964646915.1 uncultured Planctomycetaceae bacterium | reverse complement strand
GCACCGAGGGCGGGGTCTTCCTGGCCGACGGGCAGATAGCGAACGGTATAGCCGAAGCGTTCGGCGACGGCGTTGGCCCAGGTCTGGAACTCGGCGCGGGTCCACTCGAAGCGATGATCGCGATGGCGGAGCTTGGTGACGGCTGGCGTGGTTTCGGTCGCCAGCTCGGCAATAAGGTTCTCCCACATCGCGTTGTACTCGCGGTTGGGCGTGGTCAGGACGACCGTGCCCGGCCGGGCGTGCTCGAACAGCACCCGCTCGAACGCGGCCAGTCGCGGCGGGTCCAGGTGCTCGACGACTTCCACCACAGCCGCGGCGTCGAAGCCGGCCAGTCGGCTGTCGCGGTACATCAGCGAACCGTGGATCAGCTCGATCCGCTCCCGCTGCCGATCGGGCAGCCGCTTCAGACGGAGCTTCTCGGTGGCGATCTCCAGCGACCGAATCGACACGTCCATGCCGACGATCTGCTCAAACTGCTTCTCCGCCAGCAGGTCGCGCAGCAGGTGGCCCTCGCCGCAGCCCAAGTCCAACACGCTCCTGGCCCCGGAGCCCCGCAAGACAGCCAGAACGGCCCCGCGACGCTGCTCGTTTAGAGTGATCTTGCGCTCCAGACCCATCTCGCCTGGCTCGGCAGGCGAATCGGGCTCAGCTGTGAGCCCTTCGACTTCGCTCAGGGCAAGCTGCTCCTCCTGAACCAACTGCGCGATGGCTTCCCGGGCGAGGGACGGCTGGTACTTGAGGTACCGCCGCGTGATGATCTCCTTCTCCGGGTGCGCCGCCAGCCATCCGGCACCCTTCGCCAGGAGTTTATCCATCTCGCCGGGGCCGACGTAGTAGTGCTTGTAGTTGTCCAGCACGGGCACGAGCACGTAGAGGTGCGTCAGCAGAACCTGCACTGTGCAGGTGCGGGCCAGACGGACGGTAAAGTACGGGCTGTCACCCCAGTCGGGGAACCTGGGGTCGAGTGGGTGCGGCGTGACCGTGACGTCGTAACCCAGCGGCTCGAACAGCCGTCGGAGGAAGTCCTCCCCGCCGCGACAGGGCAGGACGGACAGCTCGGCCGTCAGGTCCAGCGGGGTGGTGACGAGTTCGGGCTTCTCCTTGCTCCGCCCGGCCAAGGCAGTGCCGTACACACGGCTGATGGCATTGGATAGGAAGCTGGAGGCGACGAACGGGCGGTCGTTGACGTACTGACTCAGTACACCGCCACGGCGGTGCTTGCTGCGTGTCAGGCCGACGGGGTCGACGTCGAGGAGCAGACACGCGGTGCAACGGTCCGAAGCCGCCTCGGGATAGAAAACGTGCGCATGGCCAAAGCTCAGCTCGAAGACTTGGCTCCGGGCCGGGTTCTTGTGCAGAAGATAACCGAGGTCGGTCGCCTTCTGCGTCGTGTTCGTGAGCGTCAGCAGCAAGTCAGTCCTCCGGTCTCTCGCCCGCGGGGGCCATCTTAACAAGACGGGGCTCAAAGCGGGCGACCGGCTCCACCAGATCCACCTGAGCTGCCATCACGGTGTCGATATCCTTGTACGCCATGGGGACTTCATCCAGCCCTGCTGAAATCAGGTCCACGTTGCGCTCGGCCAGAAACTTCTTCGCTTCGCTCCAGGTAAAGCGCGACTTGGCCGCCGTGCGGCTCATCTTCCGACCAGCGCCGTGGCTGGCGGAGAGAAGCGATTCGGCCTTGCCCTTGCCGCGGACGACGTAACCGGCTGTTCCCATTGAGCCGGGGATGATGCCCAGCACGCCCGCGCCAGCCGGCGTCGCGCCCTTGCGGTGGACGATCACGTCACGTCCGCCGTGGTTCTCCTTCCAAGCGAAGTTGTGATGGTTCTCGATGTCCAGCAGTACATCCGCGCCCAGATGCCTGGCCACATGCCCGTGAATCAGCTCGTGGTTGGCTGCGGCATAGCGACCCATGAGTTCCATGGCCATCCAATACTCCTGGCCTTCCTGGCTGTCGAGGACCAACCATGCAAGATGAAGCAGTTCTTTGGGCAATTCCGGATGGAGGGTCTGCGCCACCTTGCTGTAGTAGTTGGCCACGCCTGCGCCGGTGCCTCGGCTGCCGCTGTGGCT
>CAZYIH010000364.1:0-2090 GCA_964646915.1 uncultured Planctomycetaceae bacterium | reverse complement strand
GGCCGGGGGTACGG
The DNA here is from genome assembly GCA_964646915.1 of uncultured Planctomycetaceae bacterium. Classification (GTDB taxonomy): domain Bacteria; phylum Planctomycetota; class Phycisphaerae; order SM23-33; family SM23-33; genus CAZFPT01. The sequence continues at coordinate 2,076 of CAZYIH010000364.1, read as the reverse complement.
GTCATCGTCATTCGGGCAGAACAGCGCCTCGGGCATGTTGCTGCGGTCGCGTGACCAGGCATCCGCGGGTTGGCTGCCGCCGAGGTGCGGCAGGATGGCGTCAATCCAGTTTTCCGAGCCGGGCAGGCGACTGTTGTTTTCTGTCGCGTAGAACTGGATCGCCACTGCCACCGCCCGCTGATTGGTTAGGCATTTTACCTCTTTGGCCATTTCCTTCGCGCGACGTAGCGAAGGCACGAGGATGCTAGTTAGCAGACCGATAATGCCGATCACCACGAGCAGCTCGATGAGCGTGAAGCCTAGGCGTATTGTCTTGTTCGTACCTGTCCGGCAGGTCATGGCTGCAAGTCCTTCAGTCTGCCCATACACAAAAGAAGGGAGCGTCGAGCGGTCGTTTGCTCGCACACTCCCTGGCTGGCGGTGAAGCTGGCTGGGTCGGGCTGCTTGGGCTATTGGTCGTTACTTGTTCAGGATCAGCTTTCCGTTCTTCGTCAGGCGAAGGCGGTACACCTCGCCGTCATGGTGAATCTGCACCTCGTTGCGATCGGCGAAGAGGTCGGCGGATTCGATGACGCCTTGGCGGGCAAGGCGCGTCTGTCGATGGTCGGGGTTCCTGTGTGTCTCGTCTTTGGTGTCCATTACACTCTCAGATCGCCACCGCCAAAGGCGGCTCGTGGCTCGGATCCAATTCTTCGCTTTGCGATCCGCGCGGTTCGGCGGCCGCGTCGTCTCGCCTTTGTCGCATCCGTATGTACCGCACGCACTGCTGGAGTCGGCCGTACCCGAGCATCGTGCCGAGGATGAAGTCCTCCTCGGGCGTATAGTCGCTCAGGCGGTCCTTGCCGATGGCCTCCACGACGGCTACGCAATCGTCCGCCCCGAAGAACACGTTGATGTTCCCGTTGGCCAGCTCGTAACTGACGAACGCGACGCCTTCTTTGGCCAGCTTGGCCTCGACGCATTCCCGCCGGCTGCCCGGCAGCGTGTGCAGCACCAGGCTTCGCAGGCCCTTGCGGTACTCGTACAGATGATGCAGGAACACTTTCACTCGACTACTCCTCGTGGGCCTCACCGTCCCCGGGGCAACTGCTCACGTCGCCGCATCCGCGACAACCCGCACAGCCGCTCTTGCCCGAGGCGCTGCGGTACAACGCCCAGCCCACGCCGGCGGCGGCCAGGATGACGATTCCGATGGCAATGATCGTTTCCATCATTCATTCACTTCCTATGTCACCAGCGAGCCGACCTGGTAAACCGCCACCGTGACGATCCACGCCAGCACGGTCAGCCCGAGAAGCTGGAACAGGGCCCAACGCCACGAATTGCTCTCACGCTTGGTGATGGCGATGGTGGCCATGCATGGCGCGCTGATCAGGCAAAACAGCATGATGCAGAAGCCCTGCAGCGGCGTGTAGCTTGCTTGGAGCTTGTCCCGCAGCGGCACGGATTCCTCGTCCTCTTCCTCGCCCAGCGAGTAGACGATGCCCATCTGCGCGACGAACACCTCCTTGGCCGCGAACGCCCCGACCATGGCGGTAGAGACCTTCCAGTCGAACCCGGCCGGTCGCAGGACCGGCTCAATCCCGTGGCCGACCCGGCCCATCAGCGAGGCTTCCAGCGCCGCTTCGGCCTCGGCGTGGTCGATCTCGGCGAGTTGTTCTTCCACCTCAGGCTCGTCCATATCAGCGCGGGCCTCCAAGGCTGCCCGTTGCTGGGCGAACGCCTCGGCCTTGTCCTCGGGAAGCCCCGGCCATTGCTGCATCGCCCACAGCAGGATCGAGATGCCCAGGATGATCGTGCCGGCCTTCTTCAGGTAGGCCCCGCCTCGATTCCACATGTGCAGCCCCACGCTCTTGAGCGTCGGCATGCGGTAGGGTGGCAGTTCCATCACGAACGGCGGCGTCTCGCCGCGCAGGATGGTCGTCTTGAGCAGTTTCGCACAGACGACGGCCAGCACGATGCCGATCAGGTAAATGATCCATAGCATCGGCGCGTGCCAGACCTGCGGGAAGAAGGCCGGGATGATCAGGGCGTAGATCGGCAGCCGGGCCCCACAACTCATCAGCGGCACGACCA
>CAZYIH010000363.1:0-2091 GCA_964646915.1 uncultured Planctomycetaceae bacterium | reverse complement strand
CTACTTCTTCCACTGTTTCTTCGGCCAATGGGCGGGGATGGGGGTTTTGTCCGTCGGGTCGGGCAGGAGCAGCTCGCCCTTGTGGTATTCGCGGACGGCCTTGGCCATCTCACCATCGAAGTGCCAGAAGACGTAATCCTTATCGCCGGTGTACTGACCGAAGGGGGCGGGCTTGTGCTGCGGATCGGTGATGTCCGCCGAGCTCAGCCAGCCATCCTCCGCCTTGATCGTCCGACACGTCGCGGGCTTGCTGCCGTCGCGTTTGCCCTTGGGCGCCCGGTACTCGGCGGCCTTGCGGACGAACATCGCCGCCAGCTCGACGTCCCAGTCGCCGTGATCGCCGCCGGGGACCACCACCAGGCTCATGAGGTGCTGATGGTCCTTCCGCCAGCGTCGCAGGAGCTGCTCGCGGATCATGACCCACTGCGTCTGTCGGCCGAACTCCGGGCGAATGCCGCCTTCCGGCCCGCACCACTCGAACTCGCCGTTCATCGCGATAAACGGCACGCCGGAGAGCGACTCGTTGGGATCCACGATGTTGTGGTGCATGTTCCCCCCGGCCACGTGGACAATACCCAGCGTCCGACTTGGCGCGGCGTAGCCCACGTTCCGGGCGGCCAACACGCTCGCCGAGAGGCCCGCGGGCAGCAGGGCGGCACCTTTGAGTTCCGGGTGGCCGCTCTTCTCGGCGAAGCGGGCGAGCATCGCGTCGAATCGTTTGACGGTCTCGTGCCCGTTGTAAGCGTAGTTCGGCACGACGGCCGTCGCGAGCCCGCCCCGGGCGGCGGCTTCCCGGATGATCGGGTGGGTCGCCATCTTGCTGATCATCGGGTGAGCGACGATCACGCCGCGGATCTGATCGGTGTTCGGCGGAATCCACAGCGTCACGCGGCGCGGCTTGCGGGGCTTGCCCTTGCGGGGGGGCATCTCCACGTTGAGCGTGTATTCCTTCGCACCGCCCAGCAGGGCGTTTTGCATCGCCTTGACCTTCGCGGCGAGCTCATCCTGTCGGCTTTGCAGGGCGGATTCCTGCTTCCTCAGCTCCCGCGCCAGAGCGCCGCTGGGCTGCAGGTCGGCCAGCACCTTGGCGAGATGACGCTCGGCGTTTTTCACCTTTTTGCCGGCGGCATGGAGCTCTTTGCTCTTCTTGCGGGCGCGGCCATACGCTTTGTAGGCGGCGTCGGCTTTGCGGAAGTCCGGCAGCACCTCGCTCCGCTCCCACAGTGCCCGTCGGATGTCGTACAGCTTGCGCCCCAGGTGGCGGTGTTCGCGTCGCAGGCGGGCGAGTTGAGAGACTTCATCCTTGCTGAGCTTGTCGATCCGCTCGGTCAGCGATGCGGCGCGCCTGTCGATGGTCTCGTATTGCTCGAGGGCCTGCTTGCCCGTCGGCGAGGCGGTCAGCAGGCCGGTGGCTTTGGCGTCGCGGGCGGTTTGGGCGTCGCGGAGCTTCCGGCGAAGGGGGTCCAGCCCGGCGGCGGTATGGGCGTCGGCCTGGGCGGCCCGGGCGTCGTGAACGGCCCGGCGGGCGGCGGCCAAGGCGGCGTTGGCGTCCGACGGCGTGCCTTCGCGCAGGACGGCCAATTCACTTTCGACGTGTCGGAGGTCCGCCTGGGTGCGGCGGAGCTGGTGGCGGGCTTCCTGAAGACTCTCCCAGGACGGCTCAGCCGCCAACGCGAGCGTGGTGGTCAGTAGCACGAGTGTGCAGGTTGTGATGGTTCGCATGGGTCTCTCCGTGCTGGTGGAGTTCTATCGGTCGGCCGACGCGACGCAACGGCTGAAATTGGAACACGCCGGGTCATCGCCGGTTCCGCCCGGCCCGCCAAACGCCTGCAAGACCCCGACCTGGCGAACGTGCTCCGCCGGGGCGGGATTCGCCAGCAGACGCCATTTGTCACACCGAAGCCCTGGAACGCCTCCGGCTACGAGGATCTGCCCGGCCTCGGGCCGTCCTGGGACGAATATGAAGCCCGTGGATCCCGCCTGTTCGGGCATTTGATGGTGCGGGGAACTCTGGTATACTGCCCACCTCGTACTCGGGGGCGGTCCTCGGGCCGAAGAGCTGGCGTCGGATGTGGGGTTTCACGTGGAATT
>CAZYIH010000362.1:0-2120 GCA_964646915.1 uncultured Planctomycetaceae bacterium | reverse complement strand
CCGCCACCATTCGATGGTCTGTTTCAGGCCGTCTTTGAAGGGGGTGGCGGCTTGGAAGCCAAAGTACTCGTTTGCGCGGGTCGTGTCCAGAGATCGTCTCGGTTGGCCGTCGGGTTTTGTCGGGTCCCAGACGATCTCGCCGTCGAAGCCGGTCAGCTCGCGGAGCATCTCGGCGAGGTCCTTGATGGTGATCTCGAAGCCGGCCCCGAGGTTGACCGGCTCGGGGCCGTCGTATTTCTCCGTCGCGTCGAGAAGGCCTCGGGCACAGTCGGCCACGTAGAAGAACTCCCGGCTGGCGGCGCCCGTGCCCCAGACTTCCACGCTCGGCTCGCCCTTCTCCTTTGCCTGGCAGAACTTGCGGATCAGAGCCGGAATCACGTGCGAGGTCTGCAGGTCGAAGTTGTCGCCCGGGCCGTAGAGGTTTACGGGCAGCAGGTATATGCCGTTGAAGCCGTACTGCTGCCGGTAGGCCTGCAGCATCACCAGCAGGGCCTTCTTGGCGACGCCGTAGGGGGCGTTGGTCTCCTCGGGGTAGCCGTTCCAGAGCTCTTCCTCGCGGAACGGAACCGGCGTGAACTTCGGATACGCGCAAATCGTGCCGACCTGCACGAACTTCTCCAGGCCGACCTGTCGGCCGACTTCGATTAAGTGCAGTCCCATGGCCAGGTTGGCGTAGAAGAATCGGCCCGGGTTGTCGCGATTGGCCCCGATTCCGCCGACCTCGGCGGCCAGGTGCAGCACGACGGTGGGCTGCATGTCGTCGTACATCCGCCGCACGTCGGGCTCGCGCGTGAGGTCGTAGTCCGCGGAGGTGGGCACGAGGATGTTTTCCTCGCTCACGCCGCGTTTGCGGAGCTCGTCCTGGACGAATCGGCCGAGAAAGCCGGCTCCGCCGGTGACGACGATGCGTTGTGCGGTCAGATCCATGCTTGGGGAAGTCCTTTGAGGCTGCTACGCCGGGAGCGGCCTGGCGGTTCGCGCGGTTATTCGCGCCAGCCGTTGGCGACTTTCGTGCGGTGGTCGGTCAGGACGCGTTCTTCCCGAGCGATGCCCCAGTCGTGCTCGACCATCATCTTCGCCAGGCCGTTCATGTCCACCTTCGGCCTCCAGCCGAGCTGCGTGCGGGCCTTGGTCGGGTCGCCCAGGAGGATCTCGACCTCGGCCGGCCTGAAGTAGCGCGGATCGATCTCGACGTGATCTTCCCAGTCGAGGTCCAGTTCGCCGAACACCACGTCGAGAAACTCCCGCACCGAGTGCGTTTCGCCGGTGGCGACGACATAATCGTCCGGCCGGTCCTGCTGGAGCATCAGCCACATCGCCTCGACGTAATCGCCGGCGAAGCCCCAGTCGCGTTTGGCGTCGAGGTTGCCCAGGAAGAGCTTCTCCTGGAGGCCTTCGCGGATGCGGGTGGCCGCCCGGGTGATTTTCCGGGTGACGAACGTCTCGCCGCGCCGCGGGCTTTCGTGGTTGAACAGAATTCCGCTGCAGGCGTACATGTCGTAGCTTTCGCGGTAGTTTACGACTTGCCAATGGGCGAATACCTTCGCGCAGCCGTACGGGCTGCGGGGGTGGAACGGGGTGGTTTCGCGCTGGGGGATCTCCTGGACTTTTCCGAACATCTCGCTGGTGGAGGCCTGGTAGTAGCGTGTGGGCAACCCGAGGTCGCGGATGGCTTCGAGCAGCCGCAGCGTGCCGACGGCGTCGACCTGGGCGGTGTAGACCGGCTGATCGAAACTCACCCGCACATGCGACTGGGCGCCGAGGTTATACACCTCGTCGGGCTGACACTTGCTGAGCACCTGCCGCAGGCCGGCCCCGTCGGTGAGATCGCCGTAGTGCAGGATCAGCCGAGGCGATTCCTCGTGGGGGTCCTGGTAGATGTGGTCGATCCGTTCGGTGTTGAACGTGCTGGATCGCCGCACCAGGCCGTGGACTTCGTAGCCCTTTCCCAGCAGCAGTTCCGCGAGATAACTTCCGTCTTGGCCGGTAATTCCGGTGATCAGAGCTGTCTTGCCCACGAGCGTTCTCCTTCGATGGGACGGACGGTGTCCGCTAGTTAAATCGTCCTGAAAGGCCGATCTCTGCAGGATTTGCCGAAGGAATTCGCAAGCTTCGTGGCA
>CAZYIH010000361.1:0-2138 GCA_964646915.1 uncultured Planctomycetaceae bacterium | reverse complement strand
CTGGGCGTTCTGATCCGCCGCAGGAAGTAGCAGAGGACTACGGCAGTAACGTAACAAATCGACGGCCGCGGCCCTCCCAATGGGGCCCGCGGCCGTTGTGCTGTATTGGCCGATCGCGGGGACCACATCGGGGACAGGTTTCGCAGGTCGGTCGGCAAAAAGCTCACCGATCCGGCGCTCTTTCGCCGATGCGCTTGACAGGCGACCGGGGCGGGAGTGTATGATGGTCGGCCGCTACGGAACCGGGCGACGGAATCGCCCTCAGATCAGCCGCAGGGCAGCGTCATGGACGACAGGCAACTTCAGACAGTCTGGCAGCAACGGCAGATCGCCGGGCGGATCAAACACCTCAGCCAACCTCTCGGAACGTACCTGAAGCGCGACCTGGCCAAACGGGTCCGCCAGGTGGGCAAGTTGGCCAACGTGTGGGACGAGATCCTCCCCGACGAGTTGGCCAAGCACACCTCGTTGCTGGGGTTCAGCCGCGGCGTGCTGACGGTCGGGGTGGACTCGGCCAGCCATCGCTTCCTGCTGCAGACGCAACTGCAGGCGGGCCTGCAGAAGAAGATTCAATCGCACTTCGGCGGGGCGATCCGGCGGATCAAGCTGGTGGCCGATACGCCCGACGGACCCGCCCAGGCCTGACGCACCAACCGTCCCTGCCGCAGGAGAGACCGATGGACAACACCCTCGCCTGCATCGCCGGCGAAGAAGTCTACCGACAGATCCGCTCGGACCGCCTCGACGCCGAATCCATCGGCCCGCGCGACACCCCTTTCGGACCCTCCGGAGAGATCTTCCGCGTCGGCTGCGACGATTCGTGGTTCTACCTGCTCGCCCGATACGGCGAAGGGCTCGGAAAAACCGCCCCGTCGGCAGTGCCCTACCAGGCGAACATCTACGCCCTCAAAGACCTCGGAGCCGCCGCCATCGTCGCGTGGGGTTCGGGCGGGGCGATCACCCACAGCATGGCCGTGGGCGACCTGGTGGTGGTCGCCGACGTGATCGACCAGACCTCCCACCGCGAGAAAACCTACTACGAGCATTCGCCGCTGGGGTATCTGCGACAGTTTCCGGTGTTCTGCCCGACCCTGCGGAGCACCTGCCTGCAGACGCTGGGCGAGCTGGATATCGTCCACCACGACCAGGCCGTCGCCGCCGTCACCGAAGGCCCGCGACTCGAAACGCCCGCCGAGGTGCGCATGCTCGGCACGATGGGCGCCGAGGTGGTGACCCACTCGTTCATCCCCGAGATGTTCCTGGCCCGCGAGCTGCAGATCTGCTACGCGGCGATCTGCTACGTGGTGAACTACGCCGAGACGGGCAGCCGACATCGACCCTTCCTGGCGACGGGACTGTTCGAGGCCCCGACCGACTCGGGCGCGTCGCGCCGACTGGTCAAGGCGATGAACGCCTTCGGCGACGTGATGGGACATCTCTGCCGCATCGTCGCCGGCGGAGACACTCCGTGCACCTGCGGCGAGCCGATCGCCCAGGCCGCCCGCGAAGCCGGTCTGGGGGAGGACTGGCGAACGTGGCTGAATCCGCCCCAGGCGGGGTGCGATTTCAGTTGACCGGCGACGGCGGATGGTCACGAATTCCGCTTGACAGCATCGCCCCGGAAAGCTTCAATAAAGATTAGCAATTCCGAAGCATAATCGTTGTTTGACGTGCATATCATTGAGGGCAAGGACGATCCTCTTCAGCTGCACCGGACGCGGCAGAAATGTGACTGGTCAGGCTGCGGTCCGATACGGCGAAGCACCGCCACAATCGGCCACGGTGAGATGATCAACGGGCTTGTGTGCAGCGTTTCCTGTGCCCGTCACGGGGAACTCTTCCGCCCGAGGATCGGCCGACGGACGTGTCGCCTGTCCACAAGATTGGAGGAGCAGTATGACCGAGCGGATACGGATCTTACGAGCGTATCGCCCGAGCATGTCGGCCGCCGCCGGGCAGGAAGACGGCGAAGAGGCCCGTCTTCAGAAGGAGAGCAATCTCCAGCGGTACTCTGAACGTGCGGTGCGAGGACTTCCACTGTTTTCCGAGCAGTCCGAAACGGGGCAACTCGCACAAGGCTGAGCGAACCGATGCACACCCCCTGCCCTGCCGCAGGCGGAGATCGAAACGCCCCCGGG
>CAZYIH010000360.1:0-2144 GCA_964646915.1 uncultured Planctomycetaceae bacterium | reverse complement strand
GCTATTTCCGCAGGCCCAGCTTCTGGATCGTCTCGCGGTAGCGGTCCGGCGCGTTGCCCGCGATGTACTTCAGCAGGCTGTTCCGCTTACCCACCATCTTCAGAAGGCCTCGCCGCGAGGCGTGGTCTTTCTTGTGCGTCCGCAGGTGCTCGGCGAGGTGGTTGATCCGCTCAGTCAGCAGGGCGATCTGGACCTCGGCAGAGCCGGTATCCCCTTCGTGACGCTGGTGGTTGTTGAGGATTTTCTTCTTCGTGTCGGTTGGGATGCTCATCGGATTCTCTCTCTCTGGTACCCGCCCGCCGCCAGCAGGGAAGCCCGTTTCCGGTGGCCTCGGCCAGCATGCGGGTTTGGTGCTCCGGGCGACTCACAGCCGCCTCTGGTGTATTCACCTATCGTATCGTCCGCCGGGGCGAACGCACTCCATAAATCGTGCGTTTTCCGCGTTACTCGTCTTCGGCCAGAAGCTTCTTGACCGAATCGACAAGTTTCTCCATGCGGAAGGGCTTGTTGAGGTACAGGTCCACGCCGAGACTTTCGGCGTACACCTTGTGCCGCGTGCCCTGGTTGCCCGTGATCATGATCACACGCGGCGGGTCCGAACGCTTCTTGCCGCGACGGATCTTCTCCATCACGAGGAACCCGCTTCGTCCGGGCAGCATCTGGTCCAGAACGACCAGGTCCGGTTCGTTCTGCTCGGCCTGCTGGACGGCTTCGTTGCCGTTGATCGCGGTGAGCAGCTCGCAGCCCAGCTCACCCAACGCCGACTGCATCGCCGTCATGATGTCGCGATCGTCGTCCACCAGCAGGATTGTCTTGTCACTCAAGTCGTCAGCCATTCTTGTCTGCTCCCATGGGAATCCGTCGACCCCGAAAGAACGCTATATCCTAGTCGCGCACGGCAAACCTGTCAACGCGCCGCGTCGCGGTTTTCGGATTCCCCGTAGCACGGCGGTCTCGCCCATGGTACGTTCCTCGCAACGGACCGGCGGCCCGGGCGACCGAGCGGCACGCGGAAAACATCGCAACCATACGCCCGACGCCTGCCTGCAGGCCGACCCATGCGACGTTCGAGGAGTCATCATGCCCGGTAGCACGTTTGGACATCTGTTTCGCATCACCACGTTCGGCGAGTCGCACGGCGGGGCGGTGGGTGTCGTCGTGGACGGCGCTACGCCCGGCGTTGCGGTGAGCGTCGAGGACATCCAGACCCAACTGGACCGCCGCAAGCCAGGCCAATCGGACGTGACCACGCCCCGGGCCGAGCCGGACAAGGTCCATATCCTCTCGGGCATCTTCGAGGGCAAGCTCACCGGCACGCCGGTGCTGTTGATCCTCTACAACAAGGACGCCCAGCCCAGCGCGTACGACGAAATCAAGGACCTCTTCCGCCCGGGGCACGCCGATTTCACGTATCTCCACAAGTACGGCCTGCGGGACTATCGCGGCAGCGGTCGCGCCAGCGGCAGGGAGACAGCCGGCCGGGTGGCGGCCGGCGCTATCGCGCGGAAGCTCCTGGCGCGGCGCGGCGTGAGCATCAGCGCCTACACGCTGCGGGCCGGCGGCGTCCAGTGCGAGACGATCGACCCGTCGGTGATCGAGCAGAACCCCATGCGGGCGGCCGACCCCAAAGCCGCCGAGGAGATGATGCGGCTGGTGCTGGATGCGCGCGAGCGGGAAGACTCCATCGGCGGCGTCGTGGAATGTCGCATCTCGGGCGTTGCCCCGGGGCTGGGCGAGCCGGTCTTCGACAAGCTCGACGCACAACTGGCGGCCGGGATGGTCTCGCTGGGGGCGGTCAAGGGCATCGAGTTCGGGCGCGGGTTCGCCGCAGCCGACATGACAGGAAGCGAGCACAACGACGCCATGGGCCCGGAGGGGTTCCGCACCAACAACGCCGGCGGCGTGCTGGGCGGGATCTCCACCGGCGAGGAGATCGTCTTCCGCGTGGCCGTCAAGCCCACCTCGTCCATCTCACGACCCCAGCAGACCGTTGACCGCGACGGAAACGCCCGGACCGTCGAAACCCATGGCCGACATGATCCGTGCATCTGCCCGCGCATTGTCCCTGTCGTCGAAGCGATGGGTGCGATCGTCCTGGAAGACCACTACAAACGACAGGACGCGATGCATTCGTAGCAACTAGC
>CAZYIH010000359.1:0-2174 GCA_964646915.1 uncultured Planctomycetaceae bacterium | reverse complement strand
GGGCAGGTTCACGTCGCACCACTGCAGTACGTTCATCAGCCCTGTGGCGTTGAGCACCTTATTGAGGATGCCCACGTTCGGGTCGTAGAAGAACTTCCAGATCAGCAGCCAGACGATGGCTGGAATGATCATTGGAATCACGAACAGGACGCGATAGATGTATCGCGATTTATCGGAGACCATTCGATGGATCACGACGGCTGTGACGATCGAGGGGACCATTTTCACGAAGTTCGAGGCGATGAAGATCAGGACGATCCCGAACGCTTTGGCCAGTTGCGGGTCGTTGAAGGCTTCCTTGAAGTTGGCCAGCCCGACCCACACGGCGATGTCGTCGCCGTCCCAGCGATAGAATGCGTGCTGGAATGCGCTGATCGCGGGGTAGTAGGCAAAGGTCGCCACCAGTGCGACCGTCGGGACCAGCAGCAGGTAAATCCGCCACTGGTGCTTGAGTTGCCGGAAGGTGATGGTTTTCACTGGTCACCTCCCGATCCGCCGTCGGTCTGATCCGATTTGTTGGCTTTGATCATGCCCTCGATCTCTTGGATGGCCTCTTTCTCGGCGGGAAGCTGATGGGCCCGGTTGGCCTGTCCGTGGACGACGGCCTGGAGGTTGCGTAGCTGATCTCCCTGGATTCGCCGGGTCATTCCGCCCAGGACAGCCCGCAGCCTCATCTGGGCCATCGAGCCCTTGTTGCTCTCCATGGAGCTGTACTTCTTGTCGTGGCTGCGGCGGAAGTCGTCCAGGGCCAATCGCCGGTAGGCCTCTTCGTATCCATCGATGAAGCTTTGGTAGTGGGCCCGGCGGTCTTGCACGCCCGTCTCGGAGATATAATCGCTGTAGGCGTTCTCGTACTCCAACTTGGTGCTGTCGCCGAAGTGCATCTTGTAGGCGTCATAGATGCCCTCCACCTTGGGGCGGAAGGGTTCGAGCACCTGATCCGGTTTGGCTCCGACGATGGCGGGGAACCAGCGGAACTTGCTGTTGAGCTTTTCGTTGTAGCTCCGCGAGGTCAGGAAGTGCATGAAGTCGATCGCCTGCTCTTTCTGTTGCGAGAGCTTGGTGAGCCCCATGGCGAAGCCCGCCCGGGCGTCGGCTTCGTTGACGCGGTAGCGGATGTACCGGCCGTACTGCGGGTTGTCGATCGCCGCCGTAGGGAAGTCGAACACCGCGATCTCGAACTCGTCCTTGGTCTGCTCCCAGAGCGTGCCGGCCTCCCAACTGCCGGTGGCGATCATCGCGGCGTTTCCCTGGACAAAGAGGAAAACAGACTGGTCTCGCTTGGCGGCCATGAAGCCTTTGTTGAAAAACCGCGTGATGTCGAAGAGCACCTGGTGGGCCGCCCGAATGTGCGGGTCTTCACTGAGGTCAAGCTTGCCGCTGTAGAAGGCCTTGAGTCGCTCGACCTCCCCGGTGCTGCCGTCGTAGTTGCGGTCCAGCAGATCCATCAACCCCCACGTGCCCATGCGGAAATAGCGATCCCGGAACATGTTGGCGATATAATCGCTGCCCGAGATGGGGACGACGTTCTTGTCGTTCTTATGGGCCCAGGCTTCGATCTTGCGGCAGGCGTCGAGAAACTCCCCCAGTGTCCGGGGCGGGGTGCTCTTGCCGGTCGCGTCTTCGAGCATCTGGCGGTTGGCGTAAATCCGGATGGTGAACAGGGACATGGGAATCCCGTACTGCGCCTTGAGCTCGTCGATCCATCCGCCCATCATCCCGTCGACGTACGTCTCTCGCCAGGGCATGTCCGCCAGGTTGGGGTCATCGGCGTTGTAGGGGTTGGGTTTGTCGACATACACCGCCAGCGGCTCGAAGTAGCGGTTGATGAAATCCTTCCACTTCCACGTGCGCAGCTGGATCAGGTCCGGGGCGGTTCGCCCGATAAGCTGGGTCTTGACCCACTGCTCGTACCCCCGCTCGGGCACCTCGATCTGCTTGACGATCACGTCGGGGTGGAGCTTCATGTAGTCTTCGCAGGCTGCGTTGAGCGCCTGGACGGTTCGACCTTCCAACTGCCAGTGGGCGAATCGGATCACGACCTTGTCACTCACCATCGAATCGCCCGCACCGAAGAACGTCAGCGCCGCCACGTGCGTGACCGACCATCCCAACGCGAGGACCAGAATCACCAGGCCGATGCGGTTGCCGATCTTCCGGCGGCGTTCCTTGCG
>CAZYIH010000358.1:0-2193 GCA_964646915.1 uncultured Planctomycetaceae bacterium | reverse complement strand
GACGTGGTAGTGATCGAGGACGAGGTAGAGAAGCTGATGTGGATCAGCCTGGCGTATCTCCACGCCACCGGCGGCGAGCGCGTCTCCAGTTCGACGGCAGTGCTCCAGGCCACGTGCGTGGATTCGACGATCATCCCCTACCTGGAAGACCGACTAAACCAGAGCTATGGCTGTTACGGCTGTCGGGATGCCACGGATCTGAAGGAAGAAGAGGCTGCCCTGGGCTTCCCTGCGGCTGTGTTGCCGGAGGTGGTAGAACATCTGGAATACTTGGCTCAGAAAGCGATTCCCACGTCCCGGTCCAAGAAGGCGTGGCGGGCGCTTCAGACCCGAAATACATATCAGGCGGGGTGGAAGTGATGAATGGTAGAGAGGACGGCCTGCGTTCGTATCAAGTGACTGTCGAACGCCAGGATGACGCTCACGCTCTGGCTTCTTCCCATGGTCACACGCTGACGTTGGGCGTGCGTCGGGGCGACCCGATGGCAGGCTTCAACGCCGCTGAGACGCTGTTGGCCTCGTTGGGTGTATGCCTGATCACCAATGTCAACGCGATGGCCGAGAAGATGCGCCTGCAAGTCGACGAGGTGCGCGTCGAGATCGAGGGCGACCGCCGCGACGAGCCACCGGGCATCGTCCAGGTTCGCTACCGCCTGGTGCTGAGTAGCCCTGAGCCACCCGGCAAACTGGAGAAACTGCACGAGGTCGCTCTCAGATGGGGTACGGTGACCAACACGCTGCTCGACGGCACGGTGGTGCAAGGCGAGTTGGTAATAGGAGATAAGGAAAGCTAATGAGCCATTTATTGATCATCGGTGGCAGTGACGCCGGCATCAGCGCGGCGCTGCGGGCGCGAGAGGTGGACCCGGCCTGGGAGGTCACCGTCGTCGTCGCCGACCGCTACCCGAACTACTCGATCTGCGGCCTGCCGTTCTGGCTGGGCGGGGAGGTGCCCGACTGGCGTGACCTGGCCCACCGCAAGGCCGAGGACATCGAGGCTCGGGGTATCGACCTGCTGCTGGAGCACACCGCCCAGGCTATCGACCCGACGGGCAAGGCGGTCACGGTGGTGAACGAGGCCGGAGGGACGCGCCAGATACCCTACGACAGCCTGACGATCGGCACCGGAGCCGTCCCGGCTCGCCCGCCCATAGAAGGGCTGGAGCAACCGGGCGTTTTCTTCCTGCGCACGATGGGCGATGGGTTCGCGCTGCGCGACTACCTGGTGGAGCAGCAGCCAGCCTCCGCCGTGGTGGTGGGCGGCGGCTACATCGGCCTGGAGATGGCCGAGGCTCTGATTCGCCGCGGCATCGAGATCACGCTGGTAGAGCATTTCCCGTCGGTGTTGACCACGGTCGACGCGCCTCTGGGAAACCTGATTGAGGAGGCATTGATGGACCGGGGCGCGACGGTCGTCACGGGCGTGGCGGTCGAATCGATTGAGCGAAAAGACAATCATCTGGTCGTCGCCGGCTCTGAGGGTTTTCAGGATCGGGCCGAGTTGGTGCTGGTGGCGACCGGCGTGCGTCCGAACGCAAGCCTCGCCGCGTCGGCCGGGGTGGAGACGGGGCGCTGGGGCGCGATCCGCGTCAACCGGGCGATGGAGACAAACGTGCCGCACGTCTACGCCGCCGGTGACTGCGTCGAGACCTACCACCGGCTGCTGGAGCGACACGTTTATCTGCCGCTGGGCTCCACGGCGCACAAGCAGGGCCGCGTCGCCGGCGAGAATGCCGTCGGCGGGCAGGCCGAGTTCGGCGGGACGCTGGGCACGCAGGTGGTCAAGGTGTTCGACCGGGTCGCCGCCCGCACCGGGCTGCGCGACAGCGAGGCACGCGAGGCTGGATTCGATCCCCTCACCGTCCAGGTCGAGACCTGGGATCATAAGGTCTACTATCCCGGCGCGAGCAAGCTCCACATCCGCGTGACCGGCGATCGGCGCACCGGGCAGCTGTTAGGGGCGCAGATCGTGGGCCATCGGACGGGGGCAGTGTCGAAGCGCATAGACGTGTTCGCCACGGCCCTGTTCAAGGAGATGGTGGTGGAGGCGCTCAACGACGTCGACCTCAGTTACACGCCGCCGCTCAGCACGCCGTGGGACGCGGTACAGGCAGCGGCGCAGGCGTGGATGGGGCACAATCAGGAGGATAGTTAATAGATGATGAACACAGAAAACGGCCATTTGTTGCAGGT
>CAZYIH010000357.1:0-2225 GCA_964646915.1 uncultured Planctomycetaceae bacterium | reverse complement strand
AGCCGAGCCGCCCTCCACCAAGCCATGGCCAGCGAAACCTGGCCGGCGAAGGTGGGGAAGATTGAGGCAGGGTTGGCCGGATCCGATGGACCACCGCCACGGCCTTCGGAACACGAGCCCCACCGTCGGAGGATCATACTGGGAGTGGCCAGCGGAGGCTTCGGCAGGCAAGCCGAAGCATTGATCCGGACTGCCCCAGAAGGTGTGGAGGTGGTCGTCCTCGGCCCGGAGGAATGCCGACGGCGCATAGAGGCAATGGACTACGCCGTGCCGGTGCGTTTCCGATCGATCGAACACGGGTTTAGGCAAATGCGCAACGGTGGTCAGACGACGGTGGTTCTGGCCTATCTGACAGGCACCTTCCGGTGCCTCGAAATTCTCAGGCAGGAGTTGCCTGACTGCGTGGTTTCGGTCGGTCAGAGGGTCGGCGCGTATTTGATGACGGCCGCAAAGATCATGGGTGTGCGATCGATCTACATCGAATCTCTCACGCGGGTTCGGGCGCTGTCCACCACGGGCAAGTTCGTGGTAAGGCTGGGGCTGGCGGACCAAGCCTTTGTTCAGTGGCCGGGTCTGGCCCGTGCCGGTCGTCGGGTTGTCTACAAGGGGAGACTGCGATGATCTTCGTAACTGTCGGGACGACTTATTTTGACGAGCTTATCGAGGAAGTGGACCGGCTTAAAAAGACCGGTGAGATCACCGAGCACGTCATCGCGCAGATCGGTCGGGGTCAGTATGAACCAGAACACTGCGAGCACTTCCGCTACACAGACGAGATCGGTACGTACTTCGATCAGGCCGACGTAGTCATTGGTCACGGGGGAACCGGGACTGTGTTCGATGTTCTGGAGAGGGGCAGGCCTTTGGTAGCGGTGGCCAATCATCGACTCCAGCACGACCACCAGACCGAGTTCCTCAAGGCCATCAGTCGGTGCGGGTACTGCCAATGCTGCTTCCACCTGCAGGATCTGTCAGCTTGCTTGGCGAGAGCCCGTCGGCAGGTCGCTCGGTACGTGAACCCCGAACCCCTGTCGGACGCTGTCTGGGACATTGCCTGCATGCCAACAGACCGCGCCTGCCACCCTTCAGTCAGGCGGTGAATACCCTTGCAATCTCCCGCGCAGCGAGACCAATCTGAGAACCCTCCTTTGGCGCAGAACTGCTTCGCCCAGAGGGAGGACCGTGGTGACTATTACCGTCGTCGGCGGTATCTGAGCCTTCCCCGCATGATCACTCATTGGGCGCAGGTCGACGCAGTCTCGAATTGTTGCCAGCCGCCGGCGAAAGTCCTGGAAATCGGACCGGGAGATGGGCATGTCAGTTGGCTTCTGCGGCGCTGGGGATACCAGTTGACCACCTGTGATGTGGAACCGGACGTAACACCGGATGTGGTCGGTAGCGTCTCAGATCTACCGTTCGATAGTGACACGTTCGACTTGGTGATGGCGGCGCAGGTGCTCGAGCACCTTCCGTTCGAGCAGTTCGGGACATGCCTTAGAGAACTTGGACGAGTCGCCCGCACGTGGGTCATCGTCTCAGTTCCGGCTCCTCTGATAGGCTTGGCCGCTCTGCTCAATGTCCCCAAGGCAGATCCTTTGGGTGTCGCCGTTGGGGTTCCGCTGCTTCGTTCGCTCAAACCGGGCGGCGAGCATCACTGGGAACTTGGTCGGCCGGGGTATGGAAAGCGCCGGATCCGCAGCGCCTTTGGAGAGGTCGGTCTTACCATCACACGAGAATTCAGGCCTCCGGGCTCGCTGTTCTGCTACTTCTTCGTCGCCCGAACGATTGATCTCGCCGGTAGCGAGGAGGATTCTGGTGCGCGGGAACCCGAAGCCGGACACTGATCGGGTGAAGGAAGGGACTGGATAATGATGGTGATCAGGATTCTTTGGCCAACTGAGCAGGCAGGAGTGATCAGGTGAGGCTCGAGCAGTGCGTCATTCCATCCTGGCCGAAGCTGTCGTGGGTCGCCCGGTGTCCAAGGGGCAGCGAGACGGTGACAGTCTATCACGGGCCGATGGTGGAGACGTCGGATCAGTGGGCTGTGGAAGCGGTCTGGGTCGGGCCGTTCGAGGAGGGCGGCTTCGACCGGACGGATCTGGTGTTCGGCACGGGCGTACGCCTGCGAGACAATGATGTGGTCTTCGTTGCGAGCGGCACGGTTTTCGATCGGCTGTGGCATTGCCGCAAAGACGACTCGGTTTTCGTCTCGAACTCGCTGCCGG
>CAZYIH010000356.1:0-2243 GCA_964646915.1 uncultured Planctomycetaceae bacterium | reverse complement strand
GGTCGTTGGTGTAGCCGTGCACGGTGGTCATGAGTCCCTTGACGATGCCGAACTTCTCGTGGAGGACCTTGGCGGCCGGCGCGAGGGAGTTGGTCGTGCAGGAGGCATTGGAGACGCAGGTATCCTCGGCGGTGAGCTCACCGTCATTGACGCCCAGGACGATCATCTTCGCGAATCCCTTGCTCGGGGCGGAGATGATGACCTTCTTGGCGCCGGCGTCGAGGTGGCTGTCGTAGCCGGGCTTATCGTCGGTCTTGGGGCTGGTGAAGAAGCCGGTAGCCTCGACGGCGACCTGCACGCCCATGTCAGCCCACGGCAGGTTGGCCGGGTTCTTCTCGGCGAGGACCTTGATCTCTTTGCCGTCGACGATCAAAGCGCCGTCTCCGACCTCGACCGTGCCGCGATACTTCCCCTGCGTCGAGTCGTACTTCAGCAGGTACGCCAGCGACTTGGCATCGGCCAGGTCGTTGATCGCGACTACGTCAAACCGCTCGGGCTGCTCCATCATCGCCCGGAATGTCAGCCGCCCGATACGCCCGAAACCATTGATACCGATCTTCACAGCCATGGGTCCATCTCCTCGTTCAAAGTAATTGGTGGTTGCCGCGTCGATTGAGGCCACCGGGCTTGTCCGCCCCGGCGCCCCATCAAGAACAGGTAAGAGTATGCACCTGGGGGGCTGGTGTCAACCGCGTTTTGTCCGCCATTGGCCATTTTGCCGTGCGACGCGCTGGCCGCCCTGGCCGGCGCAGATCCGTTCCTCCTTCCTGCCGGAGCACCCCGAGGCAGACGCGGTCCGCACCGGGGCTCGGCTACATGGCGGAGACCTGTCTGATTTGCGGTGTTCTTTTCGCTGGAGACACCGCCGGCAGCACGATATCATCATGGGTCCCCACACGAAAAAAAGAGGACGCCGTATGCAGCTTTTGCTCGTGCAGTTCACCGACCCGACCCGCCAGGACCTGCTGCCACGGTTCTGCCCGCAGTTGGGCGCCATGGCGGCGATGCTCGCCCAACAGGGCCATTCGCTGTCGCTGGTGGCGTGTGGCGGGTTCGCCCCCGCCCGCCTGCACGACGCGATCATCGAGCACCGCCCCGAGCGCATGCTCATGGAGATCCACCCCACCACGCGGACGGCCGCTCGTCGGACGATCGTCGACATCGCCGAGAACTACAAGCTTCCGGTGGTCGCGCTGGGCCCGGACGTTACCGCCCGCCCCGGACCGGCGCTGTCCCAGCCCGGCGTGGAGGCTGTCTTCCTCGGCGAGTTCGAAGTCACCGCGAGCGAGTATTTCCGGGCGCTGAGCGAATCGCGCGACCCTGCCGGCCTGCCGGGCGCCTGGGTGCGTGACGCCGACGGCGTGACCAAAGGCGCCGTCCGCCCGCCGATCGGCCAGTTGGACTCCCTGCCCGCCCCGGACCGCGACCTGTTCGAGATGCGCCGGATCGTCGAGAGCACCGGCGAGTTGCCCGTCGAGGCGGCCCGCGGCTGCGCTCACTGGTGCGGGCAGTGCATGAACGACTGGTACCTGGACCTCTACGAGGACCACGGCGAATCGGTCCGCCGGCGCGGCGTGGCGAGCCTGGTGGACGAACTGACCAAATTGGCCGAGGAATACGAAAGCGCCGCGGCGTTCCGCCTTGGCGGCCATGCCGTTGCCACCGACGCCGATTGGCTGGCCGAGTTTGCCGAAGCGTACCCCAGCCATCTGAAGCGCCCCTGGCGGTGCTACGTTCCGCTGGTGGACGTCACGCCGCGGTCGGCTGAGCTGCTCGCCCGGGCGGGCTGCGAGATGGTGGACACGCACATCGGCTCGGGCAGCCGATTCATCCGCGAGGACGTCTTCGGGATGCGTCTGACGGACAAGCAGATCCTCGCCAACGTCGAACTCCTCAAGAACGCCGGGCTGACGGTGATCGGCAGAACGTTCGTGGGCAGCCCGTACGAATCGGAGATCACGCTGGAAAAGGCGGTGAAGCTCGCCGGGCAGGCGCGTTTCGATCAGCTCCACGCCGAGGTGTTCTACCCGATTCCCTCGACGCGGGCCGAAGAAACCTGCCGCGAGAACGGCTGGCTTGCCGGGGACAACGAAGAGGCCTACTGGCAGCACCGCAGTGTCCTGCGCATGCCCGGCCTGTCGGCCGACCAGATCGAACGCACCGCCGATCGCTTCAACGCCCTGGCCCGGCGGGGAGACGTCCGGCGCCTCCGAAAGACCCTCGCCAAAGCCCGCTCCTGAAGG
>CAZYIH010000355.1:0-2263 GCA_964646915.1 uncultured Planctomycetaceae bacterium | reverse complement strand
CGCGCATTGCGCAGCCACCGTAACAGCCTGAGCGGCTTTGAGACCTCCGCGTTCGACTGGCTTGTCACCATGCCAGAGAAGCTGGACAACGATCGCCGGCGCGACCTCCTGCGGCGCATCGATCGGCCTGACTATCCGGGGCTGGTGAAGCTGATCGTGGCGGATCTGGACTACCCGCGAACCAGCGGGTTCGGCTCGCTGATGATCCACCGGAAGCTGACGCGCAAGCAGCTCGATGCCCTGCTGAGGGAGAAACCCTCCCTGCTGAACCACACCCAGTTCGTAACGGCCTACCTCCAGCGGCTGGCACCGAACCCGGACGTCGACTGGCAGCAGAATGACAAAATCCGCCTGGCGTGGTACAGCCGCCTTCGGGACTTCACCAAAAAGCTCGGACCGGTCCACAACTCGCTCAAGGCCAACGTGCTGTACAACTGGCTGGAGTGGAACCTCCAACGCGGCGTGTGGGACAAGGACCTGTTCATGTCCTACATCGCCATCCCCCGCCCGGGGGTGTACATCGCCCGGGATTGGATGAAGACCGACCGGGCCCGTCGCTACAAGGCTGACCTGTCGGAGAACTATCACTCCGTCGCCCGGATCCTCCCGCCGATCCGCAAGGACCTCCAACTCATTCAGCGGTACTTCGAGCACTGGTTCATCGAGGAGGACTCGATCAAGCCATACGTGAACTACGTCGAAAACGACTACCTCCAGCGCTGGCTGGCCGAGACCAAGCTGATTCACAACATCGGACCGGCCCGCAAGTACGCCGAAATGCTCACTCCCACCCAGTACCGGGCGCTGAAGGATCGCGTGGACCTCGAATTCGTTGAGACCAACCCGAAGTACTTCGCTCCTGCCCAGCCGGTCGCGTTGAAGGCACGGGTCAAGAACGTCAAGAAGCTCATCGCCAAGGTCTACGAGGTCAACACCGTCAACTTCTACCGCCAGAAGAGCAAGGAAGTGGGCACGGACATCAACCTCAACGGCCTGGTGCCCAACGCGGAGGTCGCCCTGAACTTTGACCTGCCCCCGTTGCGGCAGCACACCGTGGAGCTTTCCGCGAAGAACAAGGACGTCGCGAAGCTCTTTGACGCGATGGAATCCCGCGGGGTGTACGTGCTGGAGCTCATCGGTAACGGTCAGAGCAGCCGGGCCGTCATCCGCAAAGGTCGCATGCGCGTGGCCACGCGAGTCACTCCCGGCGGGCTGGAGCTGACACCGCTCAACGCTGCCGGGAAACTCATCTCCGGCGCGAAGGTGCTGCTGGGCGGTCGAGAGTTCTCCGCCGACGAGGACGGACGCATCACCGTGCCCTACTCCACCGACCCGGGCCAATCGGCCGTCGTGATCGTCCACGACGGGGTCGCCTCCCTGGACCACATTCACCTGCCCGGCGAGAGCTACCAGCTCCATGCGGGCTTCCACGTGGATCGCGAGCAGCTCATCGCGGGTGCCACCGCCAGGCTGCTGGTGCGCCCCATGCTCACGCTCAACGGCGAGCCGATCGGCATTTCCCCGCTGAACGAGCCGAAACTCACCATCACCGCCACCGACCTTGACGGTGTCTCCACGCAATTGGAAACGCGCGACCCGAACCTCGCGGTCGATTCGGAACTGGTCCGCGAGTTCACCGTGCCGGCCCGCCTGGCGATGCTCACCTTCCAGCTTCAGGGCAAGGTCACACTCCACACCACCGACAGCGAGAAGACACTTCGGGCGGCCGACGATATGAGCATCAACGCGATCGACCGGACCTACCACACCAGGGACATCCACCTGCTGCGGACCGACAAGGGCTACTTCCTGCAGCTTCGCGGCAAGACCGGCGAGGCACGCCCGCGCGAACCTGTACACGTTCAACTGAAACACCGGGACTTCCAAGACCCCGTGCACGCCTCCCTGCGCAGCGATGAGAAGGGCAGAATCACGCTCGGTGCGCTGCCCGGGATCGACTGGATCCACGCGTCCGCCGAGGGCGTTTCGCACAAGTGGATGACGTACCGGCCCGATGCGACCTATCCGGGCGTGGTCCATGCCCGCGTTGGCGAAACCATCGAACTGCCTTGGCTGGGCGAGGCGACCAGGCCCCAGCGGACAGACCTGGCGCTGCTGGAGACGCGCAACGACGTGTTCGTAGCCGACCGCTTCGACGCCCTGGCGATCGCCGGCGGGATGCTCACCATCTCCGAGCTGCCGCGCGGCGATTACACCCTCACGATCAAACCACAGAACGTGACGATCGACATCCACGTGATCC
>CAZYIH010000354.1:0-2271 GCA_964646915.1 uncultured Planctomycetaceae bacterium | reverse complement strand
AATCGGGGCGACTGGATTTGAACCAGCGACCTTTGCACCCCCAGTGCAACGCGCTATCCAAGCTGCGCCACGCCCCGATGAAGCATCTCATCTCCAGCCGGCCGGGCAGTGCCCAGCCAAGAACTCCCTTATACCGCCCCCTTTGCCGGGCGTCAACGGGTTGGCGCGGCAAATCTTTGCTCCGGTCGGCAAGGCCGGCGGAGCGTCGGGCCCGGCCTACGCCTCTGCGTCGGTCTGCTGGACGGCTGTCAGGACGTCGTCGAAGGACGCGTGCGCCAGTCGGCCGAACAGGTCGTGACGGGTCAGCTTCGCGCGGGTCAGCGCGGGCGATTTCACGCCGCACAGCAATCGCGCCAGGGCCCGCGGGCCACCCAACGCCTCGGGATGCTCGCGGCGGGCGTCAAGGGCGTGCGCGACGGCCGATGCGTCGACCTCACCGCCGCTGCCGGCGGGCATGCGGACCGGTTGGCCGTCGCCCAGACACCAGGTGCAATGGCCACACTCGTCGATCTCCTCGCCGAGGTACGCCGCCAGCGACGCGACCTGGCAGCCGTCCTGCTCGACCAGCTCGGTCACCTGTCGCAGCCGAGCGATTTCGTCGGTCTCGCGGCGTTGGGTTCGCTCGGAGAGCTTTTCGATCAGCGCGTCGATGTCGGCAGGGGGCTTGACCAGTCGGTAGCGGTTTCGCACGCCGGCGGCCTGCACCTCCAGCAACTGCTGCTCGCCCAGGTAGTCCAGCGCGGCGATCACGCGTCGCCGGTCGCTGCCGAGCTCGACGCCCACGCGGTCGACGTCGATATCGAACCACGTCCTTGCCTTGCGTGCCCGCTGGAAGATGCCCGCCAGGAACGCCCGACGCTCGCCGGCGAACCGCGAGAGGATCTCATCGGACGACGCCAGCGGGCGAAACTTGTAGGTCGAGTAAAACGGCGTGCCACCCTCGATGTAGCCGAGCAGTTCGAGGTACGTCAGCAGCGTCCGGGCCACCAGCGGGCGGATGTCGTGACGGCCGGCGAGCGACCGGAGGGCGACGTCGAACTCCTCGCCGAGGGAGAAGACCTCGCGCACGAAGGAGTCGATCGCCCGGGCTGTGGGCGTGTCGCCGTAGACGAAGTTCTCCAGTGTGCGCAGGTCGTCGCGGCAGGCGAGCATTTCGCAGATGGCGGGCTGCCCGTCGCGTCCGGCCCGGCCGATTTCCTGGGAGTAGTTCTCCAGGCTCTTGGGCAGGTTGTAGTGATACACGTAGCGGATGTTCGGCTTGTCGATGCCCATCCCGAAGGCGATGGTGGCAGCGACGATCCCGTCGTCCGAGGCGAGGAACCAGTCCTGGACTTCGGCGCGGGTGTCCTTGTCCAGCCCGGCGTGGTAGGCGCGTGCGGGCAGGCCGGCATCGGCAAGCAACTGGGCGACTCGCTCGGCCGTCTTCTGCAGCGTGACGTAAACGATGGTCGGCCCGGTCGGTCGATCGCCGAAGCGACCCAGCAGGGCGGCGTCACGGTCCAGCTCGGCCGTGGGCGTCAGCAGCAATGTCAGGTTCGGCCGATAGAAGCCCGTCCGCACCGCGCACTCCGGAGCGATCTCGAACACCCGACAGATGTCCTCCAGCACGCGCGGCGTGGCGGTGGCCGTCAACGCCAGAATGCGCTCCGCGCCGGCCGACCGCGCGAAGCCGGCCAGTTTCAGGTAGTCCGGGCGGAAGTTGTGGCCCCACTCGGAGATGCAGTGGGCCTCGTCCACCGCGAACAGCGAAACGTGCAGGCCTTCGAGCATCTGGCGGAACCGCTCGTTGTTGAACCGCTCCGGGGCGACGTACAACAGCCGAAGCTCGCCGCGGCGGATGCGGTCCATCGCGGCGCGGTACTCGTCGGCATCGAGCGTACTGTCCAGCCGCTGTGCCGAGATGCCCCGGGCCGCCAGCGCGTCGATCTGGTCCTTCATCAGCGCGATCAGCGGCGAAACCACCAGCGTGATCCCCTCCATCGCCATCGCGGGCAACTGATAGCACAGCGACTTGCCCCCGCCGGTAGGAAACACCGCCGCCGCCGATCGCCCGGCAAGCAGATGCTCGACCACCTCCTGCTGGCCGGGCTTGAACTCATCGAACCCGAAATGCTCCTGCAGCAACGCCGTAGACGTCTCAGCCATGACTTCCCCGGTGTCAGAGAACGCGAACAAGTACCGAACCCACGCCAGTATACCCCACGAGCCTCCAGCCGCAAGCCAACGTTCCGTGAAAAGGCGAAAATCGTTGGTCTCCGGCGCTGTTGGGGT
>CAZYIH010000353.1:0-2276 GCA_964646915.1 uncultured Planctomycetaceae bacterium | reverse complement strand
TCCTCGGCGATGATCCGGTCCACCTCCTCGGCGCCGGAGGGGACCGCCTCCTTCATGCCCAGGTAGAACAAGATCGAGTCCTTTTCCTTGCCGATGGCTGTCTGGAACACTCCGGCGGGAGAGGACGGCACCCACTCGTTGGCCGAGCTGGGCTTGAAAATCGACCCCTCGACCATCGCGTCGATGTAGGCGGACGCCTCGCCGTCGGGGTCGACGTACTCGCTGCGTTTTTCCTCGGGGATGCCGGCGGCCAGGTCGCGGAAAACCTTCTCGTGGTGTTTCTCCCACTGGGCCAGCTTGGTGAACAGTTCGCGGGCGTCGTTGGACTCCACCTCGTTGGCAGCCCGACGATAGAACGCCGCGCCGTCCCGCTCGATCTGGCAGGCCATCTCGAAGACTTCTTCCAGGCAGAAACTCATCACTGTGTCCTTTCGTTCGTGTCGTTCGCCTCGCCTCTGCCGCGAAACGGCAGGCAGCCGGTGGGGCACTTCTCAGACGCCTCCGCCAGGTCGGCTGCGTCGCGTTGGGGATCATAGGCATCGTAGTCCAGCCGGGAGAGGTTGCGTTTCACTTCGAACAGATCGCACACCTTGGCGCAGATCCCGCAGGCGATGCATCCGACCGGGCAGATGTTCCGCGTATCCTTACCGGGATCGCGGCTGTTGCAGGCGACCACGGTCACGTCGGGCGCCTTGAACGGCTCGATGGTGATGATGTCACGCGGGCAGGCGCGAACGCAGTTCCCGCAGGCGGTGCATTTGTGGAAATCCACCACCGCCAGGCCATCAATGACGTGAATGGCGTCGAACGGACAGGACCGCTCGCAGTCGCCCAGGCCCAGACATCCGAACACGCACGCCTGCATCGTGCCCACCACGTCGGCTGCGGCGCAGGTGGGTTCGCCTTTGTAGGGCACCTGTCCGCGACGCTGGGTGCGGTCGGCTCCGCAGTGGACCACGGCGAAGTGGCTGCCCACCTCGGGCGCCTCGATGTCGAGAATGTCGGCCACGGCTTGGGTGGATTCCGCTCCGCCGGGCAGACATTTGTCGATGCGTTCGCCTTCCTCGACGATGCCATGGGCGTACTCGTTGCAGGTGGGATGGCCGCATTGGCCGCAGTCGAGCCCGGCCAGGGCCTGTTCGACCTCTTCGACGACCGGATGCTCGTGGACCTGCCAGGCGCGCATGGCTCGCCCGAGCACCCAGGTCATCACAATGGCCAGAGAGAGCATCACCACCGCCGCGAGCGCGACGATCAACCAGGACATCCACTCCACCTTTCTGCAGGAACCACTCGTGACAGAAGTATAGCATCGCGTGGCGGTCGCACAGCCCGGCTGCAAGTTAAGTGAGGTTGCGATCTGGTCGAATCAGATACGGAAGGCCCACAGCGGGGCCAACCGTCCCGCGGAGGAAAGCGAGGAACGTTTATGGCTACATCGACCGGTGCCGGACTCGGCTGGTATCTCGACAAGATCAAGGAAACGCCGCTTCTGTC
Source organism: uncultured Planctomycetaceae bacterium (assembly GCA_964646915.1). GTDB lineage: Bacteria > Planctomycetota > Phycisphaerae > SM23-33 > SM23-33 > CAZFPT01. The sequence continues at coordinate 779 of CAZYIH010000353.1, read as the reverse complement.
CGCCAAGGAAGAGCGACAGCTCGCCCGGCGGGTGCGCGAGCACTCCGACCCGATCGCCCGGGAACAGATGATTCAGGCGAACCTTCGGCTGGTGGTGAAAATCGCCAAGGACTACTCCAGTCCGGGGATGACGCTGGGCGACCTGGTGGCCGAGGGGAACCTCGGGCTGTTGCGCGCCGTCGAGGAGTTCGATCCCGAGCAGGGCGTGCGGTTCAGCACCTACGCTGCCTGGTGGATCAAGCAGTCGATCAAGCGGGCGCTGATCAACGCCGGCCAACCGATTCACATTCCGGCGTACCTCGTGAAACTCATCCGCAAATGGCGACGGGCCCACTCCGAGCTGGAGAATGCGCTCGGCCGCCCGCCGACCGTCAAAGAGATGTCCAAGAAGCTCAATATTACCGCCAAGAAGGCGGACATCATCCGGCAGGGCCTGTTGGCCGTCAACGCCCCCAGCCAGATGGGGGCCGAGGAGACCCAGGCGATCTCCGAGGTAATCGCCGACCAGGAAGGCGTCATGCCCGAGCAGAACCTCCTGGACGAATCCACCAGGCCGCTGGTGAACTCGCTGCTGGATCGCCTCCCCGACCGCGAGCAGCGCATCCTGCGTTTGCGGTTCGGCATCGAGGAGCACCCGAAGTCTCCCAACCGGACGTACAAGGAAATCGGTACGGTTATCGGCCTGACGCGGGAACGCGTCCGCCAACTGGAGAAGAAGGCCCTGGGCGGCTTGAAGGACGTGGTGGAAGAGCTGCTGTAGACGGGCGTGAAACTCCAGG
>CAZYIH010000352.1:0-2280 GCA_964646915.1 uncultured Planctomycetaceae bacterium | reverse complement strand
GCCTCGAACTCGCTGCGAATTTGTTCGGCTTTCTGTTTTTCGTCCATGATTACTCACCCTCCCCGTCGGGTGCGACGCGCTGTGCGCCCTGGCCGGCATCGACGGCCTGGGCCGAGTCGGGGTACTGTTCGAGGATCCGGGTGTACCACTTGTGGGCGAGCTTCCGGTCGCGGGTCTTCTCGGCCATCACCGCCGCTTTGAGCAGGGCGGTGGGCATCTCGGGCTCTTCGGGCCCGTAGTCCAGGGCGGTGCGATATCGCCGCAGCGCCTCGGCGTGGTTGCCCGCCTCGGCAGCGCGGTCGCCCAGCTTGGTGTGCAGGCGGATCAGCGCGAGCTTGGACACGTAGAACCGCTGGTGGCGTTTGATTTCGTGAACGAGCTTCTCGTACCACTCGATCGCCCGGGGATAGTCCTCCAGGGCATACTCGCAGATCCGCCCGGCCCGGTGGCACATCGCGCCGCGGTCGTTCTGGAGCTGCAGGCCGGCCTTCTCGGCAGCAGCGAACTGATCGACCGCCAGGGCGAACTCCCGCTTGCGCGTCTCCTGATCTTCGGCATCGACGGCCCGCTGACTGTGCACGCCGCCGATAATGTGGTGCATGGTGGCTGCACAGAAGTGGTTGGGGTCTTGGGCGAGGTCTTCCTTGAGCATCGCAATCCCCGAGTCCACCAGGGCGGGGTCGTTTTTGTTCTCCATGTACGTCAGCGCCAGCCAGAGCGTCGCCTCACGGGCGATGAAATGATCGGGATGCTCGTCGACGATGCGCTTGTACCACTTGCGGGCCGTCGCCACGTCGCGGTTTTTGACATCGGTGGGGACATCGGCCTGTCGGGCCAGCGCCATCATCGCCAGAGGGGTCATCGTGGTGGCGGGGAAGTCCTGGACGCACTGCCTGTAGCGAGCCATCGCCTTGTCGATGTCTTCGCCCGGCTTGCGGAACTGCCATGTGTACCCCAGTCCGTAAGACGCCTGGGACTTCACCGCATCGTTGGCATCGGGGTTGTTCAACAGATGCTCGAAGAAGGCCTCCGCCCGGCGCCAGTCGGCCAACCGCACCGCGCCCCAGCCTGCCTCGAGTACCGCATCGGGCCCGCCGGGGGGGATGGGCTCGTCGGCCCGGCAGCCCGGCCCTGCCAGCCAACTCACCAGCAGCATCGCTGCCGCCAGCGCGATCGATCGGCCGGTTGTGAGATACGTCTTGACGCTCATGCCTGTCCTTCCCGCGCTGTGTTCCGTCGGTGCCGGATCTGCCTCAGTGCACCGAGCCTCGCCTGCGCTCGAACGGGCGATTATACGGATGAGATGCCCGGTGGCAACCGTTTTCGACCCGGCGCGAGCAATCGGGTTGGGGGCTTGACGTTTCCTCGCTCTTTGGGATGATAAAATCCAGCCGAACCCGGACCGTGACGTGTATTCTTCCGAAACCGACATGAACGACTGCTCCCAGCCGCGACAACCCGTACTCACCGAGCCCCGCCGGGATTGGCGCGAGGAGGCGATCGACTACTTCCAGGAGTGCGTCGAGGCCGGCCTGGTCGATCTTGATTGCATGCTCACACTTGTGCGCGACGACTGGGACGAGTACCTCCAGCGTGTCGAGAAGGACCGCGGGGGCGATTGGCTGGACGACCGCGTCCCGCAGACCTACTACTGGTACGTTCAGGATGGGCGGATCGTGGGGCGGATTCGTCTGCGACACCGGCTCAACGATCGGCTCGAGAAAAAGGGCGGGCACATCGGTTACGACGTCCGCCCCGGCGAGTGGGGCAAAGGGCACGCCACGCGAATGCTTCAGCAGATGCTCGAAATCGCCCGCGATGAAGGGCTTGGCCGCGTGCTGCTCACCTGCGACGACGACAACCTCGCATCCGCCCGGGTCATCGAGAAATGCGGCGGGGTTCTGCAGGACACCATCCCCTCACCGAAGTCCGGCAAACCGCACCGACGATACTGGATCGACCTGTCTCCGTCCTGAGGCGATCTACGATCCCGTATTCTCCAGCAGTTCCAGCACCAGTTTGAGCCTGTCGGCCGCGTCCACGTAGGCATATCGGCCGCCGGGGTATTCACCGGTCTGCACGAGCGAACAGCCCTTGCCCTCCAGCCGTGCGACCACCTGGTCGGTGTCTTTCACCTGGAAAGCGATGTGATGGATGCCTTCGCCGTGGGTGTCGAGATGCTCCTGCCACGTGCTGGGCCCGCCGATCGGCTCGATTAATTCCAGCGACACCGAACCCATCTCGAAGAATGCCAGTTTCGCCCGGCCGGCGGTGGTCTCG
>CAZYIH010000351.1:0-2283 GCA_964646915.1 uncultured Planctomycetaceae bacterium | reverse complement strand
CGATCCCGATCAGAACTGCGAGATCGACTCGGACTCGAATTTCTCGACCGGCTCGTTCGGCCGGGCCTGCGACGCCTGCTGATTGCCGGGACGGTTGCCCCGGGGAGCCCGATCGGCGCGGGGACGTTCTGTTCCGGCGTTGCGGTGGGCCTCGGCGGCGCTGTGACTTTCCACCATGCGGTCCAGTTCTTCGACGGTGGACATCACCTCGGCGGCCTGGGAGGACAGCTCGGACGCAGCAGCGGCCGACTCTTCTGCCGTGGCGGCCGTGGTCTGGGTCACCTGGTCCATCTGCGTGATCGCCTGGTTGATCTGCTCGATTCCTTCGGCCTGTTCGCCGCTGGCCGAGGCGATCTCACCAATCAGCACGTTGACCTTCTCGGACCCCTCGGCGATCTGCGAGAGGAACTCGCCGACCTCCTGCGAAATCGTCACGCCGCGTTCGGAATTGGCGACGGCGGTGGTGATCATCTCGGAGGTGTTTCGGGCGGCTTCGGCGGATCGCATGGCCAGGTTGCGCACCTCCTCGGCGACGACGGCGAAGCCCTTGCCCGCCTCGCCCGCCCGGGCCGCCTCGACGGCTGCGTTGAGCGCCAGCAGGTTCGTCTGGAAGGCGATGTCATCGATGGTCTTGATGATCTTCGCCGTCTCGTCGGAGGACTTCTTGATGTCGTCTATGGCGGCCGACATCTTGGCCATCGCCTCGGTGCCCTGCTTGGCATTGCTTGTGGCGGTATCGGCCAGACCCTTCGCCTCGTCGGCGTGAGAAGCGTTGCGTTTGACCATCGAGGTCATCTCCTCGACGCTGGCGGAGGTCTCTTCCATGCTGGCGGCCTGCTCGGACGAGCTGGACGCAAGCGACTCGCTGGAACCGCTGATCTGCTGGGCGACCGATGCGACTTCCTCGGCGCCGCTGGTGAGCTGCCGGACAACCCGGCGGATCTTCCCGGCGATTCCGCCCGAGATCAGGAACCATGTGACCACCGCTGCCACCAACGCCACGCCCGAGACAATCAGCAGCATCGTCTGGGCCTGGTTGCCGGTCTCCTGGATGTTCTCGCGGGCGGCGAAAAACTCATCCTCGTAGGATCCCACGCCGATGACCCAGTCCCAGGGGGCGAAGTACTTGATGCGCGCCACCTTCACCCGGGCCTCGGTGTCGCCCTTGTTCTTCCAGGGATATCGCTGCTCCGCGATGCCGGCGGCGTCGAGCTTGCCGGCCTTCTCGATCATCTCCTGAACGAAGGGCGTCCCGTCGGCGTCCTTTGCCTCCCAGATGACGTCGCCATCGCGCGATCCGTCCGCGGAGATCACATACGTCCCGTCGCTGTCCAGCACGAAGACATAGCCGGTCTGGCCGACCTGGGTGTCCATGATGCTCCTTCGAAGGCTGCTGGCCGCCTCCTGGGGAATGCCCACGTACAGCACACCGATGACCTCGCCGTCCTCGCTGCGAATGGGCTCGTAGGCGGTAATGTACCAGGCGTTCACGACGTACGCCCGCCCGACGAATCGCCTGCCGGCGAGCACTTCCCGCAGCACGGGGTTGGCCTTGCCGTCCGGATTGGTCGCGGGGATGTACGTTCCGATCGCCCGCCGGCCGTCCGAGCCGATCACGTTCGTGGCGACACGCAGCATGTCTCCGTCGCGGTTCATCCGCTGAAACACGGTGCATGTGGCGCTGACCAGGCCCTGCACGTCGTCCACGATCGGGGCGGTCTGCTGAGGGTCGTGAATCTGCCCCAGCCAAGTCTTGCCCGCGAGCATTCGCGGCAGTGTGACGGTGGCGGATCGCCTGGTGTACTGGTTGGTCGCGTCCCAACGGACCGTCTGCTCGTCCAGGGCGGCTCCGCCGGCGTTTTGCATTACCCGACCGGCGACGTTGAGCGAGTCCTCCACTTTATCCTCGATCACTTCCTGCTGGGCACGACACATGTTGTAGACGCCCTCGGCGATATGGTCGAGATCCGAATACGCCAGCTTGGTGCTCTCTTCGGTGGCAATGTCCACCGCGGTGTTCATTTCGTGGTAGACCATCACTCCGACTACGATCAGGGGCAGCACGGTCAGCGTGATACCAATGGCCATCAACTTCGCACGTAACGACATCGATTGCAGAATGCTCATATTCTCTCTTTCCGATTCCTATCCCTCTGGATCGTCACACTCCGCCCCCAATCGGAATGGTGCCCCCGGCATGGATTCCCCATCGAGAAGGATAGACCCTAGCTCGACGAACCCCATGCCCCGAAAGGCACGGTAAGGTGATCGTCGTAGATGAGG
>CAZYIH010000350.1:0-2286 GCA_964646915.1 uncultured Planctomycetaceae bacterium | reverse complement strand
ACGGCCGTGAATTTCCATCGAGATCGCGGGGCGAAGCGGTAGACTGGGCTGCCGGGACGAAAACGACAACCGGATTCAGCGAGGACGAACAGATGCGCATAGCGTTGGTGAACCCCGTCGCGAGGCGGTGCGAAGGCTATCACACGATCGGCACACGGATTCCGCAGCTGGGGCTGCAGGTCCTGGCCGGTCTCGTGCCGGACGGGCACGAGGTGGACATCATCGATGAAATTTTCGGGCCCACCGGGACGATGGATCGGCTGACATCGGGCAAGTACGACCTGGTGGGGCTCACCGCGTACACCAGCGGGGCCACGCGCGCGTATGAGATCGCCGGCGCTTGCCGCGAGGCCGGCCTGTCGGTGATTATGGGAGGCCCGCATGCCTGGGCGATGCCCGATGAGGTCCAGCCACGGGTGGATTCGGTCGTGGTCGGCGAGTGCGACGAGATCTGGCCGGGCATTGTCGAAGATGCCGCCGCCGGTCGGTTGGCGGAGCGCTACGAGGGCAGCTACACCGATCTCTCGAAAGGTTTCGGCCGGGCCTTGCAGACCCTCCAGCCGATCAACGGTCGATACGACGTCGGCTGCATCCAGACCTCGCGAGGCTGTCCGCTGGGGTGCGAGTACTGCAGCGTCACCCGATACAACGGCCCGGTGATCCGCCGCCGGCCCATCGGTGAGATCGTCGAGGAGTGGAACGAGACCACGCGGAAATTCCTCTTCGTGGTGGACGACAATTTCTACGGCGTCGGCGAGCAGCACGCCGAGTGGTCCAGGGAGCTGCTGCGGGCGATCATCAAACACGGCAAGAAACGCCTGTGGTTCTCCCAGACCTCCCTGAACATGGGCGGCGACCCCGAGGCCCTGCGCTTGGCGTATCGCGCCGGCTGCCGCGGGATGCTCGTGGGGTTCGAGAGCTTCAACGAGACCAGCCTCGAAAAGTACCAGGTGAAGTACAAGAGCAATCTTGTCTCACAGTACAAGCGCCTCGTGGACGGGTTCCACAGCGCCGGGTTGGCCGTCTTTGGCGGGTTCATCATCGGGGCCGACGAGGACGACGAAAACACCGTGGCCGAGACGGCGCTCAAGGCCGTCCAGGTCGGCGTGGACATCATCCAGATCACCAATCTCACGCCACTGCCCGGGACCAAGCTCTTCGACCGGTGGCTGGAGGAGGGCAAGATCCTCGCGACCGACTTCCCCGAAGACTGGGAACGCTACACGTTCGTGGAGACCGTGTTCACCCCGGGCGGGATGTCGCCCAGGCGACTGGACGAGACGATGTACGAACTGCGAAAAGGCGCCGCCGAGGAGTCGTGGGTGTGGAAGCGGACGGTGCGGTCGTTCCTGAAGACACGCTCGCTCACCACGGCGCTGTTCGTGCATGGGATGAATCGCGGCTGGGCCGAGCTCGCCCGCAACCAGGTCCCGCGCGACATGGAACGCTTCGGGTACGTACCCTCCGACGACACGACGCGCGCCCGCACGCTGAAACGCGCCTGGTCGCTTCGGCCGGGAGTGTAGAGGAGCATCCGGGGTCAAGGCCAAGACCTCTCGGCGCTCTGTGAGCCCTTTGTGCCTACTCGTTCTCCTCGTCTTCCTTGCCGTCGGGGCAGAGGTCTTTCATGGAACAGCTCTCCCCGCCGCTGCAGCCGGCGCAGCCGCCGCCTTTGCGCGACAGCGCCCAGGCCAGCACGCCCATCGACGAGAAAATCAACACGAATACGATGATGCCTTCGATCATGGTCGGCCTCCTCTGGGCCGATTACGTTTCACACTCTCTGCCACACGCCTCGCCGCGGTCCATGGACGCCATCCATTGGCCCCGGTCGAACTGTGGGCAACTCTGAGCAAACTCCGCGAACGCCTGCAGCCGTTGCATTACCTGCTGGTCGACGGCGTGCTCCATGCGGCAGGCGTTTTCCTCGGCGGTCTCCGGATCGATCCCGAGAATCGCCGTCAGGAAGTCCTTCAGCACGTGGTGCCGCCGCTCGACCCGCTCGGCGGCAGCCCGCCCGGCCTCGGTGAGGGTGATGTACTGATACGGGTCGTAATTCACCAGCTCCCGTTTGGCCAGGCTCTTCAGGGCGGCCGTCACGGAAGGCTTGCCGACGCCCACGTGAGCGGCGATGTCCCGCACGCGCGCAACGCGACCTTCGCGAACCAGCAGGAGGATCGCTTCGAGATAGTCTTCCTGGGATGCGGTGAGCTTCTTGCGGGCCATGCGGTTCCTCGGGTCGGGTCTGAAATCCGGTGAAGAACGGGACGCGTTTCGCCGTCCAGC
>CAZYIH010000349.1:0-2290 GCA_964646915.1 uncultured Planctomycetaceae bacterium | reverse complement strand
CGGCCACATCGCTCGTGCTGTGACGAAAGGAACGCACCATGGCGGACAAGAGCATTGGATTCATCGGTGGAGGTCGAGTCGCATCGATCCTCCTGGGTGGCTGGCGTCGCACCGAAGCGATGCCCGGCAAGGTCAGCGTCTTTGACTGCAACCAAGAGGCCCTGGCCGACCTGCGGGCCAACGCGCCCGGGATTGAGACGACGGGCGACATGGCCACGGCCTCGTCGCAGGATGTGGTCTTCCTGGCGGTGCATCCGCCGGTCATCAAGGACGTCCTGCCCCAGTTGAAGCAGCATTTGCAAACGGGTGCGGTCCTGGTGTCGCTGGCTCCGAAGTTCACCATCGCCAAGCTCTCGGAGATGCTCGGCGGCTTCGGCCGGATTGTGCGGATGATCCCCAACGCCCCGTCGGTGGTCGGCAAGGGGCTGAATCCACTGGCCTTCGCACCGGTCATCGAGGCCGATGACCGTGAGGCGATCATTGAGATGCTCCAGCCCCTGGGCGACTGTCCCGAGGTGCCCGAAGAGCAACTCGAGGCCTACGCAATCATCGCGGCCATGGGGCCGACGTACTTCTGGCCGCAACTGTACGAGCTGAAATCCCTGGCCGAGTCGTTCGGCCTCTCGGAGCAGGCGGCCATGGAGGCCGTGGACAAGATGCTCTGGGGCACGGTGGCGACGATGAAGGACTCCGGGTTGTCTCCCGAGCAGGTCCAGGACCTGATCCCCGTCAAACCGATGGCCGACGAAACCGTCACCCTGGTGGCTGCGTACAAAAAGAAGCTGACCGGGCTGATGGAGAAAATCCGCCCGTAGGGCTTGGTCCGGCGTTGAAACACCGCCCATCGATCGGGCGGGAAAAGAGTTTACGGAAAGAAGTAGAACAAAATGAACGTAACAGACGTAATAGTGTCCCATTTAGCCCAATGTTGCCCTCCCGGCGGTGGGCGGATCAGCAACTTCGCCGTGCTGGCGGGGTTGGTGCTTGTATTCTCGCTGTGGCACGCCGTCAAGTGGACTCGATTAACCTGGAATGCGGAAGGAACAAGGACCATGTCGAAATTTGCAAAGACAGGACTGATCGCGGTGCTGGTAGCCGCCCTGGGTGCCGTGGTGGCCACGCAGTTGATCGCCGCCGACAATGACGACGCCTCCAAGGGCAACGCGACGACGGAGACCAGCGGCGTGCCGAAACTTGTGGATTTGGGCTCCAAGAGTTGCGTTCCCTGTAAGAAGATGGCGCCCATCCTGGAAGAGTTGAAGACGGACTACGCCGGTAAGTTCGACGTGGAGTTCATCGACGTCGGTGAGCGCAAGAATGCCGCCAAAGCCAAGAAGTACGGCATCAAGCTGATCCCCACGCAGATCTTCTTCGACAAGGACGGCAAGGAACTCTGGCGGCACGAGGGGTTCCTCGGCAAGGCCGACATTCTGGGCAAGTGGAAGGAACTGGGCTACGAGTTCGGCGGGGCGAAGCTGCCGAAGATCGAGCGCTGGGAGCCGGCGAAGAAGGACACGCGATCCAAGGACGAAATCTGCTACATGTCGGACGATGAGATCGACCCCAGAACCATGGTCGTCGTCAAGACCGACAAGGGCAAGGTGCGGCTCCGCGACCTGCACCACTACTTCATCATGTACTCCTGCCTGACCGAGGACAAGACCAACTTCGAGAAGAAGGTCTCGATCACCGACTGGGCCACGGGCAAGCTGCTGGCGGCCACCGAGGCGGTCTACCTGACGGGCGTAGAGGAGAAGAGCGGTCGACCGTGGGTGAAGGCCTTTGCCACCCGCGACGCCGCGACCGCCGAGATGAAGTCCTCAGGCGGCAGCATCGTCGCGTGGTCGGCGCTCCAGGAGAACGAACTGTCGCACCGCTGCGGTTTCTGCGACCGATCCTGTTACCCCCAGGACGTGGCGAAGGTGCTGATCGACGGCGTCCACAGTTACGGCTGCTGCGCGCACTGCGCGATGGGCGTGGCCGCCCGGACGGGCAAGGACATCGAAGTGCATGAGCCCGATGGGCTGACGGGCGAGATGATCGTCGTCAAGACGCTCGACGGCAAGATCGCTTCGATCAAGCCGGAGACCGCAGTCGCGTGGTACGGGAAGAAGAAGACCGCCGACGGCAAATGGGTCTCGGCCGGCTGTTTCCACCAGGGCTTTTTCCGCACGCCGGAGAACCTCAAGAAATGGCTGGAGAAGAATCCCTACGAAACCGGCAAGATCATCACGATCAACCAGTCGCTGGCGGACAAGATGAAGCTCTCGCCGCAGCAGATCTCCAAGGC
>CAZYIH010000348.1:0-2301 GCA_964646915.1 uncultured Planctomycetaceae bacterium | reverse complement strand
GATGGCGATTGTCATGCTGGGCGGGGTTGCGATGCTCACACGCCGCCGACGGGTCCGGTAGATCAGGCCCGCCCGCGGCGCGGAGCAGTCAGTCGCCCCTCTTTCAGCGAGGGGGATGCGGCGGTTGCTGTGCGGGGTTACTTCTTCTCGTAGTAGGTGGTTCGCACGGGCACGACGGTGTACTTCTTCTTGATTCCGATGGGCATGATGTTGTCGGGGTTGGGGATGATGTCGATATCGTTGTTGCCTTCGTCGCCGCCACCCTCACACCCGCCGGAGAGGTTACCGAGGTTCGAGTCGCACACGCTTCCGGTTCCCAACCAGCTGTCGCTCTTGTTCATGATGACATTGCCATCGTCGTCGACCATCTTGGCCATCGATACGACGGTCCCATGGACATGCACCTTATCGCGCAGGTCCACCACGCCGCCGAGAACGAGCCCGGTGATGATCGAGTCCGAGTCCATGTCCGAGCCCATCGTGTCGCCGATGTTGATGTTGTAGTTCGGGGCCATCAGCGTTACGCCTCCCAGTGTGGCCTCGATCTCGGCATTGTTGAAGGTCGTGTCGCCCTGGAAGTCCATTCTGTTATGGTCCCAGTTCATCTCTTTCGGACAACCGGTGATGATGGGGCCTTTGAAGGTGCAGTTGTTGAAGGTCACCCGGTTCTGGTTTCCGCTGGTAGGGTTGTTGGTATCCTCGTCGACCTCGATAAAGGTGATGCCCTCGAACGTGCAGTTCTCGAAGGTAGGGTTGGTGCCCTTGGGAATCTTGACATTGCTGAAGGCCGCGGCGTTCCCGTCTTCGCCGTTGCGATTGGCCCAGGTGCTGCTGCCGGAATCGGGCAGCCCCAGCGAGCCGGTCGCCCGGGCGGCCAGGGGGGCCATGTCGAAGTCGCTGGTGTCCAGGACCATCGCCTCTTCGGGTACCTCGTATTCGACCTGGGATCGGAGAGCTTTGTCCGGGTCGTCCATGCCTCCGGGGCAGTTGAATACAGGCCCGTCGTAGCTTGGGTCTTTCGAGAGGATTCCGCCGTTGGGATCGAACTCGTCGGAGAAGGACGGGCCCATGTAACCGTTCGGGTCGTCGAAGACTTCGTCGTCCCAGGTGATCCCGTTATGGAAGTCGCTGTCTCCGGCGTGGGTACCGGTGAATTCTTCCTTGGACAGGACCGTCGCCAGGTGCCCCTGAATATAGCCTCTATCACCGAGTTGAACATCCAGTGGGTTGATGCTGTTATTCCGAACGCCCTGCTTGGGGTATCGACTCCAGCTACTGGCGATCGGCCCGTGGATCCGAACGTTCCCGCGGGCCACGAGACGCACGGAGGAAGACATGGCGAACTTCAGAAGCGTCTTGTCCACCTGAACCTTGTACGTCATGCCCAGCTCCCGCTGCAGGCTGCCGGATTTGCCGGTCACACCCAGGTCCAGCAGATGAGAGTTGGCGTCGGTGGGGTCCTGGCGGATGTCGATGTCCAGTTTGAACCGTTGGCCGCTGTCGGGCAGGTTCATGTAGGCCACCGCGATGCTGTTGCCGTCTTTGACGATGGAGTTCGCGTCGGCGAAAAACCCCGGAATCAGGACGTCCTTGAGGTGGTCGTGGACCACGTCCACCATATTCGGGTCGGTGGCGGTGCACTTCTGCTGCTGGAGGCCCTGCATGAGGAATTCGGTGTACGCCATCCCGCTTTCCGCCACCAGGCGGGCGGACAGCGCGTCGGCGTGATTGACTGCCTTGCGGACATTCATGTCCGACTGGTAGGCCAGGACCACCGCCATCGAGCTGAAGACGGTGATGAGAATCAGAGCGAGGATCGTGACAATTCCGCGGCGGTTGGCACGCGCGCGGGTTCGGAGCAGTCGGTTCGCAGCCATCGTGGTCATCCTCCAGGTGCGGGTACGGACGAGCGAACACTCCCGGGGCAAACCACGCCGGCCATCCTGGCCGTCGGTTTGGCGTCCTGGCCGGTTACAGAAGGAGATCGATCGTCGTTTTCATCATGTCCGAGGCCGCCTTGAACACAGCGGCGTTCGCTTCGTGATGCCTCGCAGCCCTCGTAACGTCAACCACGTCCTCGGTCAGCGTGTCCGCCCCATGGGCCACACGCGCCGCGGCGCGGTCCATCCGTTCGGTTTCCCTCGCCATCCCGGCCAGGGACGATTCCATTGCGGACGGTAGACGGTTGATCGGCATCATTCGGCTCCCGGTTAAGCAACACAAAATGCCAGTCGGGCATTCTCCATCATGTACCGTACGATTCACCCGCCCGGCGGACCAGCCGAGTCCGGGGTTTTCACG
>CAZYIH010000347.1:0-2317 GCA_964646915.1 uncultured Planctomycetaceae bacterium | reverse complement strand
TGAGGATTATAGCAGAATACACGATTCCCAAGAAGCCAAAATCACCGTACTTGCGATCAATGTGGTGTCTTTTCTCGAATCGGCGGGTGGCGGCTGGGCGTATTGGGGGACCCGCTACCACATTTCCCGCAGCCGGGCGGCGATATCCGTCGAGGTCTCGATCTGCGAGGGGGCATCGTTGGCGTCGTCGTCGTTGCGGGAGAGTACGTCCATGGTCTCGCGGACGTCGTCGGTGAGGAAGCGGCAGAGCTGGGCGTAGCTGTGGGCGTCTCCGCGGCGGTGCTTGGTGTGGTAGTACCGCATCGGCCAGGCGACATAGAGGAAGTCCTTCGCGCGGGTCATGGCGACGTAGGTCAGGCGGAGTTCCTCCTCGATTTCCTCGGCGCTGCCGGTGGCCATGTCCGAGGGCAGATTCCCGTCGGCGGCGTGAATGAGGTACACCGCGTCCCACTCGCAGCCCTTGGCCGAGTGGATGGTCGAGAGGATCAGATAGTCCTCGTCGATCATCGGGACGCCGGCCAGATCGCCGGTGCTGCTTGGCGGGTCGAGGATGAGCTCGGAGAGAAACTGCCTCGTGCTGCGGTGGGTGCTTGCCAGCTCCCCGAGGTGTTCGAGGTCGGCGCAGCGGGGCTCGGGGTTTTCGTAGATCCGCCGGACGATCGGTTTGAGGAAGCGGGCGACCCGCTCGATGAGCATCGCGGGGGGTTGGGACGCGAGCTTCTTCAACTCGGCCAACAGCTCCGCGAGCGATTCCATTGCCTGCTTCGCTGCCGGCGGGGGGTTGAACGTTGCGATGGCCGAGGCGTCGGCCCCTTCGCGCTGCACGTGGGAGAACGCCTTGGCCGCCGTCACCGGTCCCACGCCGTCCAGCAGTTGCAGCAGGCGGAACCACGCCATCTCGTCGGAGGGGTTCTCCACGATGCGCAGCACCGCCAGGAGGTCCTTGACGTGGGCGGCTTCGAGGAACTTCAGCCCGCCGTACTTCACGAACGGAATGCTCCGCTCCTGCAGCGCCAGCTCCAGCGAAGCCGAGTGCGACGATGCGCGGAACAGCACCGCCTGCTGCTTGAGCGGGACGCCCTGTTCGTAATGGGCCAGGATTCGCTCGATGATCGCGTCGTCCTGGTCGGACTCGTCCTTGCACGTGATCAACTGCGGCGGCTGACCGGTCGGCCGATCGGACCAGAGCTCCTTGGCGTATCGCTGCGTCGCCTGGGAGATCAGCCGATTCGTCGTCGTGAGAATCCGCCCGGTCGAGCGGTAGTTGCGGTCGAGCGTGATGATCCGCGCATGGGGGAACTGCTTGGGGAAATCCAGCATGTTCCGCACCGTGGCCGACCGGAACGAGTAGATGCTCTGGGCGTCGTCCCCGACGACCATGATGTTGGCGTTGTGCTTTCGCATCCCGCGCAGAATGGCCGCCTGCACGAGGTTGGTGTCCTGGTATTCGTCGACCAGGATGTGATCGAATCGGCCACCCATTTCCTCGGCGATCGCGTCGTTCTCCAGCAGGATCGCCCAGTAGTGCAGCAGGTCGTCGTAGTCCAGCACGCTCTGGCGCTGCTTGGTCTCCACGTAGGTCCGGAACAGCTCGGCCAATTCCTTCTGCCAGCGAACGCACCAGGGGTAGCACTTCGTGAGCACCTCCTCCAGCGAGGCCCTGCCGTTCATCCGACGCGAGTAAATCGACAGGCAGGTTCTCTTCCGCGGGAACCGGGCCGTCTTCGCTGAGAGATTCAGCTCGTGGCGGATCACGTTCATCAGGTCCGCGGCGTCCGACTGGTCCATGATGGTGAACTGCTCGGAGAGGCCGGCGGGCTTGGCGTAGAGGCGCAACAGACGATTGGCGATCGCGTGGAACGTTCCGCCCCAGACTCGCCCGGCGAGCGACGCCTTCTCCGCTGCGGCGCTCCCGGCCCGGCGGAGCATCTGCTCCGACGCGCGGCGGGTGAACGTCAGCAGGCAGATACGCTCGGGCTTGACGCCCCGATTGATCAGCTCGGCCACGCGATAGGCGAGTGTGCGCGTCTTGCCCGACCCCGCACCGGCAACGACGAGGACCGCCCCCTCGCCGGCGAGAACCGCCTCTCGCTGGGCCGGGTTCAACTCGTCCTGCCATCGCTGGGAGTCGCTCATGTCGCCGCCTGCTCGCCGGGTAAGGGCACCGAACCAATCGATCCTGCAGCGTACCCAAACAACCTGCGAACGTCAATGACGCTATCCGCCCAGTCGACGGCCTTGCTCGTCCGAACGCGGAAAAGCCCCAAGGCCCGCAACTTGTTGCGGGCGGAAAAACGGGGACGGCCCAGAACGCGGG
>CAZYIH010000346.1:0-2332 GCA_964646915.1 uncultured Planctomycetaceae bacterium | reverse complement strand
GCGGCGAACAGTTCGCGGATATGGTCGTTATCGATGAGTCCCACGCAGCCGGCGGTCCATTCCTTGCCGGGCACGTTTCGGCTGTTGCCGTGAATCATGATCTCGCCGCCCAGGGCGGTGTTCCACGGCGGGCGGCGCTTGGTGCGGATCGCCTCGACGATGCGATCGTGCTCCTGCCGCGATATGAGCCCGTCACGAAGCCCGCGCCGGGCATCTTCGATGTTCGGGTAGCTCAGCCCCAGCGAGCGGGTGAACTTCGATTGCCGATTGTGCACGCAGATGGTGAACGTGCCCTCCGGCGTCTTCATGTCGCCCTCGCGTTGCTTATCGCCCGCGACCCGTCCGACGTCCACGCGGTAGCGTTTCACCGGGCGTCGGCCGTCGAATACGGTCAAGCGTCGGCCCACCTTTTCGACCAGCACCCACGGCTCGGACAGTGTGCCCAGCGGGGGCGAGTCGGGGGCGTCGACCGGCAGCAGGCCTGTCTGTCGGCCCAGAGGCTTCTCGCGGCGTTGCGGGGTGCGGCCGCCCTTCGTGTCTGACGCGGGCGATTCGGTGGAGGTCTTCATCGTCCCACCGGCGGCCGGGCTGGCTGTATTGGGGTCGGCCGAGGCGTCGGAGGGCGAGACGAACCAGACCTTCCACGCCACAGCGCAAAGCCCGACGACCAATACGATAAGTTCCGCACGGATCAGCCAGTCGAGTGAACCGGACCTGGATGAAAACAGCGAAATCATGATGCAACTCCGTAGCTGCAGCCCCAGCGGACGCACCGGGCTCGCGGCCATTATGACAGGTGAGGCGTTGACAGACAACGCGCCGGCGGAAATCATGGAGTCCAAGCCTACCGGCAGGCCGATCGGTCGATGCGGGAGTGTCCCTCTCGGCCGGGCGGAAAGCAGGATGCTACCTTTACCGATCGGGAGAGTTGAATGAAGCGTACACGGATTGTCGAAGCCATCGCCGCCGAGGACGTGCCCGCCGAGGTGACCATCGCCGGGTGGGTCCGAACCGTCCGCAACTCCAAGGGCGGGTTCTCGTTCCTGAACCTCAACGACGGGTCCTGCCTGGCGAACCTGCAGATCGTCGCCGACGGCGACCTGCCCAACTACGAGGAGATCACGCACCTCTCAGCCGGCTGTTCGGTGGTGGTCGAGGGGACGCTGGTCGCCTCGCAGGGCAAGGGGCAATCGGTCGAGGTGCAGGCGAAGTCCGTGGGCATTCTCGGGCTGGCCGACCCCGAAGAGTACCCCATGCAGCAGAAGCGCCACTCGTTTGAGTTCCTGCGGACCCAGGCCCATCTGCGCGTGCGGACCAACACCATCGGCGCGGTGATGCGCATCCGCAGCCGAATCAGCGATTGCATTCACCGGTTCTTCCAGGACCGCGGGTTCGTGCAGGTCCACACACCGATCATCACCGCCAGCGACTGCGAGGGAGCCGGCGAGCTGTTCCGCGTGACCACGATGGACCCGGCCGACCCGCCACGAACCGAGGACGGCCAGATCGACCCGGCCGCGGACTTCTTCGCCCGGCCGACATTTCTGACCGTCTCCGGACAGCTCGAAGGCGAGACCTACGCCTGCGCCCTGGGCGACGTGTACACCTTCGGGCCGACGTTCCGCGCGGAGAACTCCAACACGCCACGCCACCTCGCGGAGTTCTGGATGGTCGAGCCGGAAATGGCGTTCTGCGACCTGGCGGGGAACGCCGACGTGGCGGAGGAACTCGTCAAGCATATCTTCCGGACCGTGCTGGACCAATGCGACGATGACCTGCAGCTGTTCAATAAGTGGATCGACAAGACGGTCATCGAAACGCTCCAGCACGTGGTCGATGAGCCCTTCGAGCGGATGAGCTACACCGAGGCGATGGAAAAGCTCGCCGCAGCCGACAAGGCGTGGGAGTTTCCACCACATTGGGGAACCGACACCCAGACCGAACACGAGCGGTACCTCACCGAGGAGCTCTGCAAGCGGCCGGTGATTCTCACCGACTACCCCGCCGAGATCAAACCGTTCTACATGCGGGTCAACGAACCCGACGAACAGGGACGGCGAACCGTCCGGGCGATGGACGTGCTCGTGCCCAAGATCGGCGAGATCATCGGCGGGTCGCAGCGCGAGGACCGCCTCGACGTGCTCGATGAGCGAATGGCCGAGCAGAACATGGACCTCGATGCGTACTGGTGGTACCGCGATCTGCGTCGCTTCGGCAGCATTCCCCACGCCGGGTTCGGGCTCGGGCTGGAGCGAACGGTGCAGTTCGCCACGGGCATGAGCAACATCCGCGACGTGATTCCCTACCCCCGCACGCCCCGCAGCGCGGAGTT
>CAZYIH010000345.1:0-2340 GCA_964646915.1 uncultured Planctomycetaceae bacterium | reverse complement strand
AGCCCCCCAGCCATCGTAAGGCAGCCCAGCAGCACACCCGACACCGATCCGATCCGGGCGGATTGCGTGATGATCAACCCGCCGTAGATGACGCTCAACGTCGCCAGGACGATACCGGCCATGATGAGCAACGAAGCCGACAGCGCGGGCGGGCGGACCTGCTCGGACGTGGAATGCGGTGCAGGGGTCATGCTCTCCTTCGCTCGATACGTTCCGCCGGCGGCGGACAACTTCCGGCGATCAACCGGGGAGCGATTGACGGCTTCGCCCGGCTGAACGTATAATACACGTACCATGAAACCCATGACAACCTTCCGTCGTTCCGGTCACAGCCGTCGCGGTGGCTTCTCGCTGGTGGAGCTGCTGTTCGTGATCGGCATCATCGCCCTTCTGGTGGGCATCCTCGTTCCCTCCCTCCAACAGGTTCGCCAGCAGGCCCTTCGGCTGAAGTGCGGCTCGAACGTCCGCGAGATCGCCAAGGCCTGCAAGTCGTACATGATGGAGGCCCGCATGCATCGCGAGAACGTCGGCGGACTCATGCCCTGCGGCGAGGCGAAACCGACCAAACCGACCGACCCGGACAACGGCAACACCATGGGTCTGCGCCTGCTGCTGCGGTACCAGTTCGTCAGCCCCTCGGCACTGGTGTGCCCCACGGCTGCCCGCGAGCTGGACCACACCGAGGCGAAGATGGAAAAACAGGGCGGGCAGATCGTGCTCGCCGACGACGGCTTCGTCAACGGCGCCGGGCAGACCACCTGCTCCTACGGGTATCTCTCGATGGTGGCGTACACTCCCGACGCCGAAAAGATTCGCCGAAAGTCCACCATTCACCAGTTGCCCTCCAGCATGGTGGTCGTGGGCGACAGCAACCCCCGGGTGGACTGGAACGGCATGCTCGGCAGCAACAAGGAAGAAAACTCCAAGAACCATCGGGGCCTCGGCCAAAACGTGGGCCTGCTCAATGAGTCGGTGGAATGGATCGACTCGCCGACAAAGCTCGGCGATGATATCTACTTCTCGTCGGGCGGGTTCCACCGCGAAACCGTCGAAGACGTCCTGCTGATCCCGTAGATCCACCGGCACCCCCCGGAAGCATCACCGGCGCCACCCCGGGGGACACCCCTCCCTGCGCGATTTGGGAAATCCGGGAATAGCTTGTAACGCAAAATGACATTTCTCGCAACCCCGGGAATATTCGCCTCAAAATCCGCTATTGTCTTGAAAACATTGCATTTGCGGAGTTTCTTTTAAACTGGAATCGGGCGATCGCCGATGAGAACTGCAGAACGGGTTGCCGAAGGAAACAAAGCAGCCCCGATCGCTCGCTCGCGATCCCCGAGGCCTGGAAATGGCCTTCTTTGCAGCACGGCAGCGGTATCTCTGTGCGGACCCCGAGCGTGCGATACGTACCAGGACCCCCCGAAGTAGGATCGGTCCCCCCCACCGGTCCTATGCACTGCAGGCGGTGCCTGTCGTCCCCCGCGGCAGGCCCGCCATCTTTTTGCGCGCATGGGGATCGCTCGGCCCGGCATCGCGGCCGACGTGGGTTCCAGGGGGTGGGCAGCTCTACCGCGCGCCGGCGATGGCTGAGGCGATCGGCCGAAGGATGTTCGGAATCACCATGCTGCAGACCAGTTCTTCGCACTGGTTGCACTGATCGCCGATCGCTTCCACGAAGGACAGCACCTTGCCCGGGGCCGGGTACTGTCGAACCGTGAAATAGACGCTGATGGGGTCTTCGCTGTAGCTGGCCGTTCGCACCTGATAGCTGTTGGAGCGGGTTTCCACCGCCAGGCGGGACTGGACATAGCAGTCGTCGTCCAGGGCGATCACCACGCCGGGCTCGCACTCCAACGGCTGAGCGCTGTCATCCAGCAGGAACGCCCCCAGCGGCGAGCCGCCCAGCAGCGCCTGCGAGACGATCCGGTCGCGGTTGCCCTGGTAGTCCAGGTTGAACCCGAACACCACGTCCAGGGAGTCCACGTCCAGCGGGCTGCAGCCGAGGAAGTACACGCTGCGGTCCAGCAGCCAATGGTGCATGCGGTAGGCAGTGGCGGCGTCGGGCGGGTTGAAAAAGCCGGCCGACAGGCGATTCTCGTGCAGTTCCAGCCACGGGTAGGTCCCGCTTTCGCGGTCGCCCTCGAGTACGAACTCGCCGCCGGGCTCGCGCTGATAGAAGCTGCCCATCGCGGGGAATTGCCGCTGGACGGCCTCGAAGAAGTGCAGAACCGTCTCGCGGTTGGTCGGCAGCGCGAGCGTCGTCTGCAGCGTCATGTTCACGAAGAAATCGTCGGCAACCGTATTGAAATCGGCACACATGTCGTCCACTCCCGGCCG
>CAZYIH010000344.1:0-2366 GCA_964646915.1 uncultured Planctomycetaceae bacterium | reverse complement strand
AGGCCTGCGTTTTGCCTTCCCAGTCCAGCACCGCGCCGGTATCGGCGGAGGTGGCGTGCTGGGCGTAGCGACCCAGCGAGCCGTAGGTGATGGGCGAGGGGTTGGGCTTCCACTTCTTGCGTCGCTTGGCGAACTCGGCCCGGGTGACCTTCGCGTTGAGCTTGCCTTCGAGGATATCGATCTCGATCGTGTCGCCGTTCTTCAGCAGGCCGATTTCCCCGCCGGCCGCCGCTTCCGGGGAAATGTGCCCGATGCACGCACCGGCTGTCCCGCCGGAGAAGCGCCCGTCGGTGATCAGGGCGCACTTGTCGCCCAGCCCCATGCCTTTGATGTAACTGGTTGGCGCGAGCATCTCCTGCATCCCGGGCCCGCCCTTGGGCCCTTCGTTGCGGATGACCACCACGTCGCCTTCCTTGACCTTCCCGCCGAGAATGCCGTCGCAGGCGGCCTGCTGATTCTCGAAAATGACGGCCGGCCCGGAATGGGTGTACATCTTCGGATCCACCCCGGCCAGCTTCACCACCGAACCCTTGCGGGCGATATTCCCGTACAGAACGACCAGCCCGCCCTCGTGCGTGAAGGCGTTGTCGAACTTGCGGATGATGTCCTCGGGGTCCAGCTTGCCCTTGTTGACGGTGGCCTTCTTACTGGCTTTGCCCGTGCGGTACATCTCGCGGACCTCCTCCACGCTCCGCCCGGTCGCCTTCCAGCCCTCGCGGTACATCGTCTTGGCCGTCTTGCAGATCTCCTTGGACCGCATCGAGTACTTCTCGAGGTTCTCCATCATCGTCTTGCCGGTAACGGTCATCACGTCGGTGTGCACCAGCGATCGCTTCCCCCACCAGACCTCGCCCAGGATGGTATGCACGCCGCCCGCGCGGTGGGCGTCCTGGATGTGATAGATCTCGCCCTCCGGGGTGGCCGACGGCGCGAGGCGACAGATGTTGGGCGTCTTTCGGCCGATGCGGTTGATGTCCTCCAGCGTGAACGGAACGCCGGCTTCGCTGGCCATCGCCAGCATGTGCAGAACCGTGTTGGTGGACCCGCCCATGGCCATGTCCAGCGCGAAACCGTTCTCGAACGCCTTCTTGGTGAGAATCCGCCGCGGCAGGAGCTTGTAGGTCTTCTTACAGCCGTCGTCGATCCACCCCTTGGTCATTTCCACAACGCGCTTCGCGGCCCGATCGAACAGCGCCACGCGCTGCGGACTGGTCGCCAGCACCGTTCCGTTGCCCGGAAGGGCCATCCCGATGGCCTCGGAGAGACAGTTCATGCTGTTGGCGGTGAACATCCCGCTGCACGAGCCGCAGGTGGGGCAGGTGTTGTTCTCGTAGCGTTTCATCTTCCGGTCGCTCATCGCGCCCACGCGATTCTTCGCCACGGCGTAAAACTGGTCGATCAGGTCCACGTCCCGGTCGTCGACGCGGCCGGCTTCCATCGGTCCGCCGGAGCAGAAGATCGTCGGGATGTTCATCCGGATCGCCCCGAGGTACATCCCCGGGACGATCTTGTCGCAGTTGGGGATGCAGATCAGCCCGTCGAAGCAGTGGGCCCTGGCCATGGACTCCACCGTGTCGGCAATCAGCTCGCGCGACGGAAGGGAGTACTTCATGCCCGTATGACCCATGGCGATACCATCGCAGATGGCGATCGTGTTGAACACAAAGCCGGTCCCGCCGGCCTTTTTCACCTGCTCTTTGACGCGTTCAGCCACGGCGTTGAGGTGCACGTGGCCGGGGACGGTGTCCGAGTAGCTGCAGCAGATACCGATGAACGGCTTTTTGATATCGGCGTTGGTCAGCCCGGTGGCTTTGAGCAGGCTGCGATGCGGGCCTCGTTCGGCGCCCTGCTTGACGGTGTCACTGATGGCCATGGGGGATTCTCCTTCATTCGCCGGGCGTGGCGGCGGGGTTCTCCCGCTGCTCCTGGATCGCCCGTGCGTCCAGATAGGTTGCGGCGTGATTGAGCGTCTCGAAGTCTTCGATCGTGGTCAGCACGTAGTTGGTCGTGGAATTGTCACGCAGGGGGCGGATCCGGCAGAATTCCGCGTCGTGGGAGAGGGCCTTGAGTTCCCTCACGCTGGGGTAGCCGATGATTCCGCAATACTCCTGGGCGCAGTCGCCCATGTGGATCGCCCGCGCGAGGCCGTACACCAGCACCTTCGCCCCGTGGCGATCGAGGATCGGCTGAACCCGCCGGAGATACTCGGCGTACTGGGCTTCCCTGCCAGGAATGATATCAAACAGATTCAGAACGACGATCAACCGGATATCTCCACTCAAAGGCCGCTCAGGCCACCCGTGCGATAGTTCTCAACAGGCACAACAGCCTACGCGCCCCGGGCGCCGGAGACAATACAAAAGCCT
>CAZYIH010000343.1:0-2386 GCA_964646915.1 uncultured Planctomycetaceae bacterium | reverse complement strand
GCCCCGCCCAGGGCGCCGAAGAGCCCGCCGTACACTTCCAGCCACGCGAGGTGTCGGCGGGAGAGGCGTTGGATGAGCAGCTTGACCTCTTCGGGCGAATATCGGCCGAGAGATTCGCCAACGATCGAGTGCACGTCGAGATGATCCACCAGCGTGCTGGTGAGTTGCCCGATGGCTGGGTCGTCGGCGAGGTCCCATTGCTCGAGGGCGTCGGCAGCGGCGTTGATCGCCGTCTCCAGGTGCGGGCTGGATCGGCCGGCGTCGGTAACGAGCACCTCGTGGACCTTCTGCTTGATCCCGTCGACGATCGAGTAGGTCAACTGGTCGTAATCGCTGATGCCCGTGACGTGCCCTACCATGCCCGCCAGGCCCGATTTGCTCCGCACGAACTCCCGCACTTCGCGATAGACCGCCGGGGAGTCCAACACCGCCTCGAACCGCTTTCGCAGCGCCCGCGAGATGCGCCGTCGCAGGTCTGCCGACGGCCCCTGATGCCCCGCGAGGCTGCGCACCTGCCAGGCAGCCGAGTCTCGCAGCTTGTTCAGCACACCGCCCTCCCGCAGCCAGCGAAACAGCGCGTCGCGCGTCAGCAGCTCGCCGGATACCGTCTCGGCGATCGCCTCGATGATCGCCTCACGGTTCTGCTCGATCAGCCCCGTGTACGGCAGAGCCATCCGCCGCATTGGCCAGGGCGAGAACAACGCCTCGATGGCCATCCGATTGGTCAGCGCCCCGATCAGCCCCGCCGCCCCGACGTAGAGGGTCAGCTCGGCCAGGCGTCCGGGCATGAAGTGGCGCATGACCAGCCCCGCCACCAGCGCAGCCAGGCAACCCATGAGCGTCGCCAGACCTTTGTCCAACCCCTTTTCCGGCGGGGGGAGCTTCGATTCGGATGTCTCAGCCGTCTCTGCCATGGCGGTATCCCTGTGCAGCACATAGTATGAATCATGGTACGGGGAGCAACCCCGAGAGAACAGAACAAGTCCACAGCCGTGGCGTTTAACCCGTTTGGGTGCCGCACGGACGCGAGGAGACACGATGACGCGCGAGATCATTGACATCACCGCCACGATGGGCATTGAGGCACCCAGTTGGGAGGGCGATCCGGGCTTCGAGCAGGAATCCAGCGACGCCCGCGATAACGGTGGCGGATTCGTCTCCCGCCTGGCCTGCAGCGTACACCACGGGACACACGTGGACGCCCCGGCCCATTTCGTCCCGGGCGGTGCGATGCTCGAAGCCTACCCGCCCGCGCGATGGATCCTGCCGGCGACCGTGGTCGACGCTCGCGGCTGCCATGCGGTCGGCCCGGAACATGTCGACGCCGCCGACCCCCAGCCCGGCCAGGCCGTCCTGTTCCTCACGGACAACACGCCCGCTGGGCTGATCCGCACGCCGAGGTTCACCCGCGAGTTCGTCGCACTTTCCCCGGCTGGCGCCCGCCGGGCCGTCGAGCGACAACTGGGGCTGGTGGGCATCGATTACCTCTCGATCGAGGCCTTCGGTTCTACCGGCCATCCGGTGCACATGGAGCTGCTGACCCACGATGTCCTGATCCTGGAAGGCGCCGACCTCGCTGCCGTCCAGCCCGGGCGGTATGAGCTCCACTGCCTCCCGCTGAAACTCGCCGGGTTCGAAGCCTCGCCCGTGCGCGCGATCCTGATCCGCTGAACCGTCGGCCAACCTGATTCTGCTGCGAGGCCACGAAAAGCGGAATTTCTTTGGCCACCTCGGCCACGATTTCCGATTTGCAGGGGGAACGGTGCGCGGGTCCCGGCCCGCATGCCAGCAGGCATTCACTCGGAAAGGGTGTGAAGCGTGACTGAAAAAGTCAAAGAGGGCGAAATGATGTTCGCCCGTGGGCAGATCGACGAAGCCAGAAGCATCTTCCAGCAGGTTCTCAGCGACGACCCCGACTGCGTCGAGGCGCTCAACAACCTCGGCGTGATCGCGGTGCAACAGGGCGATTTCAACGCCGGCCGGCAGCATCTTGGCCGCGTTCTGGAGCTTCGGCCAAGCTTCCTGCCGGCGCTGGGAAACCTCGCCGTCATCCACAAGCACGATCAGAACTGGCCCGGCGTGGTCGAGTGCCTCGAACCCGCAATCCAGCAGGACGCCGCCAATATCGCCATCCTCAACCTGCTGGGGTTGGCCTACCTCCGCTGCGAACGCTTTGACGATGCCCGGACCACGCTGGCCAAGTCGCTCGAGGCCCAGCCCGCCCAGCCGACCATCCGCGAAACGCTCGAAGCCATCGACGGCTTCCAGGCGTCCGACGCCGAACAGACCATCACGCTCAACTCGCTCGAAGAAGAACCGGTCCTGCCCGGCGAGCCCACCGCCCCGGCCGTCCCGGTGCAATTCAGCAGACCCGCCAACAACTGAC
>CAZYIH010000342.1:0-2394 GCA_964646915.1 uncultured Planctomycetaceae bacterium | reverse complement strand
CGTCGGTCAACCCAAATAAAAAGCGACGATCTCGCTGGGAGACCGCCGCAGTGGCATTTTCTCATCGATGCTTCGTGCCGATCAGCGGATCTCCTCGAAGGTCGCCCACTCGTCGGCTTCGATTGTCTCCCCGTCGACCTCCAGCAGGAGCTTCTCGGGGACGAAGTCGGTTACGGACGCAAGGTAGCCACGGATCGCGCGGACGCCCTGTTCCATCGCGTCTCCGGGTGTTGGGCCTTTGCCGGCAGGACAGCCGACCAGTTCCGGGCACCAGGCCCGGTAGCCGTCCTCGTCACATCGGGTTTCGATTCGCAGTTTCATCGGTCACCTTCCTTTGATCTGTGGCTCGCTGCCTCCAAATGCAGCGATTCCCCCGCAGCCCCGCTGTTTGCACCATTATAGCGGCACCGGACGGCGTTTTCCATATTTATCTATCGCCATTCCTGGCTGCACCCCGCAAGGTGAGCATCGTCACCTCGGGGCGATGGTCGTCCAGCACGCGCCGCGACGGGCCGATCCCCCGGTTCACATACAGACGAATGCCGTCCATGGAATATTCGCCGGCTGCGAACTCGCGATACACCACCGGGAAGAGCAGATTATTCAGCCGGGTGTCGGCGATCGCCTTGCCGTGCGTGTGCCCCGCGAGAATGTAATCGGCGCCAAGTCTCGCCAAGTCGCCAGCCGCGTCCGGATTGTGCGTAAGTCCCAGCACCGGCGAGCCGATCGGAACGCCCTCGAACGCCCGCATCGGGAGGTAATCGTGCGTCCACAAATCGCCCACGCCGACCATCGCAAGTGTACTGCTCCCCTTGCGAAATGTGATGGCCTCGTTGCGAAGCACCGTCACGTCGGCCGCTTCCAGGCGGTCGGTGAGGTAGTCGGCCAGGCCTCCCAGACCGCTGTGCGTGCTCGGCCGCCATACGCCATAGTCGTGGTTGCCCAGCACCGCCACCGTCGCGATCGACGGGCTCAACCCGCCCAGGAGC
Organism: uncultured Planctomycetaceae bacterium; assembly: GCA_964646915.1. Taxonomy (GTDB): domain Bacteria; phylum Planctomycetota; class Phycisphaerae; order SM23-33; family SM23-33; genus CAZFPT01. The sequence continues at coordinate 1,405 of CAZYIH010000342.1, read as the reverse complement.
TCAGCCACCTGACGGGCATAGCTGCGGGCCGATGCCCAGATGAAATCGCCGGTGACCACCACGAAGTCGGGTTCGAGCTCGTTGGCCAGCTCGATGTACCGTCCCAGCGCCCGCTGCCGCATGATGGGGCTCAGGTGCAGATCGGAGAGGTGCACCACCCTGCTGCCGTCCAGGTCGGCCCCGAGATTGGGCAGCCGAACGTCGCGGTGCTCCAGCGTCAGCCAGTGATCTTCGAGTTCCCACCCGACCAGGCCATGCAGCGCCACCTGGCTGGCAGCCTTCCAGAGCATATTCTTGACGAACGAACCGATCCGCAGACTGCGGTACTTCGGAGACGTCAGCACGTCGTTCATGGGCGAATTCCTGATCGGGGCATTGGAGTTCCTGCCTGTCCGGATCATCGCCGCACGACGCAAAGAGGTGGATAACGTCGCTTTAAGATGCGGTTAAAGACACTGGCTTCGACATTTACGCGAATCGCGCGCCTGTTGATAACTTTTCCCCGATGCCGGCCGAAATGGCCCGGCCACCCACAACGTCCCGCCCCTCCTGCTACAGCCGACCCAACTCCACAGCCCAGCCGTCGTCGCCATCGGGCCCGACGCGCAGCAGGTACGCCTTCGTCCCGCGCATCGCCAGGCGGGGACACGGGACGTCAGCCCAACTCGCCAGAACCGGCTTGTCGCCCCAGGCGAATCGTTCGGGCTGCTGGCTGGTAAGGACGCGCGTCTGGCGGGCGGTTGCGTCCTCAGGCGTGGCTTCCAGCATCAATCGCCACTGCCTGCCCTCCCGCCAGATCGACGGCAGTCGCAGCGCAGCCGACCCGGGGGTGTGTTCCCGCGGCGGGTCGACGTACACCCGCTTCGGACCGGACCAGTTCTTGAGATTCTGGCCGGTCCGCACGCAGATCGCCCCCAGAGCGGGGTCCTCGGGGTCCGCCCCGGCGTAGTAGCACGACCAGACTTCGCCCCGCCCGGGCAGAAGGAACGGGTCGGCTGCCCCCTCCTCGGTGAAGGCAAGGGACGGCGCTTCGGGCCAGGCGTACGGATCGCTGGTGACAGAGAGCACGATCTCGCCGTCGCCCCTGCCGGCGGCGAGGACGTATCGCATGCCGTGACGAACCACGTGCGGCGAGAGCAGCCCGGGCTCGTCAGGAAGCAGGTCCGGGTTGCGCGAGAGCGGTTCGAGCGATCGGCCGGTGGCATGGAGGAGCCCCGTCCCCTGCCCCGCGCGGTCCGCCAACAGGTGCCACACCCCCGTCTCGTCGATGAACAGGCACACGCCTCTCGGCGCCGGCGCCGGGCCGGCCAGCAGACGGATCCACTCGATGGACTCAGGGAGATTCTTGCTCATGGACGGAAGTATATCGATTCAATCGTCGAATGGGAACCGCCGGACAGCGCGG
>CAZYIH010000341.1:0-2408 GCA_964646915.1 uncultured Planctomycetaceae bacterium | reverse complement strand
GCGGGGCGGGGTATGCTGGGAGCGTTCAAGGAAAGGCATGCGGATGAAACTGTTGATCACGGGCGGAGCGGGGTTTATCGGGTCGCACCTGGCCGAAGCGAGACTCGCTGCCGGCGACGAGGTGACCGTCATCGACGATCTCTCCACCGGGGCCCGAGAGAACATCGCCCATCTGGAAAACGACGCTGCCTTCACTTTTGTGCGCGATTCGGTGTGCAACGAAACGGTCATGACCACGCTGATGCGCGACGCCGAGGCCGTGGTGCACCTGGCGGCGGCGGTGGGCGTGCAGCTCATCGCCGACGACCCTGCCGGGACGATCGAGACGAATATCCATGGCTCGGAGGTCGTGCTCTCCCTGGCGGCGAAGTTCTCCCGTCGCGTGCTGCTGGCCAGTACCTCCGAGGTTTACGGCAAGAGCGACAAGACCCCATTCCGCGAGGAAGACGACGTGGTGTTCGGGTCCACGCGTTTCAGCCGATGGTGTTACGGCTGCAGCAAGATGGTCGACGAGTTCCTCGCGCTGGCGTACCACGAGCAGCATGGCCTGGAGACCATCGTCTGCCGCTTCTTCAACGTGGTCGGCCCGAGGCAGACGGGGCGGTATGGGATGGTGGTTCCGCGGTTTGTCCAGCGGGCGCTGCGGGGCGAGCCCCTGCAGATCGTCGGGGACGGCGAGCAGATCCGCTGTTTCTGCAGCGTGGCCGACCTGGTGGCGATGGTCTCGGAGCTGCTGACCAACGACCGGGCCATCGGACAGGTCATCAACGTCGGCAGCGACGAGCCGGTGAGCATCGCGGAGCTGGCTTCCCGCGTGATCGAACTGACCGGGTCCGGCAGCGAAACCATCCGCGTCGGCTACGAGGAATTTTACGGCCGATCGATGGAAGACACGCCGGTGCGCATTCCCGAGCTTTCGCGGCTGCACGGCCTGATCGAGACGCGCCGCAAACGGGACCTGACGGCGACGCTGCAGGACGTGATCGAGTACGAACGCGGGCGGATGGACGAAGCAGGATAAGCTCCCTGCCTCGGCGGGAACAGAATGGTTCAGGTACTGACCGAACATGCTGAAACGTGCGTTTGACATTGCAGCGAGTGGCCTGGCGATGGTCGTTCTGGCGGTTCCGATGCTGGCGATCGCCATCGCGGTGCGCCTGGAGAGTCCGGGCGGAGCGATGTTCCGCCAGACCCGTGCCGGCTGGCGCGGCCGGCCGTTCACGATGCTGAAATTCCGCACCATGCGGAACGACGTCGATCCGTACGGGCATTCGCCGCACTCCCGGCAGGACCCGCGCCTCACGCGGGTGGGGAAGTGGCTGCGCGAGCGCAGTCTGGATGAGCTGCCGCAGTTGTGGAACATCCTGCGGGGCGAGATGAGCGTGGTCGGTCCGCGACCTCTGTATGAGCGCCAGGCGGCGGAGTGGACCCCGCGCCAGCGCCGTCGGCTTGACGTTCGGCCGGGGCTTACCGGATACGCCCAGGCGTACGGTCGGGCGTCGCTGCCGATCGAGGACAAAATCGAGATGGATCTGCACTACATCGAGAACGCGGGAATCGCCATGGACCTCCGCATCATCGCGGCGACCGTCCTGAACGCCCTCCGCGGCGGCGGTGAGGTCTACGAGACACGTTACAGCCGACAGCAGGAGTACGAGCGCGAGCGGGAGGATGCGGGCGATGGTGAGTGAGCCTGTCTCGGCGGTGGTGTTCGACATGGACGATACGCTCTACCTCGAGCGGGACTACGTTCGCAGCGGCTATTGCGTGGTCGGCGTGACGCTGCGCCAGCGGCTGGGGCGGTCGGACGCGTTCGAGGAGTGGCTCTGGGCGCGGTTCGAGGCGGGCCAGGCGGGCGGTGCGTTCGACGCGTTGGACGAGCATTTCGGGCTGGGTCTGTCGGCCGATGACGTCGCTTCACTGGTGGAGGTCTATCGCGGTCACGTTCCAGCCATCGCTCCGCTGCCCGGCGTGGTGGCGTTGTTGAAGATGCTGAAGAGCTCGGGCATGAAGCTCGGCGTGCTCAGCGACGGCTACCTGCCCGCCCAGCGGAACAAGCTGCGGGCGCTGGGCATCGGCTCGTTGCTGGACGCGGTGGTGCTGACCGAAGAGCTCGGGCGGGACTGCTGGAAACCCGCGCCGGCCGGGTTCGAGCGCATCGCGGCCGACCTGGGAGCTTCGCACTCGCGATGCACCTACGTGGGCGACAACGTGACCAAGGATTTCGTCGCGCCCAATTCCCTCGGATGGCGCACGGTTCAGTTGATGCTGCCCGGGCAGGTTCACGCCTCCAGGCCGGTGGCTGCCGGCGGCGCGCCGGACGTGATCGCAGGCTCGATGGACGAGTTGGCGGGGGTTCTCAGCGGCCGACGGTGAGATGTCGCCATGGTGGCTTGGCGCTCTTTACG
>CAZYIH010000340.1:0-2420 GCA_964646915.1 uncultured Planctomycetaceae bacterium | reverse complement strand
GCGGGTATCCATCGCGACGGCTTCGCGGAGCAGCGAGAGGTACTTTTCGCGCGGCAGCTCGTAGGCGCCGAAGCGTTCGAGGTTGTCGGTGGTCCACTGGATGTCCATCAGGACGAACCCCCGGCTGACGAGGTGCCGCACGCAATGGGCCAGGGCGACTTTCCCGGCGTCGGTGGCGGTGTGGAACATGCTCTCGGCGAAGAAGGCACCGCCGATGGCTACCCCGTACAACCCGCCCACGGGCGTGTCGGTTGAAGCGTCCGCCGGCCAGGCCTCGATGCTGTGGGCCCAGCCCAACTCGTGCAGCCGCGTGTAGGCCAACTCGATTTCCGGGGAGATCCACACCTGCTCGGGCGCATGACGTCGGGCACAGGCCAACAGCACCTCGTGAAACGCCCGATTCACCGTGCAGCGGTAAGTCCCCCGGCGGATGGTGCGCGCGAGGCTGCGGGATACGTGGAATCGCTCGTCCAGCGGCAGCAGGCCTCGGGGGTCGGGGCTGAACCAGTAGAGCTGGCCGTCCTGGACCATCGGAAAGATGCCCTCGACGTACGCCCCCAGCAGGACCGGCGGCGCGAGATATTCCATGATGGCTGGGTCGGGCTGGGCGGATCGCATCGGCGGGGGGCTTACTTTCCGTCGGTTCGTCGTTTCTTCTTGCGTCGTCGCTTGGGCTTGGGTGGCGGCAGGAGCGTCCGCAGCGTCAGCAGCTTGCCGAAGCACAGGAGTTTGTCGCCGGCCAACAGTTCGCGGTCCGCGCGGGGGTTGGGAATGGCTACCCCGTTGCGGTCGATGGACAGGACAATCACGTCACGTTCCTGCAGGTCGGTGTCCTCGATGGCGTGTCCCACCAGGGAGGACTCTGCGGTCAGGGGGAACTCCGCCACCCCGTAGCCGTGCTTGAGCGTCAGCCGTTGCCGCAGGTCCAACTCGGGGAACAGGACGGTTTCCTCGATGCTTCGGACGATTTCATCGGCGATGTCGTTGCCCGTGGCGAACTCGATGCCTTCCAGCCCCGGGGAGGAGTTGACCTCCAGCACCTGCGGGCCGGCGGAGCTTTCGAGCATGTCCACGCCGGCCACCCTGAGCCCGAGAATCTGGGCGGCCCGGACGGCGGTCTGTTCGTACTCCAGGTCCAGATCGATCGCTTCGGCTCGGCCGCCACGGTGGATGTTGCTTCGGAACTCCTGTCCCTCGGCCTGGCGGCGCATCGCGCCGACCACGCGCCCGCCGACCACGAACGCCCGGATATCCTTGCCCTTACTCTCCGAGACGAAGCGTTGGATGAGCACGTTCTGGCGGGCGCTCTGGAGCGTTTCGATGATCGCCTTGGCGACGGTGGTGTTCTCGGCGAGAATCACGCCCAGCCCCTGCGTGCCCTCCAGCAGCTTGATGATGACCGGCGCGCCGCCGACGTCTTCGATCGCCGGGAGCACGTCGTTCTTGTCGCGCACAAACGAGGAGGTGGGAATCCCGATGTCATGTCGGCTGAGAATCTGCAGCGAGCGGAGCTTGTCGCGGGAGACGCTGATCGCGTGCGACGAGTTGAGCGTGAAAACGCCCATCTGCTCGAACTGCCGGATGACGGCTGTCCCGAAGAACGTGATCGACGAGCCGATCCGCGGGATGACCGCGTCGTAGTGCGAGACATCCTCGCCCTTGTACATCAGCGAGGGCTCGGCCTGTTCGACGTGGAGCGAGAATTTCAGCGTGTCCAGCACGCGCACGCGATGGCCTCGCTTGCGGGCGGCGTCGCGCAGCCGGCGGGTGCTGTAAAGCTTGGCGTTCCGAGACAGGATGGCGATTTTCACGTCAGATCCTCGGTTGGTCTTTCGGGCTGGTTGGATCCGTCGCCCAGGGCGATGGTGGTTCCGCTGGGCGGGCGACCGACGAGGTAGGATCGGCCCACGTCCACCAGGAACCGCTTGCGCAGCGCGCGTCGCCCCAGCAGCATGCGGAAGCCCATTTCGTCGCGATTGGTCAGTGTCAATTCGATGCCGATCCGTCGGCCCGCCAGCACCATCGGAACGCGAATCACGGGGCGCCGCGAACTGTGGCCGCTGGAGCTTCGCACGCGCCGCCGGTCGATCAGCACCGCCGAGGTCTCGACCGTTTCGTGCGTGGACCGCTGCAACGGGTGGACCCTGAAGTGCACGATCGGCTCGTGGCCGGACCGGTCGATGCGCACGTCGTAAGCGTGCAGGGCCGAGGTGCGGGCACCGGTGTCGATCTTTGCCTTGATCGACGCGATCCCCAGCGACGGCAGCGATATCCATTCACGCCAGCCGATAGTATCCAGAGGTCGTTTCTTCAGGGGCGTTTCCCTTCGTTCGAGTCGCGCAGAAGGATACGACAAAGCGCACCAAAATGCCAGCGACAAGCGAGGAGGGACGAGCGAATAGCGAACAGGGAATAGCGAA
>CAZYIH010000339.1:0-2439 GCA_964646915.1 uncultured Planctomycetaceae bacterium | reverse complement strand
CCCTCGGGCGGGGCGGCAGCAACGTCAGCCTCGTGGCCATCGCGGCCGCCCTGAACGCGGAGGTGTGCGAGAACTACACCGACGTGGACGGGATTTTCACCGCCGATCCTCGCATCGTGCCCAACGCCCGGAAGATCAAGGAGATCAGCTACGACGAGATGCTCGAGCTGTCCTCGCTGGGCGCCAGCGTTCTGCACAATCGGGCGGTCGAGTTCGCCAAGAAGTACGATGTGCCGATCCACGTCCGCAGCAGCATGAACAACAGGAAAGGGACCCTTATCGTGTCCGAAACCGAATCCATGGAACGAATTGTCGTCAGCGGGGCCGCCCTGAAGGAAAGCCTCGCCCGTGTATCGCTGCGCGATGTGCCCGACAAGCCGGGCGTCGCCGCGGAGATCTTCTCCACGCTCGCCAAGGCCGACATCGTCGTGGATGACATCATCCAGACGCTCGACGAGGAAGGCCTGGCCGACATTTCCTTCACCGTCGACCTGAGCGACCTGCCCACGACGCGCGACGTGGTCGGGAAGCTCAAGAAGGAGCTCAACTGCATCACCAAGGTCGAAGAGCACTTCTCGAAGGTTTCGGTGGTGGGCATGGGCATGCGGATCCACACCGGCGTCGCCGAGGCGATGTTCTCGACGCTCGCCAAGGCCGGGATCAACATCCAGAACATCACCACCAGCGAGATCAAGATCTCCTGTCTCATCAACGAAAACGACGGACGGGAGGCCCTCAGGCTGGTGCACGACGCCTTCAACCTTGGCGGCGCACCGAAGAAGGGCAAAACACGAAAAGCAAAGAAGGCAAAGAAAGCAAAGAAGGCCAAATCGCCCCGCAAAGCCGCCTCGACCGGCAAGGGTAAGACCAAGAAGGCGACAAAGGCCCGCAAGAGCAAGAAGACCAGGAAGGCTTCCAAGGCGAAGAAATAGCGTCCTGGAAGGCCCCACAGCCGAACGGCAGACCGACCATCCAGCCCGGCCTGTCGTTCGGCATTTTTATGCGCCGCCCTGCGCGTTCTGGGGCACGTTGATCTCGTCGAGCAGGAGGCGGATGATCCGCTCCAATGCGCCCAGCGAGAAATGTTCGCTGGCCAAGGCGAAGTTCTTTTCCACGGCCTCGCGGCGGGCGTCGGCGTCCTTGAGGTAGTGAATCACCCCGTCGGCGGCGTGGGCGACACGCTCGGGAGCGACCGTCACCAGCCCGCGGGAGTCCTGGCCGGTCGTTTCGTCACCCAGAGAGACCACGTCGAAACCCACCCGCGCCAGGTCCGAGACCCACACCGGATACTCGAAGAGAACCACCGGCAGCTTGGCGTAGACCGCCTCGATGAACTGGTTGCCCCAGCCTTCCCAGATGCTCGGGTACGTCACGAAATCGGCCTGGACGTAGCTGTCCCACAGCGAGTAGATCTTCCCGCCGTTCTCGTCGCTGCCCCGGCTGTGCTTGACGCGGTCGCCCACGAAACGTAGATCCACGCCCAACTCCTTCGCCTTGGCCTGCAGCGCGTCGGGGTAGGACGCGCTGAGGCCGATGCCCTCGACGTACCCGGCGCAGAGCAGCACGATCCTGTCGGCCGGGCCGAACGTTCGACCGTCGTGCAGCGTGCCTTCCAGCTTGCTTCGTCGCTCGGGTTTGGAGATCTCCGCGACCACGTCGATGGCCAACTCGATGGCCTTGCGGTCGAGAATTCGCGTCGCCTGCAGGAACATCAGATCGTTGGGCGACAGGCCCATCGCCTCGCGGAAATCGCGGTTGTACTCGTCCTCGGTCCACGTGGGACGATCGAAATCGAACACGTTGGGCACGACGCGGGAATCGAGGCCTCGCTTCTCTTTCAGGGCCGCCTGGGCGAGGCGATTGATCACCACGTGGCGGATCGTGTCGTAGGCCGGCGGGGCGTGCTGCATGTAGATGTCCACCACCTCATCGCAGGTGGGGAAGACCTCGCCGGAGTCTTCCCACCAGAAGTCGTGGTTGTGGCAGATGGCCTTTACGCCGGTTTCCTTCAGCGCCTCGGAGAGCGCGAGGATCCCGGGCAGGTTGTACCCGACGCTCAGGAGGTTGTTGGGCACCATCACGTCGACCTTGCATTCGTCCATGTATTTCAACAGCTGGGGCTTGATGCGGTCGCGATGGGCATGGATCGCTTCGATGAGTTCCCCCGGCGAGTCGTAGTCGCTCAGCTCGCGCGTGCAGTTGCGGATGAGCTTCTCTGCCTCGGGATGAAACGGGTACAACCCGGGAATCGAATGCCCGCCAGGGACGTCCTCGTTGCCGGCGAAATAATGCACCGTGTGCCCCATTCCCTCCAGCACGCGACGCCACTTGTCCACTTCGAGCGAGACCCCGTCTGTTCGGCCCAGACGATGTTGCATGAACGCAAACACTGCCATGTACGATCACTCCTGAATCAGGGAAAATGCGAATCGCCGGAGT
>CAZYIH010000338.1:1336-2445 GCA_964646915.1 uncultured Planctomycetaceae bacterium | reverse complement strand
GCCGCCATTGCCGCCAAACCCTACTTCAGGGCGTACTTGCCGCGCCCGACCTTCTTGAATCGCGGGTCCTTGCTCAGCGTCTGGTTCACGATGTTGCGGAACTGCTTGGACTTGCTCTTGTAGCCGGCCTGCTTGGCCAGATCCATCGCCTCGCCGATGCCCACAGCTCCCTTGCCTTCCAGAGCCTTGGTCAGCACGTCGGCCAACGGGACCTCATTCTTCGCTCGCCTGCGGGTCTTCTTCTTGCTGGTCGTCTTCTTGGCGGCCGTCTTCTTGCTGGCCTTCTTCGCCTTGGAGGCGGGCTTGGCCTCCTCGCCCGAGACACTCTCCAGCAGCGAGATCTGCTCGTTCAGCGATGCGAGGTCGGCTTCGAGCTTATCCCGCTGTTGATATAGACGGGGAAGCTTCTTCGTGCGGCGGGTCAACTCCGCCTCCAGCTCGCCCAGAGATACCGATGTCAACGAGTTACGTTTTGCCATAGTCAGCAACCTTTCATAGAAAGAGAAACATACAGAAGTTCAGTTCAAACGAAGTAGCCTAGTCATCCATATAGTAAGAATCAAGACACGACCTTTAATATTTTCATCTAATTTGCCCCCCCGGTATAGAGTCTCCTGTCGCCTGGTGAGTTCCCGATAGCCCAAGCTTCCGTGCCAAGGACGATGCTCGAGGATGCACCGTGGCCGGCGATCGGGGCGAGTCGCCCGGTCCGTGGCGCTTTTTTGCCGGATTTCGCCGAAGGTTCGCCCGTCCGATCCGATGGAAAGGTCAGTGCGTATGGAATCACTCTGGACCTGACGGGGACTGGACCCATGACCGAACAACAGACATCGGCAGCAGCCGCCCAGGCGGACATTGACGCAATCGAAAAAATGATGCAGGCCCGCAAGGCCCAGACCGGCGATGCCACCGGCGCCCCGGCGCCGGATGCCGCTGCGGTCGCTCAGCAGGCCGAACAACTCGCCGCCGCCCAGCGTCAACAGGAAGCCGCCGCTGGGCAGGCGTCTGTCGAGCAGGCCGTCGCGCCCGAGGTTCAGCCCGCCGACGCCCCCGCCCCGCCGGCAGAGCCCCCTGCCGATCCCGCCCAGGCAGAACAGCCCGCCACGGAA
>CAZYIH010000338.1:0-1236 GCA_964646915.1 uncultured Planctomycetaceae bacterium | reverse complement strand
GAACAGCCCGCCACGGAAGAGCCCGCCGACCAAACGCCCGCCGACCCGATCGAAGAGCCCATCAAAGCCGCCGATACCGCCCAGGCAACCGAAACGCAGGCCGATTCATCCCCTGCCCCTGCGGCCGAACAACCCGCCCCGGGGCCCGAGCCCGAGCCAGAGGCCGCCCAGGCCGAACCCGAACCCGAGCCCGAAGCTCAGATCGAGGCGCCCGCCCAACCCGAACCCGAATCAGCGCCGGTCGCCGCGCCGGTGCAGGATGTCGAGCCCGCTGCAAAGCTCGAACCGGAAGAGACCCAGCCCGCCGAGCCGGGCGAGTTTACCTTCAAGGACGCCATCGTCGATCTCGTCGAGGCTCACAAGCAGACGCTGGAAGAACAGACCTTCGAAGCCAACTGCCAGGCGGAGAACCTCGCCCAGCAGTGGCACAACTTCATCAAGCTCAACGAAGACATCGCGCAGCTGGGGATGGTCTTCCGCAAGGAAGCTGCCATCGCCCTGGAAGAACTCGGGTTCGCCCCCGAACCGAACGACATCTAAGACATCCCCTTACCTCCGTCACGCGCAGCGGGCCGAAACGGTCGGCTGCGCGTTTTCTATGCGCCCCCGTCAAGCGAAACAAATCCCCCTTACCGGCTTGCCAGGCGATACAATCCTGTAAACGAAGGTGTTCCGGCAGGAGAACCAGATGACGCTTTCCAATGAAGACAGACAACAGCTTCTGGACCTCGCCCGACGGAGTGTCGAGGCAGCCGTCGCGCGTCGCTCCAGACCGATGATTACCGGGCTGGACGGCGTGCTGGCCGAGAAACGCGGTTGTTTCGTGACGCTCACCAACAAAGGTCGGCTTCGCGGGTGTATCGGTACGTTCGAGCCCCGCGGGCCGCTGGGCGAGATGATCATCGAGATGGGCACCGCCGCCACGCGCGATCCGCGATTCACCATGGATCCCATCACGGCCGGCGAGCTGGAGAACCTCACCATCGAGGTCTCCGTGCTCACCCCCCTGACCAAGACCGACACGCCCGAACAACTCACCGTCGGCGAAGACGGGATCTACATTGTCGGGCGAGGCCGATCGGGCTGCTTCCTGCCCGAGGTCGCGACCGATCAGGGCTGGGACGCCGAGGAGTTCCTGGACTACTGCTGCGCGCACAAGGCCGGCCTGCCGGTGGGTGCGTGGCGAGAGCCCGACGTGGAGGTCTATCTTTTCCAGAGCGAGAAGTTCTCGGAGTA
>CAZYIH010000337.1:0-2455 GCA_964646915.1 uncultured Planctomycetaceae bacterium | reverse complement strand
GCCTGCTGGTGCACCAACTCCAGCCCGAGGCTCACCGGTCGATCAGGGGTGGAATGCGCCCGCTCGAACGACCCGGCCGCCTGCACGTACGCATCGTAGTGGTTGTTGGTGAACGTCCACAACGTGATCGTGTGCGAGTCGGCGGCGATGGGATTCAACGTCAGATACCCGCCGGCCACCAGCGTACAAAGCAGGATGATCAGCGGGGCCGCCCCGAAAGGAAATACGTCGGTCAACGTCCGACGCGCAGCAGTCGACCGTTTGGGAGGTCCGTCCGTCTCAGCCATGATGCGTCCCGATCCGCGGAATTGCGTGCAGGCGATTATGCTCGCCGAACGCCCCGGCTGCAACCTCTCGTCCGACAGAGAGGGTCAGGCCTGGCCGCGCCGGGACGCCTCCGCGGCGCGATCGGCCGACTCCTTCAGCGCCGGCGCGTACTCGCCGGTGGGCAACTCACGCAGGCGGGTCAGCATCTGCTGGGTCAACTCGAGGTGCCGTTTGACGATTCGGCGATAGGTGTGATCGTCCGTGTGATGCAGCTCGGCTCGCGTGGTCTCCAACTCTCGGCTGAGAATCTCATCCAACGCGGCCCGCTCCTCACGACTCAACGTGATGCTCTGCGACATGGCTTGCTCCTTCCGCGATATCTACGGAACGATGGGTTCCCCGGAATATTCCATTTTAGGCACCCAATCGCAGGCCGGACCACCCATGTCGTTATTTGGCGCTGACCCTCCGCGCCCGCGTCAACACGACCGGTTCCAGAGGCGTCTGCCCCTCGGCCGGGGCGGCATTGATGCGGTCCACCACGTCCATGCCCTCCACCACACGGGCAAACACCGCGTAGCCGTAGCCTTGTGGCGTTCTGTCGCGGTGGTCGAACCCGACGTTGTCAGCCGTGTTGATGAAGAACTGGCTGGTGGCGCTGTTCACCTCGCTCGTGCGGGCCATGCCCACCGTCCCGCGCTCGTTTCGCAGGCGGTTGTGCGCTTCATTGCGGATTGGCGGATAGGGTGCGGGTTTGCGCGACCCGGTTGGGCGGATCCCCCCGCCCTGTACGATGCCGTACCCGTCACTGTCCGCCCGGGCCGTGCGATGGAAGATCGTCCCGTCGTAGTACCCCGCCTCCACGTATCGCAGGAAGTTCGCCGCGCTGATGGGGGCCGCGTGCGGCAGCAGCTCCAGCACGATCTTGCCTTCGGTGGTGTGCAGCGCCACGCGACGGCGCGACGGCGCGTCGGCCGCCGTGTTGCCGTCTTTCTCCTCCTGCTCACCGCAACCGGCCACACACGCCAACACCGCCAGAAACGTTGCAATGGCTGTTCGTTTCATCGCTCTCACCGCTGGGAGGTCCTGACGATCTTCACCGGGTCGACCGGGACGTCCTGATACGGGCCCACCGACGTCGTCTCGGCCTGGTTGATCTTCTCGACCACGTCCATCCCCTCGACGACCTCGCCGAACACCGCGTACCCCCATCCCTGCGGGTTCTTGCCGGTGTGGTCGAGGAATGGGTTGTCGGACGTGCTGATGAAAAACTGGCTGGTCGCGCTGTGCGGGTCGGACGTGCGGGCCATCGAGATGGTCCCCCGCTTGTTGCTCAGGCCGTTGTCGGCCTCGTTCTCGATCGGGGCACGCGAGCCGGACTTTGGCTCCATCTTCTCAGTCATCCCACCCCCCTGGATGATGCCCATCTGCCCGCTCAGGATGCGATGGAAAATCGTGTCCTCGTAGAAGTCGTCCTCGACGTACTGCAGGAAGTTGGCGGTGCTTTTGGGGGCGTTCTGACTGTCGAGGGCGAGGGTAAACGTACCGGCCGTCGTCTCGACGTCCACGAGCACATCATGATTCAATTCGGTCACAGCGGTCTCCTGGTCTCAGGTCAGTTGGTTGCGGATGGCGTCGGCCAGCTCGCCGCAGCGCCCTTCGGGATAGCTGCCGGCCGGCCAATTGAAATGGAACTCGTCGCCACCGGTCCGCGGGATCACGTGAAAATGCACGTGCATCACTTCCTGGTGGGCGACCTTTCCGTTGTTCTGCAGCACGTTGAACCCCTCACAGCCGGTGGCATTCCGGACGGCCTGGCCGAGAGCGGGCAGGTTTTTGAGCATCGCACCAGCCGTCTCAGCCGGAACATGGTCCACCGTGGCGTAGTGCTCGCGGGGAATCAGCAGCACGTGTCCCTCGGCCAACGGGTTGATGTCCATAAAGGCCACGCACGCCTCGTCCTCGTGCACGATCTCGGCGGAAATCTCACCGGCGGCGATCTTGCAGAAAATGCAGTCTGGATCCGTGGGCATCATCAACTCCTTCATAAATCAACGTCCGGGCGATGCTGCGAGCATCGACTCTCAACGATGCGAAGTCAAACGCTTTTGGAACGATAGCGCACCGCCAACCCACTCGCGCCCAAGCGATGAGACGTCATTTTGTGGCACGAGCATCCTGCCCACTC
>CAZYIH010000336.1:0-2462 GCA_964646915.1 uncultured Planctomycetaceae bacterium | reverse complement strand
CGCAACAAGTTGCAGGGCTACGGCGGCCCCGAGCGACGCCGTTCCACCTTCTGCCCGGACAGGGCAATACACCGCCGGATGAGAAACCCCCGGATCATCTCGCCCACCCCTTTTACACGAAAAGCCCGCCCCGGAGCGATCCGAGGCGGGCTTTGTTTTTCTCCCGCAGGACAGGCGTCCCGCCTGTCAGAAACCAGAAGTCACAGTATTCAGTACTCTCAGAAAGCGGGACCAAACAGCGATCACGGGGATCACTGAGAGGCACCCACCATCACCGGGGCTGTGCAGACCCGTTCGTATCGTTTTCCTACAGCGTCACGGCCAGCACGAGCCCGGCGCAGGCGATGGCCGGTCCGGCTACCCACTGCCAGCGGTCTCGCAGGACCTTGGCTTGGCCGATGGCCAACCCAAGCAGCAATCCGCCGGCATGCAACAACGCGCTTCCCAGCACCATGCCGACCCCGTAGCCGACAATCGACCCGGCACCGGCTTCGGTAAGATGGGCGTGGCCGTGGGGAATCCCGGCGACCAACACAATGCCCGCCAGTACCCAAGGCGAGACGCGCGTGGAAACCGCCAGCAGCCCGCCGAACAGCAGTACCGACAGCGAGATACTCAGTTCCACCGCCGGCAGACCGACGTGGAAGGCCCCGAGCAGACCGCCCAAGCCCAAACCGGCCACGAAGCCGATCGGAAGCAGGTAACGCCAGCGAAGGCCGCACTTGGCGCCCAGCAGCCCCACCGCCACCATGGCCAAGAGGTGATCCAGCCCGCCGAACGGGTGGGCCAGACCGTTTCCGAACGTCGCACCCTCGTGACCCACATGGGCCGACGCCACACCGGACCACGCGAGAAGTACCGCCGCCGCCGAGAACAACTTCATCCGTCGATTCATCAGTCCTCTTCCTTTCCTCAGAAGTTCGCCACAGGATCATCGGACACAGATCATCGCAAAGCATTCTGCCACAGTAATGCCGCCAGCCGCCCTGCTAATCGGCCAGCAGGCTCTGGGCCGTCATCTCCGCAGGCTTTTCGATACCCAGGATTTCCAGCATGGTCACAGCCAGGTCCGAGAGTTTGCCCTTGTCGATGAGTTTGCGATTCTTCGTCTCCTCCCCGACCAGGATGCACTCCACGAGGTTGGTGGTGTGGGCGGTCTGCACGTCGCCGGTGATCGGGTCCAGCATGGTCTCGGCGTTGCCGTGGTCGGCCGTTACCAGCAGCGTTCCGCCCCTGGCGAGCACCGCGTCCACGACCTTCCCTGTGCACTCGTCGACGGCTTCGATGGCCTTGCGGGCCGCCTCGAAGACGCCCGTGTGTCCGACCATGTCGCCGTTGGCGTAGTTGACCACGATCACGTCGTACGTCTCCTCGGCCGGGCAGAACCCGTCCATCTCCTTGCCCACAGTCAGGTGGGCGTAATCCAGCGATTCGGCCTCGTCCCGCAGCGCGGCCACGCCATTCTGGACGGCCTTGAGAACCAGATCGGTCACCTCGTAGGCGCTCATCTCGGGTTTCTGGTCCTCGGGCACGGTAATGCTGTCGACCTGCACGCGGTCCTCGCCGCCGAACGGTTCGATTTTCTTACCGTTAAAGAAGCTCGTGACGTGGCGGTACTTCTGGAACTCGGCGATCCGCAGCTGTCGCAGCCGGTTCTCGCAGAGCACCTCCCCCAGCAGCCGGGCCATGTTCATCGGCGGGGCCAGTGCGCCGTCGAACTCGTCGTAGTACCGCGTGAGCCCGAGATAGATCACGTCGGGCTTTCCGCCATCGCGATCGAACCCCTCAAAATCGTCTTCCACGAAGGCCTGGGTCAGCTGGATCGCGCGGTCCTGGCGGTAGTTTGTGTGCAGGACGACGTCGCCGGACTGCATCACGCCTAGGGGCTCACCGGACTCGTTCACGATCAGCGTCGGGCGGATGAACTCGTCGGTCTCGGGGTTGTCCTGTTTCTTCTCGATCTGCTCATCGGCCCGGGCGTAGGCCTGCTCGATGGCCTCGCGTGCGCTGGATGCGGTAAACGGCGCCTCGCCGCGCGTCAGGGCGTTAAAGGCGATCTGGGTGCGTTGCCAGTTCTCCGCGCGGTCCATCGCCCAGAACCGCCCCATGACGCTGGCGACCACGCCCACGCCGCACTCGTCCATGACCTTCTCCAAGGCGTCGAAATACGAAATCGCGCTTCGCGGCGGGGTGTCTCGCCCGTCGCTGAAGAAATGCACGCAGACCTGCTGCTTCTTCAGCCCCGCCTCGGCGAGGTTCCGCAGGAACGCGAAAAGGTGCCCCTGCGTGGCGTGGACGCCCTGGTCCTGCACGAGTCCCATCAAGTGGAACCTCGCGCCGGTCTGTTTGCAGTGCTCGACCGTCTCGGTGTACTTGGGCAACTCGAACAGCGAGCCGTCGCGAATCATCTTGTCCACCCGGACGATCTCCTGCTCCACGATGCGGCCGGCCCCCATGTTCAG
>CAZYIH010000335.1:0-2465 GCA_964646915.1 uncultured Planctomycetaceae bacterium | reverse complement strand
CCGTGCTACGACAACCACACGTTGGAAGGCCGTGCTACAACCGTAGGGCTCGCAACTTGTTGCGGGCGAAAGCACATCAAGGCTTCAGGCCCGGGATGGTCTTTCAGGCTTCGGGGGTTTTTTCGCCGGCGGCGGTGGCCTCGAGCACTTCCACGCGGACGCGTTCGATGCGTCGCTCGCTGGCGGCCAACACCGTGAACTTCGCACCGGCGGCTTCGAGCGACTCACCGGCTGCGGGGATGTACCCCATATGCGAGAAGAGGAACCCGGCGGCCGTGTCGAAATCGTCGTCCTCGGGCAACTCCAGCCCCATCGCGTCGTTGAGTTCGTCCACGCGGATCCTGCCGTCCACCTCGGCGGTGGTCTCGTCCATTCGCGTCATCAGTTCAGGCTCGGCCATGTCGTACTCGTCGGAGATCTCGCCGACGATTTCTTCGAGCACGTCCTCGATGGTCACAATGCCGGCCGTCCCGCCGTATTCGTCGAGGATCACGGCGATGTGGAACTTACGGGCCTTGAACTCCCGAAGCAGGTCGTCCAGGAGCTTCGTCTCGGGGACGAAGAAGGGCTTTCGCAGGATCCGCCGCAGCGGGACCTCTTTGTGCTCGATCAAATCGCGCAGGAGGTCCTTGGCGTAAACGATGCCCACGATGTTGTCCATGTCGCCCTCGTAGGCGGGTACGCGCGAGTGGCCTGCTTCGATAATCAGCCGAATCGCCTCGTCGGTCGGCGTGTCCACCGACAGTGCGAACAGCGCGGTCCGGGGGGTCATGATCTCTCCGGCATGGGTCTCGCCGAACTCGATGACCGACTCGATCATCTCGACTTCTTCAGGGTCCACGGCGCCCTCGGCCCGCCCCTCGGAGGCGGCCTGGAGGATTTCGAGCTTCGCGATGTCCCCGTTGCCCTCCTCGTCGTCGGCAGTGCCCGTCAGTCGGCGGATGGGCAGGTCCATCGCGTGCATGACGGTGACGATGGGATAGAGTATGTACCGGAACACCACCAGCACACGCAGCGTGCCGGCAAGCACTGCCTCCCCGGCGTACGCCGCCCACGCGTGCGGGATGCCCACGCCAAAGACGGCCACCACTGCCGCCGAGATCAACATGGCGCCCACCGTTGCCCACGCACCGGCCGCCGGCGCACCCAGCAGGCCCATCACCGAGACCACCAGCACGAGGTTGGACATCGAGCGACACAGCGAGGAGGTCAGGCGGAGTTCCTTGAGATGCCTCTCAAGCAGTTCGAGCTTGTCCCGGCCGGCCTTATCGGCAAAGACATCTTCCATCTGGGACCGGCGGAACATCCGCAACGCGTTGCTGGTCAGCGCGAAGAAACTGGAAAAGGCCGTCGACACCAAGGCCGCCGCCCATAGAAAACTGTCCACGATCAGGCAATCTCCGACAAAGGCACCCCGGCCAAGGCCTCACGCTCCGCGCCCGCCAACCCGCCGGGATACTCCCGGGCGGCAGACTCCGCTGCAAGGCATGCACATTCTATCGGATCGACCACCCCCCCCGCTACGAAAAACGGGCATTGCTTAAGGCCCACCCGATCTTCGCTGGGCCCGAAGGTCGCAAACCCGAACACTCTCCCACGGCGCCCCATGGGTACTGTCATCAACAACCGCACCAAACTTACACAAGTCGCCCCACTACTGCGCCCCGTCGGCGGCCCGCACGCCAGCCAACATCGCCACGCACGCGGTCTCCACGCGAAGCACCGTATGCCCCAGCCGCACCGGGGCAAACCCCGCCGCCCGGGCCGCCTCGACCTCGTCGTCGGTGAGCCCGCCCTCGGGACCCACAAGAACCGCTGCTGCCGCGTCGTCCGGCGCCTCGCGAACCACCGCAGCCATCGGCCTGGCCGACGCCGACGGATCGCCCAGCCAGCGGACCGTCGCGTCACATTCGTCGAGATACTCCTCCAGCGTGACCGGGTCCCGCAATTCCGGCAGCCACGCCCCGCCGCTCTGCTTGCAGGCGGCAATGCACCGGTCCATCCATCGCTCTCGTTTGCTGTTGCCGAAGGCTGTCTCACCGGCGACGCTCCGCTCGAATCGGACCGGCTGAAGAACCGTGCACGCCAGTTCGGTGGTCTTCTCCAGCAGCCAGTCCAGCCGCTTGCCCTTGGGCACGGCGAAGGCGAGTCCCACGCGACGTCCCTGCCGATCGATGTAACGCACCTCGCCCAGCGTCACGCGGACGTCTCGTTTGGTGACGGCCGACAGCGTTCCGTCGGCCGAGGCGCCCACGCCGTCGAACAGGCTCACCGCATCGCCGACGCGCATGCGCAGCACCTTCGCCGCATGCCTCGCCTCGTCGGCCGGCAATGCGAGGTCTGCGCCCGGGGTGGCCGCTCCCAGACCAGGCATGTAGAACTGTCGCAGAGACGCTTCACTCATACCATCTACCTCACCGGGCACCGTAGCGCAGCCTTCCAGTCGTTCCGCCCGCAACAAGTTG
>CAZYIH010000334.1:0-2500 GCA_964646915.1 uncultured Planctomycetaceae bacterium | reverse complement strand
GGGGGGTCAGTCGATGTTCCGGTCGTCCAGGTCGGGCTTGGCCGCTGAGCCTGTGAAATTTTCCAGCCGCAGGCGGGGGGCGTTGTGGGCTTCGATCGCGTGCGACCAATAGTCCTGGGTATTCTCGCCCCAGACGATGTCCACGTTCCGCAGCAGGGCCCCATCGGTGTGCTCCATGTACACCCCGGGGGTGGAGTGCTCGACGAGCCCTTGGTCCTTGCGCCAGTCGATGCTGAAATTGCTGTCGTCCTGCATGCACGGGCGGCGGTCCTGCACGCCGCCGGGCCACTTGCTCCACTTGTCGATCTCCACGCGCACCCCGTCCAGGACCAGCCCCTCGATGGGCGAGTCTTCGCTGCCGGCGATGAACACGCCATTCTCCGAGCGGCAGAGAATGTTGCGGAAGCGGACGTTCTTGACCCGCCCCAGCCTGGTGCCCTCGGCGCGATGGATCGCCGTGACGTAAATCGGCTCGGCCCGTCCCCACCAGGTGGGGTTGAAGTAGCGGGTCTCGACGATGCAGTCCGAGAACAGGATGTTCTCGACGTTTCCGAAGTCTCGCAGTTGAATGCTCAGCCCGCGGTTGGACGAGCGGATCACGCAGTTGGAGAAGGTGATATTGCGGAAGTCGTCCTCGCTCTCGGTGCCGATCTTGATGGCCGTCGAGGTGCTCATGAGGACGCAGTTGGTGACGGTGATGTTCTCGCAAGGCCCGCCGTGGGGATGCTCGCGGCGGTTCTTGATGACGATGCAATCGTCGCCGGCCTCAATGTAACAGTCCGAGATCATCACGTTGCGGCAGTGGTCCGGATCGATCCCGTCGCAGTTGGGCAGGGCCGTGTCGTTCAGAATGCGGATGCCGGTGATCAGCACGTTCTCGCAGCCGCAGAGATTCATGCACCAGTTGGCGCTGTCGCGGAAGGTCATCTCGCGGAACGTCACATTTGTGCAGTCCATGAACGTGAACATCTGAGGCCGCTGGTCGGTGGGCTTGTAGTGGTACTGCTGCAGCTCGGCCATAAACTTCTTGCCCTGCCCGTCGATGACGCCGCCACCGGTGACGGCGATGTTGTCCGCCCGGTCGGCAGTAATCAGCGCCCAGCCCCGGCGCTGCGGGTCCTCGGCCTTGGGAAACGCCTGACCGGTGTAGAGGGAGATATCGTCGCTGCCCAGCAGCACCCCGCCGCGTTCGACGTGCAGTTCGGTGTTGCTTTTGAGTTCGATGCTGCCGGTCACGAAGCTCCCGCCGGCCGGCACGACGATGCGCCCGCCGCCGGAGCTGTGGGCGGCGTCGATCGCCGCCTGAATTGCCTCAGTCGCGAGCGTCTGCCCGTCGGGCGTCGCGCCAAACTCGGTGATGCTGTAATCAGCCATGAAGGGTCCTGTCGGTTGATTGCCTCAGAAATTGCCTCATTCAGAAATCGCCCTGCGCGGTGTTACCAGTTCTTGCAGGCGAAGATGATGTCGTCCAGCGTTCCGGTCGCCACGCACTGGACGGTGTCGGCCGCCCCGTAGTAGAGCTTCACCGTGCCGTCCGGCTCGATGATCTTCCCGCAGGGGAAGCAGACGTGCTCGACCAGGCCGGTCATTTCGTAGTCGGCCTCGGGTGCGAGGATGGGATAGTTGGTCACGTGATTGACGTTCCACGGCTCCTGGAGGTCCAGCAGCATGGCGCCCACGCTGTATTCGCGAGTGGTGCAGTTGTTCATGATCGCGTGGAACACGGTCAGCCAACCTTCGTCGGTGCGGATGGGCACGGTGGAGGGTCCCAGTCCGCTGATGGCGTAGTTCCACACGTCCGAGGTGCGCAGGACGCGTCTCGAGTCGCCCCAGTGGATCAGGTCCGGGGAGAAGCTCAGCCAGATGTCGCCCTTGCCGCCGGCGGAGGGAATGCTGGGCCGTTCCAGGCGCATGTACCGTCCGTCGGGACTGACCTCGGGGAAGATCACCATGTTGCGGTTGTCCGGAGCGTTGATGTAGTTGATGAAATCCAGCGTCTTGAGGTCGTCGGAGCGGAACATGGCCACGCGACATTCACTGGTGGACTGGCAGGCCAGCAGAACCTTGTACTCGCCGTCGATCCACGTGACGCGCGGGTCGTAGTAGACCGTGGAAGCGGTCTGGTTCCACAGCGGGTCGTCGGGCATCTCGAATGGTTCGGGGCGGAGCGTCCAGTTGAGCCCGTCATCGCTGTCGGCCCCCCACAGGAGGGTCTTATGGTTCAGTTGGTTGGTGCGGCAGAGCATGACGTACTTGCCGTCCTGCATCTTGACGGCGGTGGAGTTGTACACCGCGCGCATCTTGAAGCCCAACTGGTCCATGAAGTCATCGGGCGAGAGGACGGGGTTTCCGTCGTAGCGTTTAAGAATGTCACGGTCGATCCTGGCGTAGTCCATCGCGGTTCTCCGTTGGGGTGCAAAGGGTCGCCCGGAAGGCCCAGGCCGACAAAGAGGGCGATTATAGCGGCCGACGCGGTGATGTCCAGTATGGCCCGGCGTGG
>CAZYIH010000333.1:0-2517 GCA_964646915.1 uncultured Planctomycetaceae bacterium | reverse complement strand
CTGTTCCGAGTAGAATCAAGACAGGGTAACGTGCGGCCAACAGTTCGTCAGGACGGGCGGGTCTCGCGGAGACAACCCTGACGGGCGAAAGGTTTTGGGTAGAATGTCCATCATGGCCAGTTGGAGGGAGAAATCATACGAAGTCCTGCCCGCACTGAGCGTGCGCGGCGATCTGCTGCGCAGCTACCTGCGAACCGTGACGGCTGCCTGGATGTTCGGGATCATCTGGATGACCATCATCCAGGGCTCGCGGATGAACCAGTTCGGGCGGATGCTGGGCTTTTCCGACTGGCACTTCGGGCTGCTCGGGGCGATCCCCTTCATCGCTCGCTTCGGTCAACTCCTGGCGGCCACCCTGATCGAACGTACCGGCCTGCGGAAACATCAGTTCCTCAACTGCGCCACGATCCACCGTTTCCTGTGGGTGCTCGTGGCACTGGTTCCGGCGGTTTCGCTCATTCCCGGCGTCCCGCCCCTGCCCGCGACGTGGGCGGTCTGGCTGGTGCTGGGATTGCTGCTGCTGAGCTTCCTGAGCGATTCGCTGGCTGCCCCCGCCTGGCAGATGTGGATGGGCGCAATGATCCCCCGCCGCATCCGCGGGCGATACTTCTCCAGCCGAAAGCGTTGGAGCGAGACCATCCGCATTCCGGTCGTCATCGGCCTGGCGATTCTCATCGACGCCGTCACGGTTCGCGGCCCGGACGGCTCGATCGAGATGACCGCCCAGGCCCAGCCGACACTGATGTACACGCTTTCGATCCTCTTCGCCATCGGCGGGGTGTTCGGCATGATCGACATCCTGCTGTTCCGCAAGATGCGCGAGGTGTTCCCCTCGACCAAGAGCGAACTGCGACGCCCCGCCATCGATATCCGCGTGCCCCGCGTGCACGGCCGACCCTTCCGTCGGCTCCAGACCGGCGTAAAGTTCATCGGCGTCGCCGGCGATCAGCTCCTGCTGGACCCGCTGCGCGACCGCATCTTCCGGCGGACCGTGCTCGTGATGGCCGTCGTGACATTCGCCATCCCCGTCTCGGGGCCGTTCTTCTACCGGTATCTTCTGGAGGGGCTGCACTTCAGCGTGCTGGGTACCGATATGCTGTTCCTGGTGGTCGGGCCCATCGCCGGGGTCATCGCCGCCAAGTACTGGGGACGCCTGCTGGACCGTCATGGCCGACGCCCGGTGCTGCTGCTGGGGATGATCTTCGCCTGCTTTTCCGTGCTGCCGTACTTCTTCGCCATGCCCGCCACGCCCACGCCGCATTGGGTGGTCGACGCGCTCAATGCCCTCTGGAGCGGCGGAAATGCGTTGGTCGGCCGATCGGCGAATCCGCTCATGGGTTACGATGCTCCGGTGGGCGCGTGGATGATCATGTCCTGCTCGATGATCCTCGGCGGAACCGGCTGGACCGGCGTGATGCTCGCCCAGAACAACATCGTCCTGGGGTTCTGCGACGGCCAGGGACGCAGCAAGTACATCGCAGCCTACACCGTGTTCATCAGCATCGGCGGGGCGGCCGGTGGCGTGGCCGGCGGGTTGGCGGCATGGCTGTTCGGCGACTACGCGCACGACCGGGCCCCGATCGACCTGGGATATTTCGTTTTCACCAACTGGCACGCGACGTTCGTGCTCTCGTGGATGGCCCGGGTGGGCGGGGCCCTTCTGTTGGTGACCATGCCCGACCCCGGGGCCGGCACCTTCCGAAACATGATGCGACACGTCGGGACGAGCATCGCCCAGACTCTCCGCCTTGGAAACAAAACCGCCGCGTAGCCATGGAGGCAACGCGACAGACCACAGGCGACCTGCCACAGGGGCATTTCTCGGCGCGATTCAGGCTCCCGCTGGGCAAAGACCTTCGCGTGGGGGTGGAGATTTCGCTACCATCTCTTGCATGACTCATCCCCACGAGACCGAGACGAAGCTGAAGGTGGATTCGCACCAGGCCGTTCGCGCCGCCCTGGAATCGATGGACGCCCAGCCCGGGCCGACCTTCCTGCAGACAGACACCTACTACGACCGCGAGGGAAGGCAGTTCTTCCACGCCGGTTGCGGGTTGCGGCTGCGGGTGTTCAAGTGGCTCGACGGGCCCGGCCAAGGGGAAGATCGCCGGCCCTTGCTGACGTTCAAAGGTCCCCTCGACCCCGACAGCCGAATGAAACGCCGCCGGGAGATCCAGACGCACTGCGAGAGCGGCGAGGCGATGGCCGGCATCCTGGAAGCCCTCGGTGTTCAGCCTGTGATGGTCATCCAGAAGCGTCGCACGTCGTGGCCTGTCGGCGAGTGTCAGGTCGAACTGGACGAACTGCCCAACCTCGGAACGTTCGTGGAAATCGAAGGCCCCCGCGAATCGGCCGTCGAAGAACTCGCCGGGAAGCTCGGCCTGGGCGACGCGACGCACATCGAGAAATCCTACCTGCAACTCGCCCACGACAACTGCAGCCGACACGACGGGCCTTGCGAGGAGTTCACCTTCGAGAACTGTGACGGCTGTGACAACGCCCGACGAACCACGGGTT
>CAZYIH010000332.1:0-2565 GCA_964646915.1 uncultured Planctomycetaceae bacterium | reverse complement strand
ACAATTGCATCGCGGTCGTGGGAGAAGGCGGCGCGTTTGTCTTTCCAGCTGTCGTCGTCGCTGCGGAGGATTTTGCCGACGGCCCGGAGGGTTTCGACGTCTTCGGGGGGGATCTCACCCGACGGCCGGGGGCCGGTGTTGATCAGCAGGTTGTAGTTGCGGCGGTGGGCTTCGGCCAGTTTGGCCAGCACGTCGTCGGGTGTGGCGTGGACCTCCTCGTTCTTCGTATGCCACGCCCACGACCAACTCAGCGTGTCGCAGATCTCATTGTGCTTTTTGGCGTTCTTCTCGACCACCTGCTGATGCAGGGCGGCGGCCTCCGGGCCGAGCCGATCGGCCACCTTCTTCATCCCCAGGCTGCCCGTTCGCTCGGGGGCGGCGAAGTCCTCCTCGCCGGTGGCGCCGGCTTTGAAGGAAATCAGCGCCTGGGGCTGAAGCTCGCGGATCAGGGCGTAGGTCTCGTCGATGGGGAACATATCCGGAACGGCAAGGTACGCCATCAGCGGATCGAACCACATACCCGCCACGGGGCCGTAATTGGTGAGCAGCTCGCGGATGTGCGCATGGGCCGTCTCGATGTACTTCTGGAAATCCGCGGGCTCGGAGAACTTGTGTCGCGGATCGGGCTGGTCGTAATTCGGGCGGGCGCGGTCGAAGTACTCGTTCGTGAAGAAATACGGGTGGCGCCAGTCCAGCCCGTAGGAGTAATAGATGAAAAAGCCCAGCTTCTTGGCGGCGCACTGCTCGGCCAGCTCGGCGATGAGGTCTCGGCCGGCCGGCGCCTTGACGGAGTTGAACTCCGGCTCGGCGGCGGAGTCCCACAGGCAGAACCCGTCGTGATGCTTGGCTGTGATGTTCACATAGCGGGCGCCGGCATCGAGGGCGAGATCGGTAATGAAGTCCGCATCGAACTTCTCGGCGGTGAACTGCTCGCGGAGCTTCTCGTACTCGTCGAGGGGCATCGCCTGGGTGTAGAGGCCCCAGTCGCCGTAGCCGTGAAGACTCATCACGCCGTAGTGCATGAAAAGGCCCAGTTGGGCGTCGGCGAACCACTCGAGGGCGGCAGCGTGGGGGTCTGCGGCGTAGGCTTCGGCGTAGTTTTCCAGGTAGCTTGGGACGGTCTGCGACATTGTGCTGTCTCCGTGCGGGTTTATTTGTCGGTCTGCCGAGATGATAGCAGGTGGGTTTCGATAACGCGAGGTTCGTTTTTTCACCCAGCGAGATCTCTTGACACACCGCCCGACCAGGCCAATACAATACACGCGGAGGCCAACTTGAGTGAACCGAGACAACAACCCGACCAGAAGCGTCCGCCTGGGGATAAGGCTGTCCGCAATCAGCCTCTGCGCGAGGAAGTGGCAAAGAAGGTGTTCTGGAAGCGAGTCGCTGCCGGCGCACTGGCCGTAGCGGGGGCGGCCGTCACGCTACTGGCAAGGCGGGGGCGGCGCTGAGGCAGGCTCCCGGGCAGTCTCAACTGACCATGGCCACGGTGCCCAGCAGGGCCAGGGCGATCGCGGCAAACAGGGCCATCTCCCAGACCGAGGCGACCGCGAGGCAGGTTTTCAGGAGCGTTTGCATGGCTGGGGTCCTTCTGCTTGGGTCAGCCCATCGGCCGACGCGCGAGCATTATCGCTGACGACCCTGAAGGGGAATTGAGCACTTCGCCAAGAGTGTGTTAAGGCTCGTCTATGGCTGTTGGATGACGGACCCGCGATCCCCCCCCGAGCTGCACCCGATGCCATCACGCCATCTTCAGCACGAAAAGCACCTCCGACGGCTGAAGATCTGCTGGAATAGCGATTGCATTATGTAGTGTAATACCATACAGTACTGCCATGACAATGCAGGTCAGCGACATTCGATCAAATCTGCAAAGACTGGGAGAACTTGCAGCCGTTGACGAGGAGGTTGAAATCCTCCTGATTGGCGGGGCCGCCGGGATCCTCACCGGTCAACTCAGCCCCGCCAGAACCACCGGAGATTGCGATGTCATCCGCTATCTTCCTGAAGAGGCGGAGAGGGTGATCCTTCGGGCCGCCAAAGCCGTGGCCGATGAGCGCGGGCTGCCCGAGAACTGGCTGAATTCACAGGCTGCCTCGCTGAACGTTCTCCCTGATGGATGGCAGACAAGGCGAGTTCCCATCGGCCGCTTCGGGAAGGTCATGGTTTCGGCACTATCGCGCAAAGATCTGCTGGCTAAGAAGTTCTACGCCGCCCACCCCCGGGATGTCGAAGACATTGCCCATATGAAACCGGCCTGCGAGGAACGGGGCTTTGTGGCGACCTACCTCAATATGCTCCGCGTTCCCTCTCGAGAGGCGAATCTCGACCAGGTTGAGACGGCCTTGAAGCTGCTGGCAGCCATGGAGCGTGATGCGAGTGAATGATCTGGACGCCATCTTCGCGAAATGGACCCGTCTGGGTGCCCTCTTCGGGGCACGCCCCTTCCCGACGACGCCCGACGTGGAGCAACTACTGATCGCGACGGCCCGGGCGATTCCCTCGGCCGCCCGGCTGCATGCGATGGCGGTCTCCTGGCTGGTGCGATACCACCGTCTTGTCTGC
>CAZYIH010000331.1:0-2572 GCA_964646915.1 uncultured Planctomycetaceae bacterium | reverse complement strand
AGTCATCTTCCGCATGCAAGCTCCTTGTCAGTTCGGTGGTCGGCGGGCCGCGTTACTCGTCCGCATCCTCGCCGTTGGACTTCCGTTCCGCCACATGAATATAGTCACCGATTCGCGTGGGAATCGTCCGAAGCTGGGCGTGGGTGATCTCCGCGTCGCGGGCCATCTTGCGCATGGCCGGGCTGAGGGTGACATCGCCGGAGGCCGAGAGGATCACGATGCGGTCCTCGATCCGCGGCATGCGGCGGCGAACCCGCTGGGCAGTGCCGAAGCCGTAGTTCACGTGCCCGCTGCCGCAGATGACCACGGCCATCCGGCCCTGGGATTCCGAGCGGGCGAGGAAGCGGCAGAGCGAATCGGCCATCGTCTCGTCGCGGGCGATCTGGGCCTCGACCATGCTGTCCACGCGGTGGGGCATCGCGGCGGCCATCACACCCATCACCCGCTTGAGGTGCTCGGCGTAAGCGGGGTCGTCGGTGTCGATGGTCTCGGGCAGTTCGGCGCGGGTTTCGGCGTCGAGCCCGGCCAGGCCGGATCGGCCCACCTGGCGGATCGTTTCGGAGGGGGCGTTGAGGGCGGCGAACCTCGCCCCATGGGCCCGCCCGGCCTCCAGCAGCGGGCGGTAGTCGGCGTAGTTGCTCCAACTCCCGGCCCAGTCGATGCCCTCGGCGAGCTGCTTGAAGGTGATCTCGCCGTCGGCGTAGCGGTCCAGCCAATCCTGATGGCGGGCCTCGACCTGCTCGAAGGCAATCACAAGCGACTTCCCGCCCTGGCCGAGCGAATCGATGATCTCGGCCTGGATGCGATGATGGCGGTCGATGGTGTGCCGCTCGCCGAGGTAGATCACGTCGGCTGTGGCGAGGTCGGCCACCAGCGCATCATACGCGACCGGCTCGCCGCGAACGGCGTCGACCCACAGGCTGCATCGCGGCCCGGACGCAGCGCCGCAGCCGCCCATCATCATGGTCAGTGCCGCAGCGCCGCAGACCGCCAGGACCGGTGGAACCATACCGCTTGTCATGATCGCATTCCTTTCCGTCTTCGCAGAATCGCCAAGCCGCCAAGACTCAGAAGCCCAAGGGTGGCCGGTTCGGGAATCGCCGCCAGCCGCCAAGACGCCCGGTCGTCGACGTTGATCCACGCGTAGTTCTCGTCCGGGCAGACGCCGAAGTCGCCCAGGCCGCCTTGGGGCAAACCCAGGTGGAACAGCCCATCGCCGCCCATCAGCCAGCTATCCGACAGGTCATCCCACAGGAACAGCCGCAGGTCCAGTTCGTCGGCAATGCCGGCCTCGGCGAGTTCCTCGTCGCAGTAGAAATACTTGATGCTCAGCCAGTCGTCCTCGCCGCCGTCGAGGTGATCGACAAGCAGGCCGCTTGCAAGGGCCGGGCCGGTCAGGCCGTCGGCTGCACCCCCGGCGAGCGAGGAGCCGTCGGCGAGGTATTCGAACCGGGCGGTTCCGCCCTCGGCCATCGCCGCGCCGTAGGCGGTGTCCAGTTCGACCACCGTGACCGACTCCATCACCATCGTCTCCGGGCCGTAATGGCCGCCCCAGTTCATCGTGCCGATCCCGCCGCCGATGTACGTCCAAGTGTTGTGTACGGTGATCGTGCCGGCGTCGGCGTCGTAGCCCACGCCGAGCATGGTGTGTCCGGTCACGTGGACGAGCACGGGCCGGCCGGCGTCGATCTCGGCCTGGAAGCCATCGAAGGTGAACCCGCCGCCGGTCGCGCCGATGGTGTTGTTCGTTTCCTGGTTGTAGATGCGGGCCGTGCCGACCGAGGCGGCGTCTTCATACCCGGCATACCGGAGGTACTCGAACACGCCATACGCGCCGCTTTTTTCGTGGAGCGGCGTGGTCTGGCCGGGCACCTCGAAGTTGTAGAGGTCCGTCGTGGTGGTCCGGCCCGAGCCCATGGGCCAGAAGTACGTGCCCCCGTCGCTGACGCCGTTCTGGCTGGTGCCCATGAAGTCGGCCAGGCTGTTGGGCTCGTGAGCGGCGCTGCGGATGCCGCGAGCGGCGATCAGGTCTTCATCCGGCGTGGTGCTCTTGTAGCTCTCCCAGTAGTCCTCGATGTGCTCCCGCGAGGCGATGGTCCGGGCCAGGCGGGTCGTGGGGTAGGGGTAGGTCTCGCCCGGATACCAGTCATCGTCCCCGCGTCGATGGTCGGCCGTGCCCACCATCGTGCTCTCACTGACGCCGCCGGGGACGAGGTCGCCGTAGTACCGGCCCTGGTAGCCGTTGATGTCGTAGTAGCCCACGAGCATCCCCGCCGCCGTCGGCGAGCAGCCGTGCCACCAGTCGGCCAGGGGCGTCGTGCCGGGCAGCATGACCTGTGCCGCCGGCGCGATCGTCGGCGTCGAAAGCAGAAGCAGCAGGGGGATAACGTATCGTATAGCTGGTTGTGTGTTCATGTGTAATGGTCTCGTGGCGAAGCGATGGACCGGGCGGACGCCGAAGCGCCCGCCCGGTCCAGTTCGCATGCCAAGACGGGAATTACCCCTTACGCCGCCTCCGCAGAACGGTCGCCATGCCGCCGAGGGCCAGCAGGCCCATCGTCGCCGGTTCGGG
>CAZYIH010000330.1:0-2587 GCA_964646915.1 uncultured Planctomycetaceae bacterium | reverse complement strand
CACCGCCGTCACGCTTCCAGCTGATCCACCCAATCGACATACGCGTCGATGTCGAACTTGCGTTCCAGCCCGCCGGCGGTCATGTATCGCACCGTGCCGAACACCTCCCGCTCCTGCCAGGGTCGGTCGTGCTTGCCGAACACCCACGCCACGCCGGCATAGGAGTTCGGATCTCGGCCGTCGAGAAAGTACCGGTTGTTCATCGCCAGCGCCCAGCGATAGGCGGTCGCGGGCGAGCGGGTCCACTCGAGGATCTTCTTGCCCCAGTACATCCGCATGTAGTTGTGCATCTTGCCGGTGAGGGTCATCTCGCGCATGGCGGCGTTCCAGTACGCGTCGTGCGTGTCGGCCGACTCGAGCTGCCGGCGCTTGTAGACGCTCCGGCGGTCGTCGGACTGGTGAGCCCGCAGCGTCGCCCGCGCCCAGGAGGGCAAAGACGTCCACGAGTCGTACCGCTCGTTGAACCACACGAAGTTCATGCTCAGCTCGCGGCGGACCAGCAGCTCCTCCAGATACGCAGCCGTGTTCTCGTCATCGCCGGCCTCGCGGATCCGCAGGGCGATCTCCAGCGCCGAAAGCTGCCCGAAGTGCAGATACGGGCTCATGTCCGACTGGATGTGCAACGACGGATCATTCCGGCGATCGGCGTACGCATGGAGCTGATTGGCGACGAACCCCTCCAGCCGACTCAGCCCGGCAGACCGGCCCGGCGGATAGTGCGCGCTGGGCACGACCGACCGGTCCACCTCCAGCGAATCCAGCAACCGGTCGGGCTGCGAGACGTCCGCGCCGTCCAGCTCCATGTCCAGCGAGTCCCGTCGCAGCTGGCGGGCTTCCAGCGGCACGAGGTAGCCGCCCCACGCGCGGTGAAGCTTCGGCCGAATCGTGCGGGCGGCGTACTCCTCCTTGTCGCTGGCGACACGCACCGGCACGACCACGTCGCTCTCGACGCGAGTCACGCGGCTGTGAGCTTCCCGGGCGAGATGACGACGCCATTTGCGCTGGTGGCGCAGGTAACCCATGTCCGTCACGACGGCGGCAGCGTCGGCAGACAGCTCGAGCGCCACCTCCGGCGGGCTGCCCCGACGCACCAGAAGCTGAACGCCGCGATCGGCCAGCGCGGCAGCGGTCTCGGCCAACCCGTGCAGCAGGAAGTGGTAATGACGGGCGTTGGCGTCCGGGTAATCGTCGGTCAGCCCGAAACACGCCAGCAGCGGCAACCCCAGTTCGTTGGCCTGCTCGATGGCGAACTCCAGGGCGTGGTTGCACCCGGCCCGCTGGGAGGCCTGCATCCAATAGAGCACGTATCGCCCGTCGCCGATGGGGGCGTCGTTGAGGCGTTGGATGCGTTCAGCCTGGATCATGTCGGCCCCCGGCGTTGAGCTATTCGGTCTCGTTGCAACTCGCGCCGGTCGGTCCGTCCGATGGCGGCGTTTGCGGCGGGCGATGGATGAGGCAGTCTTCCGGCTCGATGCTGCAGTTCTTCAGGCGGTCGGTGGGGCTCTCGGGTTGGCCGGTTCGGCTGGCGAGATAAATCGCGTCCACGGCCGCCTGGGTCAGCAGGCTCTCCCGCGCGGACGACTCGTAACACGCCGCGTCGCTGGCAACCGCATGGAGAAACGCCTCGGCCTGGCGGCGGTACGCCTCCATCGACGACGGCTCGCCGGGGGTGTGGTCCACGATATTCCCTTCCGGGTCGCGGGCGATGCACAGCTCGGAGTTGGCCTGCAGCGACCCCCCGCGGCCGTGAAGGTTCAGCTCCTGGCTCATCGGGCCGGACGCCCGGCAGGTCACCACCGTCGCCATCGCACCCGAGCGGTACCGCAGAACCGCCGCAGCCGTGTCGTCCGTGTCGTAGACGGCGAGGGGTTCGCCCCCGAGATCCTCGGTTTCGCGATGACCTGCCGACGCGACGCCGTAGACGTCCTCGGGCAGACCGAGCATCCAGATCATCAGATCCAGCGGATGGTAGCCAAGGTCCAGCAGGGCTCCGCCGCCGGCCGACGCCCGGTCGCCGCGCCAACTGAGGCGCGGGCCCCAATTGAACAGGTAATGCCCTCTCGCCAGGAACACCGGGCCCAGCCGCCCCAGCGACTGCCGTGCGTGATGGTAGCCCGGGGCGAACCGCCATTGCGTGCCCACCGCGAACTTCACGCCGGCCTGCTCCATCCGCTGAACCATCGCGACGCCTTCGTTCAGGTCGCGGGCGAGCGGCGATTCCTTCCAGACGTGAATCTCGCGTTCCGCACAGGCAGCGAGAATCTCCGGAGCCGCCATCGAAGGGACCGCCAGGAACACCGCCCTGGGCCGAACCTCCACCAGCAGCGAGCGATTGTCGGTGTAGTGGGGGACGTTCATCTCCGCGCCCACACGCTGGGCGAGGTCGCCGTCTTTGTCGGCAACGCCCACGATATTCGCCTCGGGCAGCTCGCCCAGAGCCCGCAGCGTCTGCTCGCCGGCCGCACTGAGCCCGATCACCGCAATGTCCACACGTTCCTCGGCCACGCCGTCCACCTTTCGGAAGGGCTTTGAGCGTAGGAAGAACCCCCCGCCATGTCAAGCAGGCCGCAAGCGTTCTGCCCGCAGG
>CAZYIH010000329.1:0-2588 GCA_964646915.1 uncultured Planctomycetaceae bacterium | reverse complement strand
GTTGAACGAAGCCGCTGCGCGGCAGCTTGAGAGGGGGGACTGAGGGGAGGGACGGTTGTCGCGGGGGCACAGGGCATCCTGTCGAGTCCTTCCCGGTCGGTTTACGCTGGTTTCCTTGACCCTTTCACTCTTTTCAAGGAGACCGACGATGGGACAGCTTCACGACCGCATGGAACAGGATCTGATCCTCAAGGGCTACAGCCCCGCGACCCGGCGGAACTACCTGCTGTATGCCCGGCGACTGGCTGTGCACTACCGGCGCAGCCCCGAGGAGTTGGGCGAGACCGAGATTCGTCAGTTCCTGCTGCATCTGATCCAGATCGAGCAGGTGGCCCACGCCACGTATCGGCAGGTGCTGGCGTCGCTTCGGTTTCTCTACACCGTTACGCTGAATCGGCCTTGGGAGGTCCAGCGGATCCCGTTTCCCCGCCACCAGCGCAGGAAGCTGCCGCAGGTGCTCAACCGCGATCAACTGCTCGCCCTGTTCCGGGCGCTGCGCAAGGCCAAGTACCGCGCCCTGCTGATGACCTGCTACGCGTCGGGATTGCGCATCGGCGAAGCCTGCCGGTTGCGCCCGGAGGACATCGATTCGACCCGGAAGGTCATCCATATCCGTGAAGGCAAGGGTTCCAAGGAACGCTACACGCTCCTGCCGCAACGCCTGCTGGAGATGCTGCGTTGCTACTGGCGGCTCTACAAGCCCCAGGGCTGGCTGTTCCCCGGCGGGACCGCCGCTGGCCACATCTCCCCCGATACCGTGCGGCAGGTCTTCGCCAAGGCGCGGAAGGAAGTGGGATTGGGGCGATGGTGCACGCCGCACACACTCCGGCACGCGTTCGCGACGCATCTTCTGGAGGCCGGTACCGACCTGGCCGTGCTCCAGGCCCTGATGGGCCACGCCTCGGTCCAGACCACCACCGTCTACACCCACGTGGGCCTGGAACTGCTGCAGAAGACCCCCAACCTGCTGGATCAACTGCCGCCGGACATCATCGACTCGGCCTCCTGAGCCGGAGGGGACCCATGCGAC
This sequence comes from uncultured Planctomycetaceae bacterium, assembly GCA_964646915.1. Lineage (GTDB taxonomy): Bacteria > Planctomycetota > Phycisphaerae > SM23-33 > SM23-33 > CAZFPT01. Next base: position 1,558 of record CAZYIH010000329.1, on the reverse strand, counting down.
CGGCTCTGGAAGTGGCGGACATTCTGCGCGCTCATGGTGCGGCCTATCAGGGCCGCCACCCGATCTCGACCGAACAGGCGGCGGTGATGCGCCACCTGGTCATCTGCCGCACCGCGGCGCTGGGCGGGCATGTCGATGCCTGTGATCAATGCGGCTTTCAGCGGGTGTCCTACAACTCCTGCCGCGACCGGCATTGCCCCAAATGCCAGGCCGCCAAACGGGCCCAATGGGTCGAGCAGCGTCTGACTCGGCTGTTGCCGGTGCCGTACTTCCACGTGGTCTTCACGCTGCCCGAGCAGCTCAAGCCCCTGGTGCTACGGAACCGCCGACGAGTATACGAACTGCTGTTCCGTGCCGCGTCGGCGACACTGCTGCAGTTGGCGGCCGATCCCAAGCGCCTTGGCGCGCAGATCGGCCTGACCGCCGTGTTGCACACCTGGAGCCAGAACCTGCTGTTCCATCCCCACCTGCACTGCGTGGTCACCGGCGGCGGTTTGACGGCCGATGGCGATCATTGGGTAGCGGCCAGAGAGGGCTACCTCCTGCCGGTCAAGGTGATGGCCCGACTGTTCCGCGGCAAGTTCCTTCACGGTCTGCAGCAGCTCTACGAGACGGGCGAACTGAGCTTCGCCGGAAGCACCGAGTCGCTGAACGATCCGCGAGCCTTCGCCGCCCTGCGCGATCAACTGTACCGCCAAGACTGGATTGTCTACGCCAAGCCGCCCTTCGGCGGAGCCGAGCACGTCTATCGATACCTGGGCCGCTACACCCATCGCGTGGCCATCGCCAACTCGCGGCTGATCGCGATGGAAGGCGACCGGGTGCGGTTCCACTGGAAGGACTACGCCCACGGCAACCAGATCCGACAGATGACGCTCAGCGCCGAGGAATTCATCCGGCGCTTCCTGCTGCATGTGCTGCCCAAACGCTTCGTGCGCATCCGCCACTACGGCCTGATGGCCGGCCGCAACGTCGGTACCCGGTTGGCGCGTTGCCGGGCCCTGCTGGAAAGCGTTGCCGAACCGTCGTCCGCCCCATCCCCGTCGGCGGCACTCACCCTGCCCGGCGACGAACAGGACTGGCGAACCTGCCCGCGCTGCCGTGGGGCCCTGCGACGCCGGGAGCTTCCGGCCGGGTACGCGGCGCTGCGCCTCGCGCCAGCGTCCATGATGGCCCGGCCGGTGGAGATACTCGACTCCTCATGACAACCTCGCCCCCTCCATCATCCCGCCGCCGACACCTGTTGGCCGGCCATCATAATGCGCGACGTTGTCCCGTGACGCCGTGCCCATGGAGGCTGTGCGCCGAATGGCGAATGAAGCACCCCACACACGGCCTCTTCACTCCGCTCTGCTCGGCGAACTGTTCGGCCAGAGGCGAAATCCATCATGCACGGCTCCTGTGGTCCATTCAGCCCCACGCCGCACCGCCCGCCCGCCGGTCATGACAAGTCCATAGCCAACCCCCCGGCACGCTCGACCGCGGCTTCGATCAACACGCAATTACAGGCATGCCCGCCCCGCAAGCGGGCGGGACGCCTGTAATCGCCTTTGCGTTA
>CAZYIH010000328.1:0-2596 GCA_964646915.1 uncultured Planctomycetaceae bacterium | reverse complement strand
CGGGAGGCGCTACTGCCTCACCGACGCCCGGCGAGCCCGGCACGGGCAAGATGCCCGCGACACACGCGCGCTGAGTGATTAGACTGCCCAGTCGGCCGACGGTTCATTCGTATTGTACTCCATCGGCCGGGAGCAGACACGAGACCGAGATGATCGAGACGCCCGAACAACCCGCACAACCCGGAAGCGGCCTGCTGGCTGTGGTGAGCATGAGTTGGCCCGCGAGCCTGACGATGCTCAACGTAACCGTCGTGCGTTTCATCGACGGGCTCATGGTTGCCGGGGTCGGGGCGGCTGCGGTGTCCGCGCAGTTCTACGGCGGGATCTGCTCGTTCGCGCCGGAAAGCTTCATGATCGGCCTGCTGGGCGTGGTCAGCACGTTCGTGTCCCAGAACCTCGGGGCCCGACGGGAGCAGCGCTGCGCCCAGTACGCATGGGCGGGAATGGGCGTGGCGCTGGTGTGGGCGGCCATGATGATGCCCCTCGCCGCGGCGGCCGACTGGGGCTTCGGTCTGCTGGGATACGACGAATCACCGCAGGCGGCGATGTACTTCCGTTACATGGTGCTGGCGGCGCCGCTCACGCTGGGAGCCCGCGTGCTGGAGCAGTTTTTCTATGGTCTGCATCGCCCGCGGGTGGTGTTGGCGGCGTCGCTGATGGGCAACGCTGTGAACGTGGCGCTGAATTACGTGCTGATCTTCGGAAAGCTCGGGCTCCCGGCGATGGGGCTGGAAGGGGCTGCGGTGGGAACCGTCCTCGCCTGGGGCGTGCAGTTGATGATTCTGCTGGCGGTGTTCTTCGCCCCGTCGATCCATGCGAGGTATCGCACCCGAAGGCCGAACGCCTCCTGGAGTCAATGCCGGGCCATTCTCCGGGTCGGTTGGCCCGCGGGCGTGCAATTGGCCAACGACATTTTCTCCTGGGGCGTGGCGATCATGGTGCTGGTGGGGCAGTTCGGGTTGGCCGACCGCGCGGCGACGACCATTCTCATGCGGTACCTGGGTCTGTCCTTCATGCCCGCGGTGGGGATCGGCATCGCCACGACTGCCCTGGTCGGACGGGCGATCGGGGCGGGCGATCCGGACCTCGCCAAACGCCGGGCGCGCGAAGCGGTCGCCCTGGCGGCCTGCTGGATGGGGGTGTGCGGGTTGGTCTTCTGGCTGGCGCGAGGGCCCCTGATTGCGCTGTTTCTTCGGGAGGTCCCACCGGTGGGCTACTCGCCCGATCAACTCGCGGCGCTGCAGGAGCAGATCCTGACCATCGGAGGGCGCATTCTTCTGCTGGCTGCGGTGTTCCAGATCGCCGACGCGGTGGGAATCGTCTACACCGGCGCGCTGCGGGGGGCGGGAGATACGGTTTGGCCGATGGTGGCCACGATGATCACCAGCTGGGTGGTCGTCGTCGGGGGAGGCGTGACGATCGTCTCAACCTGGCCGGAGTGGGGAGCGGCAGGGCCATGGATCGCCGCCACCGCGTACGTGTTCATTCTCGGTGCCCTGGTCGCCTGGCGGTTCGAGAGCGGCGCCTGGCGGTCCATCAATCTGCTGGGTGATACGTGCACGCCCCGTCGGAGCAACCCGGAACCGTTCTGACGCCCCACTCATCGAGACCGCTTTGCGACGGATCGCGCTCGGGGATATCCATCATCCGAAGCGCCTTCTCGATGGCGGTCCGGTAGACCCTGGCCGGGCGGGGCTCGATCCACCGCATCGCCTCTCTGCCGTGAATGTAGAGCACCACCGTGGGCAACTTCCGAACGTGGTGGGCTTCGGCAATCGCCGGATACCGATACACGTTCACCTTGCGGACAATCGCTTGGCCTTCGTACTCGACGGCCAGCGTGTTGATGGTTGATTCGATCTCCTGACAGCCCGGGCAATCGGGCGAGCAGAAATCGATCATTACCGGGCGATCGGCGTTCTGCAGGCAGGTGTCCGGCAGGCAGATTCCCTGGCCGCACTCGGCGCAGGTGGACGCGCAGCCGACGACGAACAGCAGACTCGCGAGGATCGCGCACGCGTAGAGACACGTGAGCAGTTTCCGATGACCGGCGGGCAACAAAAATCGCATGTAGACCTGCTTTCCGACTGGCTGTACCCGTGGCGTTCCCGCCTCCGCGGAGGCCGGGTTACACCCCGCATGGGGACCATAGGATAGACCTCCGATGCGTGCCAGGCAAGCCCGCGCCGAAGGTCGATTCGGGTTCTTCCCCCGGGAGCGAGCGATCCGGACCGCCTGCCCCCGAAGTGGTTGCCTGCTACACCAGGACGTTCACGCCTTGACTGGCCTGCATCTCGGCCATGGCGTCCAGCGTTCCCTGGATGACATCGCCGGCCATTTTCGAAACGTCCTGTGTCATTTTCGCCGCCCGGACCTCAGCCGCCATTGCGGTCTTGGTCTGGCTTTGGGCGGACGCCCCAGCCGCCACCGCGTTGAACGCAGCGCCGGATGTTGCCGCAACTCCACTTACATTCATCTCAGTCTCCCTCCATCGATGCGAGACTGCGGGTTCTGTGCGCACCGGCGGCGCGCATCGTGCCATGATCCATTACCGCACGAAGGTCGAATGTCTTGAGCGTTTCAGGGCGATTTTGCG
>CAZYIH010000327.1:0-2601 GCA_964646915.1 uncultured Planctomycetaceae bacterium | reverse complement strand
GCCGATCGTTCTGCGCGCGCAAACGACGGCCGGGGCGCTTTGTGAGCACCCCGGCCGCCGAAGCTGCCTTTTCCCTGTTGCGAACAGGTCGACACACGCCGACCGTCATTTACCCATCAGACAATGCCCTGTGCGAGCATCGCTTCGGCGACCTTCACAAAGCCGGCGATATTCGCACCGGCCACCAGGTTGCCCTTTCGGCCGTAAGTTTCGGCGGCCTGGTCGCACTGGTTGTAGATCGCTTCCATGATCTGCTGCAATCGGGCGTCGACCTCGTCGAACGTCCAGTTCAGACGCATGGAGTTCTGGGTCATCTCCAGGGCGCTGGTGGCCACGCCGCCGGCATTGGCGGCCTTGGCGGGCCCGAAGGAGACGCCCCCGTCGAGGAACACCTTGATCGCCTCGGGCGTGGAGGGCATGTTCGCACCCTCACCAACGGCGATGCACCCGTTCTTGACCAGCGCCTCGGCGGCGTCCTGGTCGATCTCGTTCTGCGTCGCACTGGGCAGGGCGACGTCGCAGGGAACCGTCCAGATTCCCTCCCAGCCCTCGTGGAACTCGGCGCCGCTGTGCTCGTCGCAGTATTCGCGAATTCGGCCTCGCTCGATCTCCTTGATGCGGCGGACGGTGTCGAGCTTGATGCCCTCTTCGTCCACGACGTACCCGTTGCTGTCGGACAGCGCAATGACCTTGCCGCCCAACTCGTGCACCTTCTGGGTGGCGTAAATCGCCACGTTGCCCGAGCCGGATACGACCACCTTCTTACCGGACCAGTCCTCGTTGCGGGCGCGGAGCATGTGCGTCACGAAGTACACCAGGCCGTACCCGGTGGCCTCGGTGCGGACCAGCGACCCGCCCCAGCCGATGCCCTTGCCGGTCAGCACGCCGGTGAAGGTATTGGTCAGCCGCTTGTACTGGCCGAACATGAAGCCGATCTCGCGGCCGCCCACGCCGATGTCGCCGGCGGGCACGTCGGTGTCCGGGCCGATGTGACGGTAAAGCTCGCTGATGAACGACTGGCAGAAGCGCATCACTTCGTTGTCGCTCTTGCCCTTCGGGTCGAAGTCCGAGCCGCCCTTGCCGCCGCCGATGGGCGTGGTGGTCAGGGCGTTTTTGAAGATCTGCTCGAAGCCCAGGAACTTGATAATGCCCAGGTACACCGACGGGTGGAACCGCAGGCCGCCCTTGTACGGCCCGATCGCGCTGTTGAACTCGACGCGGAAACCACGGTTGACCTGCACCTCGCCGCGGTCGTCGACCCACGGAACGCGGAACATGATCTGCCGCTCGGGCTCGATCATCCGCTCGAAAATGCGGGCCTTCGCGTACGACGGGTTCTTCTCATAGACCAACTGCACCGAGTCGGCCACTTCCTCGACCGCCTGATGAAACTCCGACTCGCCCGGGTTGCGGGCTTTGAGCTTGTTCATCAGGTTTTCCTGATAGGAGTCCGAGAAGACCTCCTGATACGAACTGGGACCACTTTCCTTTGCCATTTCCTTTTCCCTTCTTGTGAAACCGTCTGCCTGCCGAATTCGACCCATGCGCTCCGTATACCGGACAATCGCATCGTTCGTGTCGATGGACAGGACTCTGACGTGGAATCTTGAGTGCTATTCTGGTACATTTGCATACCGCTTCGCAAGGCTGGAAGTGCCTAATATGCACTATTACATCATCTAATAGCCCCGCTGTGGCACGCGGGCTCAGACATGGGAGAAGGCACGATGACACAGATCGACCCTCGGCTGACGACCGGGCTCGGCGGCGCCGACCGGATGCTCAAGGGGCTCATCCGCGGCGACAATGTCGTCTGGCAAGTCGACAGCGCCGAGGATTACCGCCCGTTCGTCGAGCCCTACTGCCGGGCGGCAAGCAAGATCGGCGAGCCGCTGGTGTACATTCGTTTCGCCAGCCATGATCTGCTGGTTCCCGAAGACAGCGAGGCCCGCATCTGTCGGCTGGACCCTCGGGCGGGGTTCGAGAGCTTCGTCACCAGCATTCACCGCATCATCGAGAGCACCGGCCGGGGTGGCTATTACGTATTCGATTGTCTCTCCGAACTGGCCCAGGCGTGGCGCAGCGACCAGATGCTGGGCAACTTCTTCATGCTCACCTGCCCGTACCTTTATGACGTCGAAGCCATCGCCTATTTCGCCGTCGAGCGGAACGTGCATTCCTACCATGCTACCCGCGCGATCGCCGAGACCACGCAAATCTTCCTGGATGTCTTCCGTCACGGCCAAAATGCTTACGTCCACCCGTGGAAGGTGCAATCGCGACACTCCCCGACCATGCACATGCTGCACACGTGGGGAAAACACTCGGACTTCGAGCCGGTCACCGACAGCGCCACGATCACCGAGGTGCGCCACACCGTGCCCTGGCTTGAGAGCGACTCGAACCAAGCGGGGCTGTGGCAGCGAACCTTCTCCCGCGCCCAGGACCTCGCGGGCATCTGGCCCAGGGAGGGCACGCCCTCGCCCGAGGCCAGGCGTTGCTTCGAGGACATGATCCGCCTGTGCATCTCGCGAGACGTGCCGGTGCTGGACCTGGTCCGGAAGTACATGACGCTGCCGGACATCGTGGACATCGGGAAAC
>CAZYIH010000326.1:0-2607 GCA_964646915.1 uncultured Planctomycetaceae bacterium | reverse complement strand
CCGGCTGGGCGCCTCTACAATGGGTATATTGTCGACGCGTCATTCCGGCGGGTCGCGGTGAGGGGGCGGGGAGTTTGACATGGCTGATGAGCGGAAGAAATCGAGTCGTCGTCGCTGGGTCTGGATCGTCGCGGGGCTGATCGTTCTGCTGGCGGGGCTGACGCTGCTGGCCCCGGCGATCGCGTCCAGCGGCTGGGGCGAGTCGATGATCGCCTCGATCGTCGCCGATTCGCTCAACGGCGAGGTCTCGCTGGAGGACCTTTCGATCAGTTGGGGCGGGCCGACGGAGATTCGGGGCTTTCTCCTGCGCGATCTCGACGGCAGGGAGCGAATCGAGCTGCGGCAGGCTACGCTTTCCCGCGGGCTGTGGGGGTTGGCGTGGAACGCCCAGGACTTCGGCGAGCTGACCCTTACGGGCGTGCGTCTGACGGTATGGGTGGACCGCCCCTCGCCGCTGCTGCCGCCATCGAAGGACCGTGAAACGCCCTCGGAACGTGATCAGCCGAGCGAGCTGCCTGCGCCCATCGGCAGGATCACCGTTCGCGATGCGCTGGTGACGATTGTGCGCGCCGACGGCAGCCGACGGACCATCGGCCCCGTCGAGGGTCGCGTGAGTCTGCAGACGCTGAGCAACATCGTCGCCGAGATCAACGTAGCCACTCCGGAGGGCAGCTCGCTGCAGCTGCGGGCGGACGTGAAAGACCTCGTCCGCGCGGGTCGGTTCGACCCGGCGGGTGCATCGGGTTCGGCGAGCATCCGCACGCTGGACGGGCCTTTGGCGGCTGGGCCTTTCGCCGCCCTGGCCGGGGGGAGCCCGGAGCTGACCGGCTCGCTCACGATCGACGCCAACGCCACCTTCACAGGCCGACGCGCCGAGATGTCCTCCCTGGTGGATTTCGACATTAATCCGGGCGCGGGTCGGCCGCCGTTTGCGGGGGCTGCCCGGGGCAGCGCAACGCTTTCGCGCGACGCGAATGGCGGGCCGATGGTGTCCTCCGCCCAGGTGCGCCTGACGGATCTCTCGGCCGACGGCAAACGGCTGGGCGATCGGCCGATCACGCTGCAGTTGCGGCGCCTCTCGCGCGACACCGACGGCGGGGTGCGGGTGGCGAGGCTGGGTCTGACCGGTCCGGCGGGAACGCTCACGCTCACCGACGGGCACTGGCCCGGCCGCGATGTGCAGACCGCCTCGGGAACGTTCGATGCCAACGCCGATCTGCAGGAGGCGATGGCGATGATCGCCCCGCTGCTGGGTCGCCCCCAGCCGCCGGCGGTGTGGGGCACGTTGCGATGGTCGGCCTCGGTCCGCTCGGGGGGCGATGGCGTGCGCCTGGCCGGCAGTGGCAGCGTGAGCGATCTGCGCGTCGGGCGCGGCGACAAGGCGGTGCGCCGCAAAACGGTGCGCGTGGACCACGAGGCCCTGCTGGCGACGGACGGGTCGCGCGTGAGTCTGGAGACATTCGAGCTGGTCGCGCCGCAGCTGTTGCGGGTGACGCTGAGCGGGGACGTCACGGAGTTGCGCACGCGTCGGTTGGCCGACCTCTCCGGCGAGTACGAAGCCTGGTGGGAGGCGGTCAACGTGGTGCTGGCGGAGCTGGCACCCGGGGCCACCGAGAATGTGACGTTCAAGGGGCGAAGCTCCGGGCCGCTGGCGATTCGCGGGCCGTTGCACCAGCCGAAACTGTCCCCGTCGTTCCGCAAGGCCACCGGCACGGTGCGCATGGGTTGGGCGTCGGGACGGGTGTACGGCATTGTGCTGGAGGAGGCAGACATCGAGGCGAAGCTGGTCGACGGAACGGTTCAGCTGCCGGTGCGGGAGATCGCCTCGGGCGAGGGCAAATTCCGCGTGGGCGGGGTGGTGGATCTCACCGGGAAGGTGCCCGTGTATCGCCTGGACGGGACGGTTCAGCCGCTGGAGAACATTGCCCTCACCCAGCCGCTGCTGACCGAGCTGCTGGGTCGCTTGAACCCGGTATTCATGCAGACCGCCGGGGTCAGCGGAACGGTGTCGCTCAAGACGAAGGACCTGGTGATTCCGCTGGACGCCAATGCCCTGTCCACCGGCGGAGGCAGCGGACAGTTGGACCTGAGCAAAACGCAGCTGATCCCCCGCGGCTTGCTGGGTCGGCTGATTCCCGACCGCTACATTCGGCCTGGTGAGTCGCTGCCGATTTCGATGAACTCGATGAAGTTCGCCCTGCGCGACGGGCGGATTCACTATCGCGATTTCCGGATGACGTTCCCGCGCAGGTATGCCCTGGAGTTCTCCGGCTCGGTGGGGCTGGATGGCACGCTGGACCTGGCGGTGGGCGTGCCGATCCACGCCGGGCTGCTCGAGCAGCTGGGCGTGAAGGGTAAGGCGGCCACCTACGCGAGATTGCTGGAGGGTACGGTCATTCAGATTCCGCTGCGGGGCACGCGGACCCGCCCGCGGCTGGACCTTTCAGCCGTCGACACGCGCGGGCTGCTCAAGCAGATCGCCGAAGATGTGCTCCGCAGAGAGGCCGGCCGGGCACTGGAAAATCTCCTCAACGGCCGACGCCAGAGCGACGACGGCGACGCGCCCCAGGCGGACGACCCGAACGCCCCCACCACGCAACCGGCCGA
>CAZYIH010000325.1:0-2654 GCA_964646915.1 uncultured Planctomycetaceae bacterium | reverse complement strand
CTTCCAGTTGAGCCGGGTGCCACAGGCATGTCCTCATGCCTGTGCCCTGAGGCACAGTTCGGCACAGGTGTGCGGAGACCACTGAGGCACCCAGGATATTGCATTTGAGGCCTCATGGTGCCCTGGTTGCCTGTCGCTCGTTACGCTGTTCCCGCTTGTCAGACGCGGCTGCTTCGGATAGGCTTTTGCGGACGAACCTCAAGTAAAGGAGACGCCGTATGCCCGACCGTCAAGCCACCGTCTCGCGGATGTGCGATAAGGGAATTGTCGCCGTCGTGCGGGCCCAGAGCAGTGAACAGCTTATCGACGTCGCCCACGCCCTTCTCGATGGCGGGGTGGACTGCATCGAAATCACCATGACCACGCCCGATGCGTTGAAGGTCATCGCCGATTGTCGCCAGACGCTCGGCGAGAAGGCCCTGATCGGCGTGGGCAGCGTGCTGAACGCCGGGATGGCCAACGACGCCATCGGCGCGGGTGCCCAGTACGTGGTCTCGCCGGTGTTTGTCCCGGAGGTCATCACCGCAGCCCACAACGCCGGGATGCCCTGCGTTCCGGGCGCCTTTACGCCCACCGAGATTCTCGCCGCCACCGAAGCCGGCGCCGACCTCGTGAAGGTGTTCCCCGGCGGGTCGGTCGGCCCGAAGTACTTCAAGGCCGTCCTGGCGCCCATGCCCCACCTGAAGCTCACGCCCACCGGCGGGGTGGATCTAACCACCGCTGCCGACTGGATCGCTGCCGGCGCCCAGACGCTCGGTGTGGGCTCAGCCCTCGTGACCAAGTCGGCCTTGGCGTCGGGCAACATGGACGAGATCCGCGATCTGGCGGCCCGGTACGTGAAGATTGTCGCCGACGCCCGCGCCGCGAAGGGCTGAGCGAGTCGAGAGAAAGGGGCGAGGATGATGCGCATGGCAGCAGCGACAGGTCGATGGTTGATGCGCCGCAGCGGCTGCATGCTGCTGTGGGCGTCCCCGCGCGACCTCTCTGCCGAGCCGGCTGAACGGTTCTCGCGCGGGTGGGTCAGCCTGTTGATTGTCTCGCTGTGCGTGGGCGTGGGTCTTTCGCTCATTCACGGAGCCGCCTGGAAGCTCCTGGGCGAGACGGGCGGCGTGCTGCTGCTTCCCGGGCTGGCGGGGGGCGTGGCGATGGCCGCCTTCGCGTACCGTCGGGCGGTGGGTGCGGTCGCCCGCCTGGTGGCAGGGGGCGATGTCGCGGGCCGATCGGCTGTGGCGTCGGCATGCGTGCTGGCGTTTTCGCTGGGGATCGCCGTGATCGAGCCGGACTTTTACTGGTGGGGCGGCCATTGGCCCGCGCAGCTGGGTTGGTTCGCCCCGCACCCGGCGAAGATCTATCGCATCCTGCCTCTGCTGCCTTTGTGGGGGGCCTGGAGCATGCTGGCGACGGTGCAATTCTGTCGACCCGCCCGCAACGAGAAGACGGCGGTGGCGGCGCTGGCCCGGGGTTGCGGGCCGTTCGCGTCGGCCGGCGTGATGGCCGTCCTGATGGCGGCTACCATTCAGCAGCTCAGCTATCTGCCCTGGTGGCAGTTGGCGGTATCGGTTGTGGGCGTGGTCGCCGGGGTGGTCAGCGGGCTGGTGTCCTGCCGGGCCGAGGGCGGGCTGACGCGTCGGGGCCTGTTGGCGGGCAATGTCCTGACGCAGTTGGCCGTCCTGTTTGCCTACGTGGCGGTGCGGAATTTGGTCACCCAGTGAGTCTTGACGAGACGCCGCGAAAGCGGGTACAAGAGGCAGCTATGAAAAGCACAGCGTTGTTGACAACCTCCTTCGGTAATTACCCCAAGAAGTCGGGCAAGGTGCGTGACATCTACCAGCTGCCCGAGCAACTCCTGATCGTCGCGACCGACCGCGTCAGTGCCTACGACGTGGTCATGCCCAACGGCATCCCCGATCGCGGACGCGTGCTCACGCAGATCAGCCTTTTCTGGTTCGACCTGCTCCAGGACGTGATCCCCAATCACGTGATCTCCGGGGCGATGAAGGACCTCCCCGAGGACCTGCGCAGCGAGGAAATCGACGGACGCTTCATGCTCTGCAAGAAGGCCCAGCCGGTGATGATCGAGTGCGTGGTGCGCGGATACCTCGCCGGATCGGGCTTCCGCGAGTACAAAAAGAGCGGGACGGTCTGCGGCGTCGAGCTTCCCAAGGGCCTCAAGAAGGGCAGCCAACTGCCCGAGCCGATCTTCACGCCCGCCACCAAGGCAGAGGATGGACACGACGAGAACATCTCCTTCGAACAGGCGTGCGACGTCGCCGGCGAAGACATCATGAAACGCCTGCGCGACGCATCCATCGAGCTCTACACCCGCGGCAGGGAGCATGCCAGCGAGAAGGGCATCATCCTGGCGGACACGAAGTTCGAGTTCGGCCACGACGCCGACGGCACGCTCATGCTCATCGACGAGGTCCTCACGCCGGATTCTTCGCGGTTCTGGCCGGCGGACACGTACAAGCCCGGCAAGAACCAGCCCAGCTTCGATAAGCAGTTCGTGCGGGACTACCTCGATGAGATCGACTTCGACCGCACCCCTCCGGGCCCGGTCCTGCCGGCAGAGATCGTCCAGAAAACCCGCGCGAAGTACATCGACGCCTACAAGCGACTCACCGGCCAGAAGTTCCCCTGGGAATAAGTCGGCC
>CAZYIH010000324.1:1220-2660 GCA_964646915.1 uncultured Planctomycetaceae bacterium | reverse complement strand
GGGCTCGCGACACGTGGCCGAGCTGAGCGTCTATGTGGATCGCGCGCATCGCAGCCGGGGCATCGGACGATCGCTGATGGAGGCGGTGCTGGACGCGGGTCGCTCGGCGGGTGTGACGCGGATCGTGTCCTACATTGCCGGCGGCAACCAGGCCAGCATCCATTTGCACGAATCGATGGGATTCACCCACGTGGGCGTGCTGAAGGGGGTGGGCTACAAATTCGGGCAGTACGTGGATGTGACGGTCATGCAGCGGTCTCTCGGGGGCGAATGACGAGTGACCTTGGCCCGCACATCTGTGAATGCGTCAGGATCGATTCGTGCTCAGTCCGTCGGCGTTGCGCGGATGGCATGGCGGAACTGCGCCCGCATGCCTTCGTCCTTGTGGAAAACGTGGGTCTGCGTCAGTTCGAGCAGTTTGACTGCGGCGGTGTCGAGGTTGTAGTGCATTCGGCCCCGGAGCTTGATTTCACGGATACGAGGTGAGGGCGTGTTCGGTTTGGCGTACGGTACTCGCCGCCCCTTGATGGCTACGGTCACGACTCGGCCGGCGGGCGTGTTTCGCACACCCGTTACCTCACATATGGATCGCTCGGTGGAATAGCCCGCATATGCGAGCATTGCGAAGGAGAATCCATCATAGGGATAGACCTTCTCTCGCTTCACCAGCCATGTAACTCCTTCTGAGCTGTCTTTCGGCGGCAGATAGGCCAGCACATCGGCTACGGCAGAGAAGCCACCGTACGAGTAGGTCCGGATCATGTGTTCGGCCTGCTGCTCTCCATCCGGGTGGTCTTTCACTCCATCCAGCATCCTGTCGAGATGCTCCGCATTGGCATCGAAGGCCGTGATGCCCTCTGTTGGCGATATGACATACCCGAACTGAAGCTTCAGGGTTTTGTCCAAGCCAAGCGACTCTCCATTGTGAATCTTGGAGCCCTTCGGCGCACGACTTGGCTGGTCCGGCCCAGCCATGGGTGGAACCTCCCATGCGAGAGGCTCTTTCCCTTCGTGACCCCATCCGCCTCCGGTCGCAGAGACGAGCTTGGCCTTTACCGTCACAGGGGCATTCGCCTCGGTACTTGTCTGGGTTTGGGCAGACAGGGACACCTGGAACCAGGTACAACCGAGGGTGTAGGTTCGATCTACGATCTTGTCACTCGTCTGACCGTCCGGACCGAATGTCGAAACACCGCTTACGCTTGCCAGGCCCCCGTTGACCATCTCGTGGCGATAGCATATCTGCGCGTTTTGGCTGGCGGCGAAAGGCGACGGGGCTCGTTCTGTCAACTCCTGGGGTTGCCCACACCCGCCCAGCAGACCCGCCACAGTCAGTATTGCCGCCATTACCGCAACTCGCATCCCTGTTCGCCGATGAGTCATCGTGTCTTCCTTTCGTCTATGCCCTGATCGGAGTGTCCCCCATCGTCAGCCCCTTTC
>CAZYIH010000324.1:0-1120 GCA_964646915.1 uncultured Planctomycetaceae bacterium | reverse complement strand
CGGCAAGGAAAAATGTTCGGGTCGAGAAGAAGCGATTCTCAACGGCAGGGCGGCAAGGGTGCGATTTGCCCGTGCGGCCCGGTCGCTTTCATCGGCTGCTTTACTTGCAGGCGTCGGGCAGGGGCGCGTATACTTCGGATTGAGAGTCCTAAGGAGCAGAGCCCTATGAAGCAATACGAAGGCCAACTGATCGCACCGGGAGACGCCCGGTTCGCGATCATCGTCAGCCGGTTTAATGAATTCGTGACCTCCAAGCTGCTGGGCGGGGCGACCGACGCTCTGTCGCGCCACGGCGTGGACCTCGACAAAAACGTCGAGGTGGTCTGGTCGCCCGGGAGTTTTGAGATCCCGCTGCTGGCCGGGAAGCTCGCCGCCGGCGGGCGGTACGCCGCGGTCATCTGTCTCGGTGCGGTCATTCGCGGCGGGACCGACCACTACAACTACATTGCCTCGGAGGTGTCCAAGGGCGTCGCCCAGGCGGCGATGAACACGTCCGTCCCGTGCATTTTCGGCGTGTTGACGTGCGACACCATCGAGCAGGCGATCGAGCGGGCGGGCACGAAGGCCGGCAACAAGGGCGCCGACGCCGCCAACTCGGCGATCGAGATGGCCAACCTCCTCGATCAGTTGCCGTCCTGACCGGCCGGGGGTTCCTGTGGCACAACATCACAAAGCGCGACGACTGGCGATGCAGGGGCTCTGCTGCCTGGACAGCCAGGGCAGCCCCGCCATCGATCTGGTCGTGGAGTTCATCGAGGACGCCCACGACGAGGAGGCGACCATTCGCGAGGCCCGCTCGCTGATGCTCGGGGCGTTTCACGACATCGAGCAGGCCGACGCGGTGCTCAAGCGCCATGCCCGCCACTGGGACCTCGAACGTCTGGCGCTGGTGGACCGGAACATCCTGCGGATCGCCACCCATGAGATGCTCGTCGGCCGCGTTCCGCACAAGGTGGCCATCTCCGAGGCGATCCGCCTGGCGAAGGAGTTCTCCTCCGCCCAGAGCCCACGGTTCATCAACGGGATCCTCGACGCGGTGGCCAGGGAAATCCGGGAGCACACCACCCGCCAGCCCCGCTGAGAAACCGCCGTTCACGTAGCACGGCCTTCCAGGCCGTGT
>CAZYIH010000323.1:0-2671 GCA_964646915.1 uncultured Planctomycetaceae bacterium | reverse complement strand
GCCTTTTTGGCGACCTTTCGGCTGGCTTTGCGTTTGGGCTTGGGGGCCTTGTCGCGGTGGATCGCGTCGTACGACCGGGCCGGTCGACCCGCGAGCGTCCCCTCGCCGGTGGAATCGTGGTCGGCCAGCGCTGCCGGGGGCGGCGGGCCCATCTCCGGAGGCGATGCTTCGACGATCACCCGCACGGTTTCTTCCAGGCTGTCGGTGAGCGTGAAAAGGTCCATGTCCTCGGCGTCGATCTTGGCGTCGCCGCTGTCGAGCATCATCTCGCGGACCCAGTCCATCAGCCCGGACCAGTAGCTTCGCCCGATGAGCACCACCGGGAAACGCATGCTCTTGCCGGTCTGGATGAGCGTCATCGAGTTGAAAAATTCGTGCAGCGTGCCGAACCCGCCCGGGAAGCAGACAAACGCGTTGGCGTACTTCACGAACATCACCAGCCGAGCGAAGAAGTAGCGGAAGTCCAGCCGTACGTCCGCCCATGGGTTGGCGTTCTGCTCCATCGGCAGGTTGATGTTCAGCCCCACCGACAGGCCGTCGGCGTCGTGAGCGCCGCGGTTGGCCGCCTCCATGATGCCCGGCCCGCCACCGGTGATGATGCCGTACCCCTCGTTGCACAACATGCCGGCGAGCTTGCGCGCCCGCCGATAGTCCGGGGCGCTGCGGGGCGTGCGGGCCGATCCGAAAATACTGACGGCCGGTCCGACGCGACTCATGGTCTCGAAGCCCTCGACAAACTCGCTCATGATGCGAAAAACGCGCCAGGGATCCTCGTTCACAAAGTGAGGCTGGTTCGACATGTCGTCCTCTCGCTGTTGGGGATGATGATGTCCGGAAACGCCGATCTTCACAGACTATATCGGCAAATCGCTCGCGGGGCGACACGCTTTTGACCTCGCCACCACGAATCGCCACCCCGGCCACCTCGCAGCGTTGACAAATGCCCCGCCATCGTGCCTAATCTTGACCATGCGAAAGAACTCAATGACATGCTGGCTTCGCTGGATGTGCCTGGTCGTGACGGCTGCCACCGTCGGTTGCGGCGGCGCGTACAAGATGACCGTCCCCGATGCCGTCGCCCGCGCCGGCGAAGAGGCGCCCATCGTCGTGCGACTCCAGCGGAACGACTTTCTCATCCTCGATATGGCCGTCGAGGAGGTCCCCATCGGCCTGCAGGTGGACGACGCCCAGCAACGCTACGCCTACACCGACAAGTTCGGCTACGCGGGCACGCTCGTGCCCGTCCCCGATGAGCCCGGCGTGTACCCGCTGGAACTCTACCACCAGGACTCCGACGAAGGCGACGAGGTCTACGGCACCGGACGCGTCTACGTCTGGGACCCGAATCGGCCGGCCGTCGCGGTGGACCTGGACTGCCTGCCGCTGGCCGGCGATGGCAGGGCGGCGGAGGCCCTGGCGGGCTGGGCGAAGGCTGCCCACATCGCCTACTTCACGCGGGAACCGGTGTCCGAGCATGACGGGCTCCATCGTGTGCTCGCCTCGGCCGGCTTCCCCGACGGGCCGATCCTGCTGTGGAAACGCCGGCGATGGCACATCACGCGGGGCACTTGGAACATCCCGAAGATCGTCGTCGAGTCCCGCCTGGTCAGCCAGCTCAGCGAACTGCGAAAGACCTTCCCCGCGTTGAGGACCGGCCTGGCGGGCTGTCCGCTCAGCGCCGCAGCCTTCCAGCGGGCCGACATGCGAACCGTAGTCGTCGGCGAGATGGACGTGGAAGGCGACGTCCGTCGCGTGCCGGACTGGTCGGCCGTCGGGGATATCTCCCCAGCCCCGTAGACCTGCCCCCGCAGCGCAAAACAAACGACCCGAAGCCACCTTGGCCTCGGGTCGTTCTCGTTTGTGTTCCGCTGGTTGCTTTGATCAGCCGGCAGCTTCGAGCTGCTGGATGACTTGTTTCAGTTTCCCGGCGATGGGGCTGTCCTCGTCGGCTTCCAGGGCGGTCCTCAACGCCTGCAGCGCCTTGCCGCGCTCCTGAAGGAACAGGTGCGTCTGGCCGAGCATGGCGTAGACCTGCTGCTTGTGTTCGAGCGTCTTGGCTGAGCCGGTCAGCTCCTGAAGCAGACTGGATGCCGCCCTGAGGTGCGTCAAGGCCTCGGCCCGGTCGGCGGCCTGACGAACCTGCCCGATGTGGTGCATCGCCTCGCCCTGCAGCGCCTTCTGGAGGATCTTCTTCTCGTTCTTCGGATCGAGCTTGCGGATTTTCTCCAGCAGCGAATCAATCCGTTTGCTGGCGTTTGCCTTGGCCTTCTGGTTCCCTGCGGCCGACAGAGCCTTCCAAGCATCCTGCAGCAGCACGAAGCTGGCCTCTGCTGCGTCGCCCTTCTTGTTCTCCGGGTCCAACTTGCGAACGCGCTTGGCCGCCTCGGCCGCCTTGTCCATCTTGTTGACCTCGGCGTAGATCTTCATCGCCTTGACCTGGAAGTCGTAATCGTCCTTCTTGGCGGTCTTGACATCCTTCTGGAACTGCTTCCACCGCTTGTGGACCTTCCGCGCTTTGGCAAGCTCCTCGACGAACCGGTCGGGCTTGACGTAGCCGCTGATGGTCCCAAGCACGACGCCATCGGGCGTGACCATTGCCAGGAACGGATAGCCGGACCCGCCGTATTTCTGCATCAGATCGCGATTGATTTTAGCCTGCTTGCTGGGCTCC
>CAZYIH010000322.1:0-2675 GCA_964646915.1 uncultured Planctomycetaceae bacterium | reverse complement strand
GGCGTAAAATGAAAAAGGACATTGTTCGTTTTATTTGTCCGTTTTGTTCGTTTCTGGAAGTTTATAGAATGTGCCACGGCCCGCTCCTCGTTGTTGCAACCGCCCTTGCTCGGTGAGTTTTTTCAACAGGTAAGTCGCTCGGCGTTTATTGACCTGGCATAACGTCACTACATCGCGGCGGGTAATCCGGTCGTGCTCTCGTACATATTCCAAAATAGCCTCTTGAGGCTGAGGGACTACTTCGGTCCCTGGTCGCAATTCTGAATCCAGACGATACAATCGTGGCTTGTCTTCGGAGGCTGGCTCAATCTGGAGCACACCAGTATGGACCAGTTCGTCCAACAGTGAAGCGGTGTCATCGAGGCTTTGCTGGACGCACGGCGCCAAGTCGACTGGCGTCGTCTTCCCCTCCCGCCAGACCACCCACAGGGCCAAGCGCTCTCTGACCTGCAAAGTTTGATTCATTCGCCGGTTGACTTGGATGGAGAGCCGCACAAAGTCCAAGTCTGCCGGGCCGCTGTCTAACACCACGGTCACGCTATCCTCGGTAGAGCGGTCGTAGCCAGGCAAGCGGCGTCCGTTCCGCAGCTGCCCAGTGTATATGATGCCGATTCCCCGGCCCGTTCTTTCCACCAGGCCCACCCGCTTGAAGGCATCGGCCAGCAGCGGATTGCGTGGCCGGGGAGCCGCTGCCAACAGATTGCCGACACTCACCCCGGTCACAAAGCCACCGGGGCTGCTCACCTGGACGTGGTTGTCGTGCAGTTGAACGTGTACTGCACCTAGACGAGCATAGTCACGGTGGATGAGGGCATTGTTGATCGCCTCGCGGATGCCGCGCCGATCATAACGCGGCACGCCGATCCGAACGCTGCCGACCATCAGCTCCTGCTCCTCATTGCGCACGTCGAGTGCTTGCATCAGCCAATCGTGAACGCGCAACAACGGCCAACGGCGGAACTCGTTGACCGCCACGTCGCTGCCGTGTAGCACCTGGAAGGCCACCTCGTGAGCTGGGACGTGTTCGCGCAGGGGAGCCTCCTTGCCCACAAGCAGCAAGCCAGCCAGGGTAGGGATTGGTCGACCGTCCTCCTCGCGCACCAGCCGTAAGGCACGGGCGATTTCCCGATCCGACAGCTCTATGAGCGCCGCGTCGCCGGGAGTTTCCTCTACCATCCGACGCAAGCGGACGAACTCCAGGGGATCTAAATCCTCCCACGTCGCGTGGGGAACGACCAGCGCCGAGGCATCAGCTTGCCCTCGTTCGGCCAGCCAGTTGGTCAGCTCGTAGGCATAAAGCGGTCTGCAGCCGGGACGATTATGTGCGTCCTGGTAGCGGATCAGCAATCGACCATCGCTGGTAGAGATGGGCTGGCGGGCAGCGGGCACAGTGAGTACCGCCACTTGGCCCAGGGGTAATTCCACAAACTCAGCCTCCACAGTCACTGGCGGAACAGTTCGATTGGCAATAAATGCCGTCAGAGCTGCAGGATGAGTGCGATGCTTACGGTGCAGGCCTGTCACATGCCCGTCATCTTCTACGCCGACAATTAACGTGCCGCCTGAGCCATTGGCCAAGCAGACGACGGCCTCCAACAAGTCAGTGTCAGAGAGCGGCCCGCGGTCGCTCTTGAACTCCACCGTCAGCGTCTCGCCCGCTTCAATGAGAGCAAGCACTTCCTCCGATTTCACACTTCACCTCTCTCATACCACTCCAGGTGCCCGTGGGCGATGGCGTAGGACTTGTTCTCCTTGCAAGCCTCGCGCACGCGCTCCGGCCAGTAGTTCATCGCGATGTGGCTCCAGTCGTACTCGCCCTCCTGCAGCCGCTTCCAGTGCTTCTTGGGGTACTTCTCCCAGAGCGGCATCAGCTCCCACAGCGGCGCCATACGCAGTATGACGCGGTCGTCGATCCAGTTCGGCTCCGGCTCGTAACCCTCGCGGACGACGCGGGCCATCGTCTTGGCGAACGCCTCGACCTCCTCCAGTGTCTCGTTCAGCCCTTGGATCTGGCGGGCGACGCGCTTCTGGTCGCTCCCCTCCCGGCCCTCCATCCGCGCCGTCAGGTCGTCGATGCGCTGGCGCAGGCCGTTGAGCTTGTAGTCCAGGTAGTCGCGCTGGAGCACATAGAGCATGGTCTTGTCGATCTTCTCGTGGAAGAGGACGAAGCCGTAGCTGCGGTCGGCCGACTGGAGCGGCCAGTAGACGGGCGCCTTGGCCTGATACGGGATGCTGTACCACTTGATGTGCCAGTCGGTGAAGAAGTCCTTGGTGAGAAACTGGCGGAGATCGCCGCCGGCGCCTTCGCCGATGACCTCCTGGGCCGCCTCGTCGCCCAGCATCAGGGTGAGGGCCTGCCGGACCAATGCCAGCAGATCGTGCGGGTGGCCTTCGTCCAGCACCGTGATGCCATCGTCGACCGCCAGCTTGCGAAGGGCGGATTCGACCTCAGCGGGGAAGACGTGGCGGCCGCCGTCCTCGTCCACGTAGGCGAAGCGCTCCAGCGGGCCGACGAGTTGGTCGAACTCGGCCTCGTCGGGCGCGGGCAGCGAGCCGACGGCGAAGTCCTCGCGGCGGTAGACCCCGCTACCCAGGGCGCCGGGCACGCCGGGCCGGAATCGCCCCAGAACCACGCCCACGGCGTAGGAGATCCAGCGCACGGCCAGCTCCTCGCG
>CAZYIH010000321.1:0-2680 GCA_964646915.1 uncultured Planctomycetaceae bacterium | reverse complement strand
GTCGGGTTGGCCGACAGGCATCGGCGAGATCGCCAGTTTCTCTGTGTTCGGGCCGCCGAAAAACTCCCAGTCCCCGTGCAGCCTGGAGTATTTCGCGATGCCCAGAAGGTCGCCCCGTGAGTGGGCATAGGAAACCGCCAGGCGAAGCTCCACCGCCTTGCGGTCCACCGACGTGCCGTTCCCGTTCCGTTGTTTGTTTCTGTTCCCGTTCATGACGCACAATTATACGGGGTCGTCGCAAAGTAGTCCATTCCGAAAATCGGCAACCGAATGCCTGCGAAATACCGAATGACGGCTTGGGTCTCGAAATCCTCTTTGCAGGGGTCTATGCTCTTATGCATCGGGTTCGGCATGGGCTGAGTCCGTTCGCGTTCCAGCCGGGGAGTTGTCATGATTTCCGAACCTGTTCGTAACGAAGCACTTCGCCACCTCCGTCAGCGTCATGAATCGCCCATGCAGCGTCGCATGCGGAAGCAGCGGAGCTCGTTTGTTGCCGTGGTCTACTGGCAGCCGGGCGATTACAGCGTGGACGTCCTCCGCGATGAGTTCAAACGCATGGTCGAGCTGGGCTACAACGCCGTCCGCTTCCATACCGCCGACCCGGAGGAAATCCGCCCGGGCCAGTGGGATTTCCGTCGGTCCGACGAGTGGTTCGGGGCGGCGGAGGATGCGGGGATCGGCGTGATCTGGCATGTTCCGTTGATGCGCCCCTCGGGCGAAACGCTCGCCAAGCACGGCCTGACGGAGGACGAGTTTGCCATGCTCTGGCCGGACGAGGAATCGTACCGATCGGCGGTCGTGGAGCACATCACGCCGATGCTGGAGCGATACCGAAGCCACCCGGCCTTGCTGGCGTACGGCGGTCCGGGCGAGCCGGCGCCGGCCAAAGGCAACCTCGCCGTCGAGTACGATCAGCTCCGCTTCGGGCGATGGCTGGAGGAGAAGTACGGGACCATCGAGGCGCTGGACGCGGCGTGGAACCTCTACCCGGAAACCGGCAAGCCCATCGCCGAGAGTTTTGACGACGCATGGGAAGTGCTGGAAGGGTTCGACGCCGACCCGCAGATCAGCGGCGTGCACCGGGCGAAGGTCAACTACGGGGCCGGCCGAGATCTTCTGCGGTACTTTGCCGACAAGATGAACGCGCGGGTCCGTCACCTGGCCGATCAGATCCGCAGCATTGACGATGAGCACATGATCATCTTCGGTTCGCACCAGTTGCACGCCAACCAGGCGCAGCTGCGGTGGCACTTTGCGGACTGGGCGTCGGCCGGCGACGTGTATATGAGCTCGATCCACCCGGCGTGGCACTTCGAGCTTGCCGCCGGCGAGGTGGACCGTCCCGTCTACATGCAGGCCAAGCTCACCAACGACTACTTCAAGGGCGGGCACACCTCCGCATACGAGACCACCGGCGGGGCGGTGCAGTACTCCGGCGGATATCCCAACGCGATGTCGGCCGGGCAGATGCGGCGGTTCATGTTCAGCTATCTCGCCGCCGGCAACGAGAGCATCGCCTTCTGGACCTGGAACCATCGCCCCGGTGGCTGGGAAAGCGGCGAGTATGGAATGACCACGCTGTCGGGCAAACTCACGCCCTGGGCCCGCGAGGGAGGGAAGATCGCCCAGGCGATCGACCGCTGGAAGGACGAGATCTGGTCGGCCGACCAGGAAGCCCGCGTGGGCATCGTCGAGGACTGGGACACCGAGGCGATTCTCTGCTTCGAGCCGGAACGGCACGACCTGCAGCAGGGCGTCGGTCGCTTCGCAAAAGGCACAGCGATGCAGGCATCGCGGGCACGCATCGGCGCCTCGCGTGCGATGATCAACGCCCAGGTTCCGTTCCAGTACGTCACAGCCGGCGAAATCCGCGACGGGCTGGGCCCGGTCTGGCCGGTGCTCTACGCACCGCACACCCGGGCGATGAGCGACGAAACCATCGACGCTCTCACCGAGTATGTCCAGCGGGGGGGACGACTCATCGCGGACGTGCAGTTCGGCTTCCAGGATTGCTGGGGCAAGGTGCGACCCACCGGCCCGGGCAGCCGACTCGAAGCGCTGTTCGGGGCGTGGGTGGACGTCATTCACGACACGCGCACCGAGCCGATGCAACTGGGCCAGGCGAGCATCGAGGGTTTCTTTGGCGACGTCGAGGTGACCGACGCCCGCGTGCTGGCCCGGTTCGCCGACGGGCGGGCCGCCATCACCGAACAGCAGATCGGCAAGGGCGCCGCTGTGCTGATCGGGTTCGACGCCGGCAGGATGTGTCACACCCCCGGCTGCGAGGAGACTGAACGGCTGCTGGCTGAGCTGGTCAGCGTCGGCGCGACGCCCACCTGGCGAAGCAGCGTGCCGATGACGTTCCGCCTGCGGTCGGGCAAAGCCGACCACTACTTCCTGCTCAATGACGGGTCGGCCGACACGGCACTGCTGCAGGTGTGGGACGCCTCCTACGCCGACGGCGTGGATGCCGTCACCGGCGAACCGATCGACGTGACCGGGACGCTGGCGATTGATCTGCCCGCCCGCGGCGGGCGGTGGATCCGCTTCAGCACCCGGTAGGCCAGGCCCTCGGCCATCGCAGTTCGCTGTCTGCAGGCCCGCAACTTGCTTGCAGGCGGAACAACTGGCCGGGCTTGGGTGATGGCCGATTTCTCCTTGCCGATCGGCCGATCGCGCG
>CAZYIH010000320.1:0-2680 GCA_964646915.1 uncultured Planctomycetaceae bacterium | reverse complement strand
TACTGGGCGTTTGTTTTCGGATCCGAGCCGCCCAACTGCCGCTTGGCCCATTCGAGGCGCTGGAGGAATTCGTCCTCGCGGAAGGCGGCAGTCCACTGCCTCTGCACCACCCATCCGCCGGCACGATACAGGTTCGTCAGCCAGCGTCGGTACCACTCCTGCCAACCCTCGCCGATGCGATGGAGGCGAAACAGCAGCGTGGGGAACGCGAGGAGGTTCACGCCCATCCGGAACACGGCTGTGGGACGATAGAGGTAGCCCATGATCTTCTGGGCGGAGGCCTGGATGCTCTCGGGGGTCAGCGGGGCGTCCGGTTGGCTGATCGGGAAATTCCCGTCGTAGTATTCCAGCCCGATCTGCTCGGTGGAGAAGATTCGGTTCTCGGCCTCCAGCCGTTCGTGGAGCTTCGTGCCGATAATGGGGATCGGCAGGAGCACCTGCACGGTGGCGAGCTTCGCCTTGCGGATGAAGCGGCGGAAGTGGCGCACGCGCTGGTCGGCGTCCATGTAGAACGGCGAGCCGGGCTGGGCGGGATAGCCGAAAATGAACATCCCGTGAATGCGGAACCCCGCGTCGTGATAGCGTTTGACCAGTTGAAGCATGTCGTCCGGGCGGAGCTGTTTGCCCATCGCTTCCAGTTCGGCGGGGATGGGCGACTCGAACCCGATCGCCAGCAGCCCAACGCCGGCCTCGCGCATGGCCGTGAGCAGTTCCTCATCCCGGGCCATGTCCAGGCGGATCTGCACGGTGATGCTGAATCGCACGCCGACGCGCTTCTGGTAGTCTCGCAGCATGCGGCAAAGTTCGAGCGTTTCCGAGCGGTTCTGGCCGAACAGGTCGTCCACCACGAAGAAGGTTTTCCCGCCCCAGGTTTCGTAGATGGATGCGAACTGTTCGAGCATCCGTTGGGCGGTGGCGAACCGTGGCGTGCCCTTGACCGAGCAGAACTCGCACTGCATGCGGCAGCCTCGCGTGCCCGAGACGGAGTAGATCTTCATCCGCGCGTGACGCAGCAGGCCGAAGTCCGGCAGGGGCAGGCGGTCGAAGTCTGTGATCGGTTCGCGCGAGGGGGTGATGACCAACTCATCGGACTGGTCAAGGAAGGCGATGCCCTTGACCTCCCCCAGCTCGCCGCCCTGGTGGAGCGTATCCAGAAGTTCGGTGATGGTCTGTTCGCCCTCGCCAAGAACAACCACGTCCACGCCGTTTCGCAGCACATGCTCGACGTTCTGGGGGACGAAGTGCTGTCCGCCGGTGATGGTGGTCGCCCCGAGGTCCTTGTAGAACTTCGCCAGTTCGATCAGGCGGGGGATGGTGCTGGTGAGTCCGCCGTAGAGGCCGATCACGTCGGCCGGGCGGGCCTGCTGGAGGGCCTGGTGGTCGGGTTGCCCGGCATCATCGAGGGGCCCGCGGTGGTAGTTGTTCTCGTCGACGATTTCGGCGTCCCAGCCGGGCATGTCGTTGACGGCCGTCGCGACGGAAACCGGTCCCATCGCCGTCATGACGCGCGCCGGGCGGGTGTAAATATTGAACGTCGGGTAAGACGGGCATACCATTCGCAAGCGCGATCGGCCGACCGTCGGGGAAGTATCTGCTGCAAGCTGCATCATCGTGCTGCCTTTCGTTTCCGGTGTGTGAGCGTCGGTTCTGAGTCTCAGGCCTTCAGTATACCGTGGGCATTGTAGCATCGAAGCCGCCACGAATCGCCCAATATTCCGAGTGCCCTGAAGATGGATCTGTATGGCGAGGTGTCCTGCCGACGCGGTGGTTTCCGTGTTCGGTTTTCCCTTGCGTGCGGTTCGAGTGGCGTTAATATTGAGGGCTCGCATTTTTCGCAGCCGAGGGTCCGTCAAGGGCGATTCTAACAGGCTTGGCGAGGTCGACTCGGCTGTCGGTGACAATTCGTGACGTCGGAGAGACAACCTATGCCTGCATCAAAACCTCAGGACATCCGCAACATCGTGCTGGTCGGCCATGGCGGAGCCGGCAAGACCACTCTTGGCGAGGCGATTCTGCACAACGTCGGGATTTCCAGCCGACTGGGCTCGGTGGATGATGGCACGAGCTTGCTGGATTACTCCGCGATCGAGAAGGACCGCCAGCACTCGATCGATCCGACGTTGGCGAGTTTCGAGCATGGGGGCAAATCGATCAATCTCATCGATTCGCCGGGCTATCCCGATTTTGTCGGCGGGGCATTGAGCACGATCAACGGGGCGGATACCGCCATCGTCGTGGTCTCGGCGACCGCGGGGATCGAGGTCAACACGCGTCGTCTGTTCAAGGCGGCCGAGGCGGCGGGCATGCCCCGTGCCATCGTCGTCAACAAGATCGACGGCGAGAATACCGACCTCGCGGCGCTGCTGGAGAGCATCCAGGAGGTGTTCGGCCCGTCGTGCAAGGCGATGAATCTTCCCACGGGCGGAAATACCGGCGTGATCGACTGCTTCGTGAACCAGTCCGGTGACGCCGATTTCGGCAGCGTTGATGACGCCCACATGGAGCTGACCGAGAACATCATCGAAGCCGACGAAGAACTCATGGAAGCCTATCTCGGCGGGACCGAGATCCCCGCTGACAAGCTCGGGGCCGCCTTCGCCCAGGCGATGTGCGAGGGCACGGTGATTCCGGTGTTCTTCACGGCCGCCAAGGAAAACGTCGGCGTCGCGGAGTTCCTCGA
>CAZYIH010000319.1:0-2687 GCA_964646915.1 uncultured Planctomycetaceae bacterium | reverse complement strand
TCGGCTACAATCCGTGTGATTCCATGACCGAGAGGTTTCCATGCTTCCAGGTGACGTTCGTGAGTACATCGATACCAACAGAGACCGTTTCGTGGCGTCTCTGTGCGAGTTTCTTCGGATCCCGTCGATTGCCAATGAGCGGCTGGACCCGCACCCGTGTCAGGCGGCGGCAGACTGGCTGGCGGACTATTGCACAGGGCTAAGCCTGCGGACGCAGATTCTGCCCACCGACGGGCAACCGGTCGTGATCGCGCAGTACCCCGCACCGGCGGGCGCCCCGACGGTGCTCATTTACGGCCATTATGACGTTCAACCCGCAGAGCCACTCGAACTGTGGGAAACGCCGCCCTTCGAGCCGACCATCCGCGACGGGCAGATTTTCGCTCGCGGAGCCAACGACGATAAGGGTCAGCTGTTCGCCCACCTGATGGCGGTCGAGGCGTGGCAACAGGCCGCCGGGGGCCTTCCGGTCGGCGTGACGTTCTTCTTCGAGGGCGAAGAGGAGATCGGGTCTCCCACGCTCGAACCGTTCATCGAGGCCCATCGCGAGCTGCTCTCAGCCGACGCGTGCGTCATCTCGGATTCGGAGTTTTTCGCCGAGGGGATCCCGTCGATCACCTATTCGCTTCGCGGCCTGACGACGGCGGAGCTGACGGTCACCGGCCCGGCGCGCGACGTTCACAGCGGCGTCAACGGCGGGGGGCTGGCGAATCCGGTCAACGCATTGGCCGCCCTGGTGGGGGGCATGCACGGCGCCGACGGACGCGTGACGCTGCCCGGGTTTTACGACGACGTGACGGAACTGACCGACGCCGAGCGTGCCGAGTGGGCCGCCTTGCCGTTCGACGAGGGCCAATACGCCGAGGCCATGGGCGTCACGGAGTTGGGCGGCGGCGAGAAAGGTTACACCGCCCTGGAGCGGCGATGGGGCCGTCCGACGCTGGACTGCAATGGCATCGTCGGCGGCTACACCGGGCCGGGCGATAAGACGATCATCCCCTCATCGGCGTCGGCGAAGCTCTCGATGCGACTGGTCCCCGATCAGGACCCCGCGAGGGTCTTCGCCGGTCTGGAGCGGTACGTGCGGGAGAACACCCCGCCGGGCGTCGAGGCGAGCGTCGAACTGCATGCAGGGGCCCGGGCGGTGATGCTTACCACCGACTCACCGGCGATGCGGGCTGCCCGGACGGCCTGCGAGGAAGCGTTCGGCCGAGAGCCCGCGCTGATCCGCTGCGGGGCGTCCGTTCCCGTCACCGAGGTGTTTCAGCGGCTGTTGGGGCTGGACGCGGTGATGCTCGGACTCGGCCTGCCGGACGACAATATTCATTCGCCCAACGAGCGGTTCAAGCTTTCCCAGTTGCTGGGCGGGGCGGCAGCGTCGGCGGCGCTGCTGGGCGAGCTGGGCCAGGCGGGCTGAGTGGTGGCGAAAACCGTAAAACCGCTCTTGACATTCCGGGGAAAACGAGCATAATTCCCTGATTCCCGTTTCGGAACAAGGAGCACGCAAGTGTATGCAGTGATCGAAGACAGTGGTCAGCAGTTTCGGGTCGCCGAGGGCGACGTGCTGAACGTGGACATCCGCGAGCTGGACGACGACGCCAGGCAGGTCGAGTTCGACCGCGTTCTGCTGGTGTCCGACGACAGTGACATCAAGGTCGGCACGCCGCTGGTGCAGGGCGCGAAAGTGACGGCCGACATCCTGGACTCGCAGTTCAAAGGCACCAAGGTTCAGAGCTTCTACTGGCGCCGGCGGAAGTCCTCCAAGAAGAAGACCGGACATCGCCAGAAGTACCTCAAGGTGAAGGTCACCGGCATTCAGTTGTAAGACCTGCGCCGCATCAAACTTTCAAGGCCACTTCGCAGCCGGGGTGGCCTTTCTGCTGCGCCGCCGGCGGCTTCCCTGCCTGGGCGGTTTTCGGGGGGCAGAGGCGTCTTCGCATACTGGCCAGCAGGTTTCATCCAGTGGATGCGTTATTCCGATAATACAAGTAAAGGGTCGGCAGCAGGGATTTCGGCCTTTTTCGCCAATGCGGGAGCTGCTATACTACGGATATCAGGTATAGTGTACACATCTCACGACAACGTCGCGCTCTGCTGGGGACGGAACCGCGGCGGGTTACCAGGAGCAAAGCCATGTGTAAACGGAATCGGACGGAAGTCGGCAGCCAGAAGGGTTTCACGCTGATCGAGTTGCTGGTGGTGATCGCGATTATCGCATTGCTGGTCTCAATTCTCCTGCCCAGTCTCAAGCAGGCCAAGGAAAGCGCAAAGTCGATGTACTGCAAGACGAATATGCGTACCGTGGCTATGGCGGTGCGGCAGTATGCGTATGAGGAAAACGGTTTGCTGGTGTGGTATCGGGTTCGTCCAGGCGGCGGGTTCTATCCGAACGGTGAGTTCTTCACGAACATGCTGGTTCGCAAGGGCGTCATCGAAGGCCAGAACATCAACAAGGTGCCCGCGTCCGAGGATTTCAGCCCGTTCCGCTGCCCCAATGGCACGGACGAGCCGGGGGGGCAGTTTGCCGGTGCATGGGGAGGAGGGATCGACAACCCCAACACCGACCCGGCATGGAAAGGTTGGTGGTATGATCCGGGCTGGTGGGAGCCGGGCTACCCCGAGGTGCTCGGGACGGCCGTCCGGACGTGGTACAGCCTCAACGCGACGAACAAAGGCTATTCGCCCTT
>CAZYIH010000318.1:0-2701 GCA_964646915.1 uncultured Planctomycetaceae bacterium | reverse complement strand
ATGGTCTTCCAGAAGCCCAACCCCTTCCCCAAGAGCATCTACGACAACATCGCCTTCGGCCCGCGGCTGCAGGGCATTCGCAAGCGGTCGCGGCTGGACGAGGTCGTCGAGACCTGCCTGCAAAGCGCCGCGCTGTGGAACGAGGTGAAGGACGAGTTGAAGAAGTCCGCCTTGGCGCTGTCGGGCGGGCAGCAGCAGCGGCTTTGCATCGCCAGGGCGCTGGCGACCAAGCCCAAGGTGCTGCTGATGGACGAGCCATGCTCGGCGCTGGACCCGATCGCGACCGGACGCATCGAGGACCTCATCGCCGAGCTGAAGGACCGCTACACGATCGTCATCGTCACGCACAACATGCAGCAGGCTGGGCGCGTGAGCGACCGGACCGCCTTCTTCTGCATGGGCGAGCTGATCGAGTATGGCCTCACGCGGGACCTGTTCACCAACCCCCAGAAGAAGCAGACCGAGGATTACATCACCGGCCGATTCGGCTAGGAACGGGAGCGAAGCACATGTCGGAACTTCAGAATCGGCTCGAACGCCTGCTGCTCAGACTGGACCGGATGGGCATGCGGGCCGAGCAGGCCGTCATCGACGCGATCCACGCCGTAGAAAACGAGGATGCCGATGCCGGCAGCGAGATCGACCGCAACGACAACCTGATCGACCGCGAAGAGGTCGAAATCGAGCAGGAGTGCATCCGTCTGCTGGCGCTGTATCAGCCGGCCGCGGTGGACCTGCGGGCGATCACCACGATCATCAAGGTCAACTCCGACCTCGAGCGCGTGGCCGACCTGGCTGCGGGCATCGGGCGACGCGTGGAGAACGTCGTCGAGGAACGTCTCAACCTCGGCGAGGATCCGCTCTTTGAGCGGCTTGCCCAGGACACGCTCGAAGCGCTGGGGCGAACCGTTCGCATGCTCACCGCCACCGACGCCACCGGCGCCCGGGGAATCATCGAGACCGACGCCCAGATCGACCGGGACTACCGCTCGTTCGTGCAGTCCATCCTGGATATCGAAGGCCAGCGCGTCGGCGGCGTCGAGAACGCCATCACCATGATCAACCTCGCCAGGGCGCTGGAACGCATCGGCGATCTGTGTACGAACATCGCCGAGGACATCATCTTCCTGCGAACCGGCGACGTGGTGCGACACCAGCACGCATTCGAAGGACGCAACAAGCTGTCGGAGTAAGCGACCGGCCGGGGGATTCAGCGGTTGGGGCGCTTCATGGCGATCAGCCCGCGCTCATGCAGCGTGTTGAGGTAGCTGGTGACGGAGATCTCCGCCTCGGCGGCGCTGAGCTTGTGGGCCGAGGCGAACGTCCGCACGATGCTCTTGATGTTCCGCTTTCCGTCGCACAGTTGGTACACCTCCTGGCCGACGGTGTCGAGCTCATAGGTCCGCTCGACGTACGCCCCCCCGCCCAGCAGTTGCTGCCAGAAGGGCTTCTCCAGGGCGGTGGTCAGCTTGACACCGTCCTCGGTCTGCTCGGTGCGCACCAGGGGGGTCTGCAGGGGCTTGGCCTGGAGGAGCGAGTCCTTCTGTTGGGCGGTGGTCTTCTTCTTGCCCCGTCCCAGCAGCCAGGCGAGGAGGCTTCCTTTGAACATCAGTCCCGTCCTTTCGGTGCCAGGTGGTTCATCGCTTCGATCGCTTCGCGCACGGGCGCCTCGTCGCCCAGCCCGCGCTGATCATACTCGGCCATCAGCAGGCGGTTGCGCTGCGGGTCCACCACGCAAGCGGCGGTCGACGATCGACGCGGAAGCCAGTTCATGGGGAACTTAACGCGTTTGGGGACGGTGCGGATGAGTCCTTCGCAGCGGCGCCCCTCGACGGTGGCCGACCAGTCGCGGAAGTCCATGTCCTTGCCGAGTCGCCACACGCCCTGCACGGGCGGATAGGTCAGCCAGTTCTCCAGCGTGCGCCGTCCCAGGGCGATGTCGGCTGGGTACACCTGCCGGACCAGCATGCGTCGGCCTCGGGCGCCGACGACGATCGACAGGTCGCCCACATTGAGTTGATGACCGACCAGGCCCATCCCTGCCGGCGTGCGGAAACTCGCCTCCAGCAGCGACCAGTCGGTGGGTTCCTCGGACCCACTGGCCCGCAGCGACGGGAGGATCCGCTCGTGGATGCAGCCGACGGCGGATTCGTCCTCGGTGCGGAGGGTCACCAGAACCCCCAGCCCCGCCCGCTCGTGCCAGCCACACCACCCCGCCCGGTGGTGGGCCCGCTTGCCCTGCGGGGCAAAAGCCCGCTCCGCGAAACCCTCCGGGTCGGGGCCGTCGTCCTGAATAGCCCCCCAGCCGGCCATCGTGCGCAGCTGCGAGCGAACCCATCGCTTCGGGCGGAACCCCAGCGGCGCCCAACGCGGCGTGAGCCACTGCACGCGCATTCGCTCGTGGTAGCCTTTGCCCAGCAGCACGCTGCCTTCCTTCCGCTTGCCGGCAATGCCCAGCGGCCGCCATTCGGATGGAATGCGCAGCGACCAGCCTGCCCACGCAAAAGTCAACCAGTTGTCGTACGGCTCAGCCATCTCTGTTGCCTGTCCGGGTTCGCCCAGGTGGGACTTGTCCGCCCGCCCGCGGGGAGAGTAAGCTGGCATTGTAACGCAACCGTGTCCGCTTGACACCCCCGGGCAGACGGGCCCTTTCCATGCGAATACCTCACACCGAAGAGCCGTTGTGGTTCGGGCGGGAGTT
>CAZYIH010000317.1:0-2714 GCA_964646915.1 uncultured Planctomycetaceae bacterium | reverse complement strand
GCGCCGCCGTAATCGTTGAAGTCGTACTTGGCCATGTACCGCTTGGCCGATTCCATGAGCGCATCGCTGGTGCTTCCGCCCAGGTCCGGCAGCATCGACGCCAGCTCCGAGACCATGCTCTTGATGACGCCGACGGCCATCCCTTCCATGAGCTTGAGCACGACGTTGCCGACGAACCCTTCGCACACCATCACGTCGCAGGCGCCGCTGAACAGATCGCGCGACTCGACGTTGCCGATGAAGTTCACCGCCTCATCGTCCCGCAGCAGCTCGCGGGTCTGCTTGACGAGATTGTTGCCCTTGGCGTCCTCCTCGCCGACGCTCAAGAGCCCCACGCGCGGGGTCTCGATGCCCGCCGATGCGTTGAGATACAGCGAGCTCATGATCGCGTACTGATGCAGGTGGGAGGGGCGACAGTTCACGTTGGCCCCGACGTCGCACAGGGCGACCGGGCCGGCAGGGGTGGGCGTAATGATGGCGATTCCCGGGCGATGCACGCCAGGAAGGCGGCGCAGGCGCATCTGGGCAGCGGCCACGCAGGCCCCGGTGTTGCCCGCGGAGATGATCGCGTCGACCTCGCCGACCTTGTGAAGCTCGGCGAGCACCGCCAGCGAACTTTTCGGTTTGGAACGCAGCGCCTCGACCGGCGACTCGTTCATCCCGATCACCTGCGGGGCGTGGTGGACGTCAATATAGTCCTCCCACCCGTCCGTCGAGGCGAGCTGCTGACGAATTCGCGATTCATCACCGACCAGCACAATGCGGTCGTCATCCTTGATTACATCCCGGGCGGCGAGCGCTCCTCGCACCTCTTCAGCCGGTGCGTTGTCGCCGCCCATGGCATCAATGCCGATCCGCAAGGGACTAGCTCTCCTTCTCGGTCTCCAGGCTCAGCCCGCGACGCACGTACCCGCAGTTCGTGCAGGCGGCGTGGGGGAGCTTGGCCTCGTTGCATCGGGGGCAATCCACGATATTCGCCGCACGCAGAGCATGATGGCTGCGACGACGACGGGTTCGCGATCGACTGATTTTCTGCTTCGGTAGCATCGTATTTTCCTGCCTCACTTCGCCGGCAGAGACCTCAACCCGCCGGGATCCGTTTCCCGGACAGGCAGAATGGCGTGCCGAAACCTAGTTTTCCGCTGGAATCTTGTCAAGTAAAAACAACGCGCCGACAGGCGAGACGCCTATCGTACTTCAATTCGTGGCATGGGCATCCTGCCCATGAAAACACGGCCTGGAAGGCCATGCTACGGGGCAAGCGTACCACGTTATCCCAACTTGTCCGACACCCAGCTCGCTGCCGCCTGCAGGGCGTCGTCCAGTTTGGCGGGGTCTTTCCCGCCCGCCTGGGCCATCGTGGGCTTCCCGCCGCCACCGCCACCGGCCACCGTGGCAGCCGTCTTGACCCAGTCGCCGGCCTTGATGCCCAATTCGTCCACCGCCTGCTGGGCAACCATCGCCACCAGCAGGACCTTCTCGCCGTCCGTGCCGCCGACGATCATCGCAGCGGCGCCCTTCTGGCGCTGCTTGTCGCACTCTGCCCGCATCGCAGCCGGGTCGGCATGGTCGGCCCGGGCGATCAGCACCGGCCCCTGGGACGTCTCGATCTGGCCGGTGACCCGCACCGCCCCGCCGCCGGCGGCAGGTTTCTTGCGGAGGGTCTTGATCTCTTTCTGCATCGCGACGATCCGCGCGGGGATCTCCTCGGGGGTGGTCTTCAGCACGCCGGCCGACTCTCGCGTGACCGCGTCGAGCATCTGCACGTGATTTACCGCCTCCCGGCCGGTAAGAGCAGTAATCCGCCGAACGCCCTTGGCCACCGACTCTTCCGAGACAATCTTGAACAGCCCCACCTGCCCGGTCCGCTTCAGGTGCGTCCCGCCGCAGAACTCCACGCTCACCCGCGGCGGGCGGGTGTCGTTGCGGGGGTCTTCCACGCCCATGGACACCACCCGGACCGGGTCGGGATACTTCTCGCCGAATACCGCACGCACGCCGGGCAGCTTCTTCGCCTCGTCGAGGGGCAGATGGTTCACGCCGATCGGCCCGTCGTCCAGAATGAACTGATTGACCATGTACTCCACCTGACGCAGCTCATCCGGCGTGACCGCCCGGGAATGCGTGAAATCGAACCGCAGCCGATCGGCAGACACGACGCTGCCGGCCTGGTCGACCTCTTCGTCCAACACCTGTCGCAGCCCCCAGTTCAGCAGGTGGGTGGCGGAATGGTTCCGCATCGTGTCCATCCGCGAGGGGCATACCACGCAGCGGACGGCGTCGCCCACGCGCAACGGGCTGTGGATGACGCTGCCGACGTGCAGCACCGATTGGCCGACCACCTTCGTGTCCGAAACGTCGAAGACGGCTTGCCCTTCCTTCTGAAGGGCGCCCACGTCGCCGACCTGGCCGCCCTGCTCGCCGTAGAAGTTCGTCCTGTCCAGAACAATCGCCGCCTCCGCGCCGTCGGCCAACTCGCCGCTGTCCACGAACGCCCCATCGACCACCCAGCCGAGAACCGTCGCGTCGATCGGCTCGTTGGAATACTTCGCGCTGTCGTCGGTGGCGGGCAGCCCGACAATCGCCTCAGCCTTGAACGTATCGCCCCCGGCGCGGGAAATCTCGGCATGCTCGGCCATGGCTTGCTCAAAGCCCTCCATGTCCACTTCCATTCCCCGCTCCCGAGCCATCAGTGCAGTCAGGTCCACCGGGAA
>CAZYIH010000316.1:0-2727 GCA_964646915.1 uncultured Planctomycetaceae bacterium | reverse complement strand
ACTCCTGTCGGCCGAGAGCAATCGGCGGCCGGGGGTTTTCTGCCTGTGGTGGTTACGCTCCTGCCGGTGCGAGCATGGCCTGGAGGTCTTCCTGCGGGGTGGCGATGGGTTTGATGCTGAACTTCTCCACCAGCACGTTCAGGACCGCCGGCGTGATGAAGGCAGGCAGTGTGGGCCCGAGTCGCATGTCCTGGATGCCCAGATGCAGCAGCGTCAGCAGGATGCAGACCGCCTTCTGCTCGTACCAACTGAGCACCAGCGAGAGCGGCAGGTCGTTCACGCCGCAATCGAACGCATCGGCCAGCGCCACGGCAATCTGGATGGCGGAGTAGGCGTCGTTGCACTGTCCGCAGTCCAGCAGTCGGGGAATGCCCCCGATCTCGCCGAAGGGGATCTTGTTGAAGCGGTACTTCCCGCACGCCAGCGTGAGCATGACGCAGTCGTCGGGCACTTCCTCGGCCAACTGGGTGTAGTAATTCCGGCCGGGCTTGGCGCCGTCGCATCCGCCGATGAGGAAGAAGTGGCGGATGTCTCCGCTCTTGACGGCTTCGATGACCTTGTCGGCTACGCCCATGACCGCATCGTGGCCGAAGCCGATGGTGATGGTCTGCTCGGGTGCGTTCTCGGTGAACCCGTCGGCGGCCAGTGCTGCCTCGATGACCGGCGTGAAGTCCTTGTTGCCTTCCTCGTCGGCTTCGATGTGCGTCACGCCCGGCCAGCCGACCAGCCCGGTGGTGAAGATCCGGTCCTTGTAGCTGTCTTGCGGCTTCATGATGCAGTTGGTGGTCATCAGGATCGCCCCGGGGAAGGCGTCGAACTCGGTGCGCTGGTCCTGCCATGCGCCGCCGTAGTTGCCCACCAGGTGGTCGTACTGTTTGAGCTTCGGGTACGCCAGGCAGGGCAGCATCTCACCGTGAGTGTAGACATTGATGCCCTTGCCCTCGGTCTGCCTGAGCAGCAGCTCCAGGTCGCGCAGGTCGTGCCCGCTGACGCAGATCGCCTTGCCCTTCACCGGGGTGACGCGGACTTCGGTGGGCTCGGGTGAGCCGTACGCGCCGGTATTGGCCTGATCGAGCATGCCCATGACCTTCAGGTTCAGCTCGCCCTCTTCCAGCGCCTTGCCCAACAGGGCGTCGACGTCTTTGGCGGCGTCGGTGGTCAGCCAATCGAGCATCTCGTGGAATTTCGCGTAGACCTCGTCGTCTTCCACGCCCAGCATGCGGGCATGGTCGGCGTAGGAGGCAGTACCCTTCAGGCCGTAGGTGACCAGCTCCTGCAGCCCGGTGACGGTCTCGCCGAGTTCCTTGCGTCGCTGGTCGATGCCGATCTCCTCGGCCAACTCCATCAGTTCATCGTGGCTGTCGGGCAGGCAGTCTTCCGGGTCGCAGAGGCTTTCGGGCTGGACGCCCTTCTCTTCGCATTTGGCTTCATATGTCTCGCGGAGGCGCCGCCCGATCTGCTGGGCCCGGCGGACCCACTGTTCGATGCGGGCTGCGTCGAAGTCCACGTTGGTGACGGTCGTGAACAACGCCTCGATGACGAACACGTCGGCTTCCCGGTCCGTCACGCCCATGCGGCGGAGGCGGTGGGCGTAGCCGGAGATTCCCTTGCACGCCAGGACCAGTACGTCCATGAGGTTTGCGGCGTTGGGTTCCTTTCCGCAGACGCCCTTGACGGTACAACCTTCGCCTTTGGCGGCCTGTTCACATTGGTAGCAGAACATCTGTGTCATGGTACACTTCCTTTCGTGGGGCTTCCTCTGAGGGTCGTTGCTTACAGTGTATTCCGCTGGCTGGGGGCGTTACGCCACGCGGCAGCCATTGATGTCCTGAATGGTTCCGTCGACGGAGACGACAACCACCGTCAGCGGGATGGTCACGCCGGCCTGATCCATGGCGGCCTGGACGATCGCCTCCAACCCGCCGCAGCAGGGAACTTCCATCCGGGCGATCGTGAGGGACTTCACGCCGCCTTCGGCGAACACGCCGGCGAGTTTGTCCACGTACTCCTGGGAGTCGTCGAGCTTGGGGCATGCGATCGCCAGCGTCTTGTCAGCCAGCAGGCGGTCGTGAAAGTCGCCCATCGCGTAGGCGACGCAGTCGGCAGCCAGCAGGACGTCGGCGTCTTTCCACAGGTCGCCGCCGGCGGGCAGCAGCTTCAGCTGGACCGGCCATTGCTGCAACTCGGACCCGCCACCGACGGGGGCTTTCGGGTCGGCGGTGGGTTTCCGCGGGGTCATGGTCCGCAGCTTCATTCCGGGGCAGCCGAACGAGGGCATCTCGGTGCGGCCGGCGTTGACCGTCTCAGACTGCTCGGGCGTCTTGTCGGCCGATGCGGGGCTGAGGTGCTGCTCGACCGCTTCTTCGTCGAACGCGTCGGCCTCCCGCTCCTCGATGCGGATGGCGTCCTTGGGGCACGTGCCCAGGCAGTTTCCGATTCCGTCGCAGAGGTTGTCGGCCAGCAGCTTCGCCTTGCCGTCGATGATCTGGATGGCACCCTCGGCACAGCTCGGAACGCACAGCCCGCAGCCGTCGCACTTGTCCTCGTCGATGTGCACGATCTTTCGCTTTGTTGTATTCATGGCTCGCTCCTGCAAGTGGTGTTTGGGGTTCGCTTCAACACCCGTAGTATCGCAGGTGACGGGCCTGCCGCCCTTGACGTGGATCAAGTCCGGGGAAATTCCGCGGATTTTTTCGGAAATGGAATGCCTCAGAGGTCGGCCGAGCT
>CAZYIH010000315.1:0-2732 GCA_964646915.1 uncultured Planctomycetaceae bacterium | reverse complement strand
ACGTAATGATGTAGATCGTCGCCTTCATTGTGTTCTCGGGTCCAGCGTGAGCTCGGCGTCGCACCAGCAAAGCGCCTCAAACGGGCCCGGTGTGTCGGTGTCGCGTCGGGGCTTGCCGTCCGAGGTACAGCCGGGCAGGTCGTCGGCCGGCGGTAGCGACGCCGGGGCCTCCTCGGCCGTCAGTGTCATCACCAGCGTCGCGTCGTCGAGATTCACGCCCGCCTCGAACCACCGCGCCCGCTCCTCGAACCCATGGAACTCGCCCCACGCCTCCAGGTCCAGCCACTCGTCAAAACGGAACAGCCGGAAGGGCCCGTCCTCGTTGCCGCTGGTGTAGGCGTTGGCGTCGCAGATGTTGTCGGTGTCCACCAGCGCCACGAACCGTCGACAGCTCACGAAGGCGTTGCGTTCCACGCGGTGACGCCGCGAACACGACCCCCGACCATGCACGAACCGGTCGGCCTGGCCTTGCGGGAGATACACGCCGAACCCCTCGATGTTGGCGAAGAGGTTGTGGTCAATCGTCAGATAATCCGTATCGTGTGCGTACACTCCGTGCCCTCCGCCGTCGTCGATGGTCTTCGAGCCGATGACAATGTTGTTGTCGATTCGGCTGGGGGTGTGAGACGCCTCGGCGAAGATGCCGCCGAACAGGCTGCGGACGTTCACGATGAGGTTGCCCGTCACCCGCATGTTGTGGTTGGCGAAGTCCAGCCACATGCCCGATCCGTTTTCGATCCGTCGCACGACGTTCCGCCTCAGCAGCGAGTGTTCGTTGCAGTGGAACTTG
Organism: uncultured Planctomycetaceae bacterium; assembly: GCA_964646915.1. Classification (GTDB taxonomy): domain Bacteria; phylum Planctomycetota; class Phycisphaerae; order SM23-33; family SM23-33; genus CAZFPT01. Next base: position 1,942 of record CAZYIH010000315.1, on the reverse strand, counting down.
ATGCCCGCCGACTCCCACATGGGCTCCACGTCGTGCCAGCAGCAGTCCTCCACCAGATTGTCTTCGACGAGCCCGTGCTCCAGGTGCAGCCCCGCCAGCCCGCACACGCCACACTCGCGCACCACGTTCCGCCGCAGGATATGCCCACCGCCGGTGGTGAGGGGCTCCCGCAGGAAGTGCCCCTTGCCCACGTCCACGCCGACGGCGTTGACCTGCTCGATGGTGCAGTCCTCGATCACCCAGTGATGCCCCCGGACAGCCGAGACCGCCCCCTCCTGCGGGATGAACGGGAACGGATTGCCCGCATGGCGGAAGGTAAGCCCGCGCAGGCGGATATAACCCAACTCGGGCGTGTCCGGTGCGAAGCACTGGGCGCGGGCGGTGGCCTCCCATTCACACTGGGTGGGGTCGGCGTCGTCAAACGGACGGACGTAAACCATCAGCCCCGAGAGATCCGGCCAATAGCGTCCGGGCCCGCCGGCGGCGAGTTGTTCGAAGCCGTCGGTCTGCTCCAGCCGTCGCCCGTCCTGAAAGACCAGCCCGCAGCGCTTCACCAGCGTGGGGAAGATCTCGGTCTGGGCCTGGTTGAACCCGCCGACGTTGCCGGCGACCGCGCGATTGGCCATCGTGAACGGATTGCGCCCGACAAACCACTCGCGGGGCAGCGCTGCCTGGAAGATGGCGACATCCTCGCCGCCGGCCAACCTCATCCAGCCATCGGCAAGCTCCCACGGGCCGGGAATGATCTCGCCACCAGTGATGATGACGTCCTCCCCGTCGGCGGACTGGTAGGTAATCATCGCCTCCGGGCCATCGCCGCCGCGCGTGGGACGGACGCACTCGCGATACACCCCCGCCCCGATGCGCACGGAATCCCCCGGGCCCGCAAGCTCAGCCGCCCGGGAGATGGTCTTCAGCGGCGCGTCGGCCGTTCCGGCAGCCTCGTCGGACGCCCTGGGATGCTCGCGGGCCACGACAAACGTTTGGCCGGCAGGCTCGGCGGGGGCCCAGAAGGCGAACTCGCGCCCGTCGGGCAGGATGGCGGTGGGATCGTTGCTCATGGAATCACCTCTCGATACACGTCGTCTCGGGCCAGACATTACACCGGATCGTATGCGCCGACGCAACGGGCACGTTTGAGCGAGGAGGCAACCCCGGCCTACCGATCGGCTGCGAGAATCTCATCCGCGATGGCGTCCGGCGTCTTGCCGCTGCAGTCGACCCGGACGTGAGCCCATCGCTCATACAACGGCCGACGCTGGTGGTGGATGATCTCGACGGTCTCCCCCGGCCACATGACCACGCCGCGGGTATCGAGGTTGGTCAGGCGGGCCTGGATCTCCTCGAGCGGAACGTCCAGCCACACGATCAGGCCCAGCCCGCGGAGATGCTCGCGAACCGCGTCGGAGAACACCACCGACCCACCGGTGGACACCACGGTCCGGCGGCAGTCCAGCGAAAGCAGGCAGTCCTCCTCGATGCGGCGGAACCCCACGACGCCCTCGGCATCGAGAATCTGCTGGAGGGGACAGCCCCGCCGGGCTTCGATGACCGCGTCCGTATCCAGAAAGGCAAACCCCGTCCGATCGGCCAACCGTCGACCGACGGTGCTCTTGCCCGCACCGGCCATCCCGATCAGGACCACGTTGTCAGCGCCGTCAGCCATGGAAGGCAAGTATACGCCGGTCGGCAGTGGAGTTCTAACAGCCTTCACCGGCGAATGCCCCACCGAAGCCGACGACGGACCACCCCACCGCCCAAGCCATGACATTCTGAAACCCCCCGAGCTTCGCCCATCCTCATTCATTCGCCATTCGAGCGTCTTCTCTCACCCCGGCCCTGTTTTCCTCTCAGGACGGGGTTGACCCGGTCCGATGAGGAGAGTACCATTTGTTAGGTTCTTGTTAGAACTCTTTCGAACGGACTCGGCGGGTCGGTTGGC
>CAZYIH010000314.1:0-2750 GCA_964646915.1 uncultured Planctomycetaceae bacterium | reverse complement strand
CCGACAGGCTGATTCGTGTTGCAATCGCGGCTGGAGAATGACAGAATCGCACCCCTTCGATTCCCCGGGGACCCGCATGGCCGACCGTTCGACATCCCAGCCCGTCCGAGACGTCCCATCGCCCACGCCGGTAGGCCCCCGTTACGGCTGGTTCGTATGGCGAGTCATGCTATACCTGCTGGCTGTGATCTCCTTCGTGGCCGTCGGCGGAACATGGTGGTTGTACAGCCACCCCGACCGGCTGGGGAGTGTTCTCGGTGGCGTCGGCGTGTGCCTGGCTGTGCTCGCCCTGGCCCGCTGGAAGCCCCGCTGGTTGCTGGCGCCCCGGGCGTGGCAGTGGGGACTGCTGGCGATTGGGCTGGGGGTGGCCCTGCGGCTGGCGGTGGTTCTGCTCGTGCCCTACGACGTGTTCGACGATTGGCGCGTATATCATCAGGCGGGCGTGCACATGTCACGCCACTGGATGCTCGGAGCCGACGCGGAAACCGGTGGCCCGTCCTATCGCTGTTTCTTCCCTCCGGCGCAGGTGTTCGCGCTGGGGGTGATGTATCGGCTGTTCGGCGAGCGGCTCATCGCCGGTCAGCTTCTGAACGTGGTCTGGGCGATCGGCACGCTGGCGGGTCTGTGGTATCTCGGCAGTCGGCTGTTCGGGCCGTTGGTGGGGCGGGTGGCGGTGCTGCTGGCGGCGGTCCTGCCTTCGGCGGTTCTGGGCTGTCTGCTGCAGGGGGCGGAGGTCCATCAGACCTTCTGGCTGGTGGCGGCGATGTGCGCGTACGTGACGCTGGTGGATCGACGGTTCTCCTGGTGGGGGGCGCTGCTGTGCGGGGCGCTGTTGGGGGTCGGCGCGCTGATCCGCCCGACGTATCTTCTGATCTGGATTCCCCTCGGGCTGCACATGCTGCTGGCCCGGCCGACCAAGCGGCGAGGCGTGCTGGCCGGTGGGCTGCTCGCGCTGGGCACGGCTCTGATCATACTGCCGTGGACGGCGCGGAACTACCACGTCACCGGCGGGCTGATCGTGGTGAGTTCCAACGGTGGCGGGAATCTCTACTCCGCCAACAACGACGAGGCCCGTGGCGATTACACCGCCTCGGCGTGGCAGTACGTGTACGACCACGCGGGCAACGATCTGGAGCTTCAGCAGGTCGGACGCGAGAAGGCGATCGAGTGGATCCGCACGCATCCGCGGCGCTTTGCGGAGCTGGCGGTCGCGAAGTTCGTGCTCTTCTGGTGCACCGACAAGGACATCGCCTGGTGGACGCTGACCCACCCGGTGGAGAAGCAGATCGAACTGGCCGGCCGACACGGCGACCAATCGCCGCGCGTGGACCCCGGCCTGGCGGCGACACACCGCTGGGGGCCGACGCTGGAGGCGCTATCCAGCGGCTACTACGTGGCCTTGCTGCTGGCGGGGTTGGCAGGGGTGTGGCTGTGGCGGCGGCGACTGATGACCGACCGTTCATGGATGTTCCTGCCGCTGCTGATCGCCTACTTCACGCTCATTCACATGGTGTTCGAAGCCCAGGCGAAGTACCACTACAGCCTCGTCCCGCTGCTGTGCGTGCTGGCGGCGCTGTCGGTGCGTCCAGCGCCCGGCAGGGAGGATGGCGACTCGCCGGCGAAGGGCGACCTGGCCGACACGCCGGGCGCGTGACAGTGGCAGTGGAGGCAGCTATCATGATCCCCATGAATGCGGCAGGGCAAGCCATCCGGATCCTCGTGGCGGCAGTGCTGGTTGCCGGCGTCGGCTGTGAGAAACCCACCCCGTCGGCAGAGCCAAACGACCCGGCCGAGAAGGCGAGTCTCCGCCGCTACGCCGAGGCCCTCGCCGCTGCCAACCGGTTCTGCCATCTCTGGCGGGAGGGCGACTTCGACGCGGCCCGGGCGATGCTCGATTCGCGACTGGTCAAGAAGCACCCCGAATCGCTCCTTCGCGGAGTGCTCTCGCAGAACGGCAACCCGGTCCATCTGGCCTACGAGATCCATCCAGGCCGACGGCTGGCGGAGGGGCGGTACCTCTTCGAGGTGAAGCTCTTCTTCCTCTATCGCGGGCAGAGCACCGATCGGTTGGAAAGCCCGATCGGCCAAGTTGTTCTGGAGGTCACCGACGATGGTCGCTGGCTGGTTTGCAGTTTTCCGTTGCTGCCGTGAACCGTCGGAAAAGCCCGCGGCAGCTTGATTGGCCAACTCCGCCTCGGTAGGATGCGTGCGATGATCCTGATCGTCGACAACTACGACAGCTTCACCTACAACCTCGTTCAGCGCATCGGCGAGCTCGGATACGCCGACCGCATCGAGGTGGTCCGCAACGACGTGCTCCCGCCTGTCGAGGCCGAGGAGACCCGCGCGCCGACGCACGTGATCATCTCCCCCGGGCCGTGCACGCCCAACGAGGCCGGGCTGAGCTGCGAGTATGTCCGCCACTTCCACGGCAAGGTTCCGCTGCTGGGCGTCTGCCTGGGACATCAGTGCATCGGACAGGTGTTCGGCGGGACGGTCGTTCGGGCGGGCCGACTCATGCACGGGAAGACCAGCGAGATCCGCCACGACGAGAAGGGCGTCTACGAGGGGCTGGAGAATCCGTTCGTGGCCACCCGCTATCACAGCCTCGTGGTGGACCCCGACGGCCTGGACGACGAGTTCGAGCAGTCGGCCTTCACCACCGACCAAGACGAACTGATGGGCATCCGCTCGAAGACCAACCCCACCGAGGGCGTGCAGTTCCACCCCGAAAGCTTCCTCACCGACGC
>CAZYIH010000313.1:0-2756 GCA_964646915.1 uncultured Planctomycetaceae bacterium | reverse complement strand
CGATGAAGTCATCCAGTTTGCCGCCGTAATAGCCGGCCATCGCGCCCAGAAGCATGCCCACCGGGATGGCGATGATATTGGCCAGGAACCCGACCATGACGGAGACCTTCGCCCCAAGCATGGTTTTGGCGAGCACATCGTTTCCGAACTCGTCGGTGCCCAGGGGGTGTTCGGTGGTAGGGGCCTTGTTGATGTTGGCGTAATCGTAGTGTTGGGCCCAGTCCGGCCAGGCGATGGCTGCGAAGATCGCGATGACGACGTAGAGGACGATGACCCCCAGGCAGGCCACCGCGGCGGGGTCCCGCACAATGCGGCGGGCGGCATCGGACCAGAGGCTTCGCCCCACGCGGGGTTGTTCGACGACCACGTTGTCTTGGGTAATCTGCGTCACGGTTACCTCAGGCGGACACGCGGGTCGAACACCGCGTAGAGGATGTCGGTCAGGAGCAGCGAAATCACGTAGACTACCGAGGTCAGGAACGTCAGCCCGGTAATCATCGGGACGTCCCGGTCGGAGACGGAATTCACCATCAGGCTGCCCAGTCCGGGGATGCCGAAAAACCGCTCCAGCAGCAGCGAGCCGAGAATGAGGAACGGAATGCTCACCACCAGCGAGGTGAGAATCGGAAGCATGCAGTTCTTCAACACATGCCGGAAAAGAATGCCCGGGAGGGGCACGCCCTTGGCCCGCGCGGTGCGGACGTAGTCGCGATGGATCTCGTCGAGAATAACCGTCCGGTAGAACCGCACCTGTCCGCCGACACCGGCGAAGACGGCGATGGCGACCGGGACGTAGATATTGGCGGGGCTCCCGAGCCCGTAGGCCCGCTGCGGGGCGAACTCGAAGACGATCGCCTGCCCGGCGATCATGTAGATCAGGTAGGGGATGCACATCCCCAGCACGCTGAGGAAGACGCCCATTTTGTCGATGAGCCCGCCGCGGTAGTAGGCGACCACCGAGGAAATCACCATCGCCGTCAGCCAGCCCAGCGCCATCGCCGGGACGGTCAGGGCCAGGGAATACTTGGCCCGCGTTCCGATGATGTCGATGAGTCGCTGGTCGGTCTTGTAGGAGCGGTTCTGGAACGTCACGCTATGCCGCAAGTGCCAGAAGAACTGCGAATTGACGATGCTGGCGGGGTGGTAACTGACCTTGCTGGTCTCGGCGACGAGCCTGCCGTTGTTGTCGGGGTGGTTGTTCAGCAGGTTCAGGAAATCGCCCACGGTGGCCGACGGACTGATGCGCCCGAGGTCCTTGGCGTCGGCGAGCGGAGAGAGGTCCACGCGCATCTCGCTGCCGTCGGCAAAGTGGATGGTCACGATCGGTCGACTCACCGGCGCCGGCTGGGTCGTCGGTTGGGTCGTCGGCTGGGTGGTTGGTTGGGTGGTTGGTTGGGTGGTCGGCTGGGTGGTCGACTGGGTGGTTGGCTGCGTCGTTGGTTGCGTGGTGGGCGCAGCCTGGGGTCGTGGTTCGGGCGCCCATCGCTCGGCCTGTTCGACAAGCCCGTTGGCGTCGTCCAGGGCGGCCCCCAGTGCGGTTCGGGTGTCCGTCGCAGCTACCGACGCCAGCAGCGTCCGGCGATCCAGCCATTGCACGCCGGCCGACTCGATGCGGAGGACTTCGCCCGGGCCCGGCGTGTCGGGCGTTTCTTTCATGACCGGCTGAAGGAGCAGGGCGGAGGTGACCTTGCCCGGCTCGACGTCGCGGACGGAGAATACGGCGTTTCCGTCGGTCTGGTCTTTCAGGAGGATCCGGGCGCGGAAGTTGAGGTCCAGCGGCAGATCCAGCTTCCGCCGGTGCAGCCAGGCGACGCGGGCGGGTTTGCCGAGCTTGTTGGAGACGAACTGCGAGCTGACGTCGCCGGCAACCACGCGGAAGAGGACAAACGTCAGGAGCATCACACCGAACACGGTGAGCGCCGCCTGCCCCAGCCGTCTGAGGATGAAGGATCCCATAGTCCGGTGTTACTCCCTGCCGCCCATCTCGCGACGCAATTCGGTGTCGATCCGGCGGTACTTGGCGTAGCCGTAACCGATCGGATGGGGTTTGACGTTCTTGACCCAGTTGTAGATCAGCACGTACCCCTCCGGCTCGGTGAGCAGCAGCACCGGGACGTCCTCGGAGATCATGTTCACCATCTTCGCATAGAGCTTGGTTCGCTCGGGCGAGGCCTGCATGGTGCTGATCCGGTCGTAGAGCTTATCGAAGGCGGGGTTCGCGTAATTGGTGTTGTTGGTCTGTTTCTCGATGTTGGGCGAGTAGAACAGTTGCAGGAAGTTCTGGGCGTCGGGGTAGTCGGCGTGCCAGCCCATCATGTACATCTGCGTCTGCTTGTTGTTTACCTTCTCCTGCAGCTTGGCCCAATCGTTGGGGACGAACTTGAGGTCCACGCCGATCTTGGCAAATTGCTGCTGGATAAACTTGCCCCGGCGGATGACGCGATCGTCCGTCCCGGGCAGATCCAGCTTGAGCTGGGGAATCTTTCCGTTGTCCAGCAGGCCGAGCTTGCCGAGCTCCTTACGCGCGGCGGCGATCTTCTTTTTCGCGCGGTCCATGTCCAGCGTGTAGTACGGGCCCGGGCCGGCTTCGGCGTGTCCCTTGAAGGTGCTGGGGGTGCTGGGCAGGATGTTCACCGCCCGCTTGCCGCGATCATTGAACAGGACGTGCAGGTAGTTATCCATGTCGAACGCCAGGCAGAGCGCCTGGCGGAGCGACTTGCTCTTGCCCACCACCGGGTCTTCCATGTTGAAGGCGA
>CAZYIH010000312.1:0-2785 GCA_964646915.1 uncultured Planctomycetaceae bacterium | reverse complement strand
CCCCGCTGCCTGCCAGCGGGCCGCACCAGGGCATCACCGAGTAGGTGAACTCCTGGGTGCCCTTGTCGGCGTCCTGGTCGGGGGCCTTGGGGCTCTTGAGCAACGTGAGCATCATCGTGTTGCCCTCCGCACTGACGCCGTACTTGCAGTCGTTCAGGACGGCCACCCCGCGGTTCTCCTCGGCCAGCGCGGACCACTTGTGGTTGCACACTTCGAATCGATTCGCGTCGTAGGGGCGCGACTTGTGGTTGGGTCGACCCATGTGGCCGTACTGGATCTCGCTGATGAGTTCCTCGGTCTGCACGGTCACGGGGAAGGCGACCTTGAGCAACTTGTGGTCCTCGTTCCATTCGATGCGGGTGCTGAAATCCACTCGCCTCGAGTTCCGCCGCAGCGAGATGTCCTGCACCATCCGCGAGTTGTTCAGCGTTCGCGTGACGCGGACCGTCGCCACGAGCGGGCCGGTGGCGATCACCTCGATCTCCGCCTCGCCGGGCAGGTCGATCTGCTGCTGGGGGTACATGCTGTCGATGTCCCACGCGTCGTATCGGCTGGGGACGTCCTTGTACATCCGCAGCTCGTTGCAGACTCCCCCGGCCGACTCGCGATTGGCGACTTTGTCGAAGAGGCTCACGATTTCGCCGCGCGAATTGAGCTCCACGCGCAGGCGGTTGTTCTCCAGGTGTGTCCCGTCGGCGGACACCCCGCAGGCTTCGTCACAATCGGGGCGCGTTTCATTGGTGGGCTGGAGCGTCACCCAGCCGCAGGAAGGAACGGCCGTCTCCACGACGGTCCGGTCGCCGATCCGCTGGCTGCACAGCACGTTGCCCTCTGGGTCGGTGCAGCCGGCGGCGCCTTGGGGGGCGTCCACCAGAACCCGTCGCGACCAGCCCAGCGAATTGAACACGCACAGCCCTTCGCCGCTCTTGACCAGTCGACGCGTGCCCTCATCCCGTACTTCGTTGGCCTTTTCGAGTACGTCGGCGTATTGGGCTTCGGCTTCGGCGTAGACGCGGGCAATCGACGAGCCGGGCAGGATATCGTGGAACTGGTTGAGCAGCACCGTCTTCCAGGACTCGTCCAGCTCGGCCGGGTCCAGCGTCATGTCCCGGGCGATCGCCCCGATGGTGCCCCACATCTCGGCCTCGCGAAGGGCGAGTTCGCATTTGCGGTTGCCCTTCTTGGTCTTCGCCTGGGAAGTCAGCACGCCGCGGTGGGCCTGGAAATACAGCTCGCCGACGTACCGGGCGTCCGGCCAGCCTGCATTGAGCTGGTCGCGGAAGAACTTCAGCGGATGGGCAAAGCGGAATCGCGGGCAGCCCTCCAGGTCCTTCTGGCGCTTGGCGAAGGCGAGGTGATCGCGCTCCGGACCGCCCCCGCCGTCCCCGTGGCCGTAGGCGATGGGGAAGGACGAGACACCGTCCTTCTGCACGCGATTGCGCCAATGTCCGATGGTCTGCCCCGGGGTGGTCCGCATGTTGTACGACGTGTGAACGTGCGTGTACACCTCGGAGCCGTCAATGCCCTCCCATACGAACGTGTTGTACGGGAACTTGTCGCCCCCGTGGTAGTGCCAGAAAATCTTCATCGTCGAGAAGAACTTCACCCCGCAGCCGCGAAGGATCTGCGGCAGCGCCGCGGAGTAGCCAAACACGTCCGGCAGCCAGAGCATCTCGCTCTCGACGCCCATTTCATCCTGGAAGAACCGCTTGCCGTGAATGAACTGACGGACGAGCGCTTCACCGGACGGGATGTTGGTGTCCATCTCGACCCACGAGCCGCCCTCGGCGTAGACGTTCCCGTCGGCGACGGCCTGCTTGACCTGCTCATAGAGTTGCGGGTAGTTCCGCTGCAGCATGCGGTAGAGGTGGGGCTGGGGCTGGAGGAACCCGTGCTCGGGATATTCCTCGCACAGCGAGAGCTGGTTGGTCATGGTGCGGGCGACCTTCCGCTCGGTCTCGGCGAGCGGCCAAAGCCACGCCACGTCCAGATGCCCGTGCCCGAAGCCGTACAGCGTAGGGGCGGTCGAACCGTTGGTGCATTCCATCAGGGCAGCGAGGCGGTCGCGGGCGGCCTGGTAGGTCTCGCGCCGCTGCTCGATGGGCTGTTCGAAGTCCACGATCAGCGTGAAGTCTTTCAGACCCCGGTCAATCTCCAACACGCGCAGGGAGTCTTCATTCAACTGGTCACGGAGTTCCCACAGCGTCATCACGTCCACCCACAACTCGTAGGCCAGGTCGTCCCAGACGACCAGTTCGGTTCGGCCGAGGGTCTGCTGGGTTTCGGGGCATTCGGGGACGCTGTCGCACCCAGGCGGGACGGGCCCAGCGTGGGTTTTGCGAGGGCCATGGCCGGCGTAGACCTCGGCCAGCAGCGAGACGACCTCGCCGCCTTCGGCGCTGCGCGTGAGGCACAGGCCCTGGTGGGCCCACTCTCTTCCGCTGATGGGTACCCCGTCCTGGAACCAGAGCGTGCCCGCTCCGGCAAATCCGGGCAGCAGGTGCACGCGCTTACCGGCGGCGCCGGCGGGGATTTCCGTCTCCACGCGAAACCATGCGTATTCCCACTTGCCGCCCCAGGTGGTTCCGGGTTTGATGGGTTGGAAATCGCCCCGCTCAGCCTGCTCGGCGGTGAGTTGGTCGCTCGTCACGAAGGCCATGAGGGCTACGTCCTGCAACGGCTGGGCCCACTGCCGTTTCAGTTCGCCAAGCCAAGCTTGCAGGCGATGTTTCCATTCGATGTTGATCGTCACGAATCACCTCATCTGCGCTATTGCTGCTTCGTG
>CAZYIH010000311.1:0-2787 GCA_964646915.1 uncultured Planctomycetaceae bacterium | reverse complement strand
GTTTCAATCCGCGCCCCCGTGATGGGGGCGATGGTGAGGTCTTTAACATACTGGGGATCCTGCGGTTAAGCAAGGGTTTTCGCGAACCGGCCTTCAGTTGGGCGTCCCGACGAGTCAGTCACGTCCGCAGGTCTACGTAATCCTATACTATGTATTCACTTATAATCCATCGCGAACCTCCCGGGTGTTTTCTGCGCGCTGGGGGTTCGCGTTGGCGGTTATGGACGTGGGTCCGCCGGGCTCAGCCCCGGTTTGTGGTGTTTGGTTTGCGTGGGCTACACGATCAGTGGTCCTTGTGGGTCCCACGACGGTTTCGCACCGACATGCTGCACACGCCGCCGCCAGTTCTTGCCCAGCAGGTAGAACCGCAGGCTGTCGGTGTCTTTGTCGATGGTCTCCACGAGGGTCGATCGCAGGTTCTCCCACTGGGCGGGGGTAAGGAGGCATTCGAAGACGGAGTGCTGCACCCGTTGGCCGAAGTCTTCGCAGGCCCGCGCGACAGTCTTCCAGCGTTTCTTACCGGCCTTGGTATCCTGCTTGATGTCATAGGTCACGAGCACGAGCATGGTGTCTCCTATTTCCAGAAGAAGGCGGGGTAGGCGTCGAGGTCGCCACGCAGGAAGCGGGCGAGCAGTTGGGCCTGGATGAACGGCACGAGGCCCAGCGTGGTTTTCTCACCGAGGAAGGGATGCGTCATGGCGTCCTGCTTGCGTTTCTGGTAGGCGCCGAGCAGCGTTTTGCGTCCCTTGTCGGTCAGCGAGACGCCGCCGGCGGGTTCTGTGGTGAAGTCTTTCGGCTGCAGTTGTCGACGGTTGATCAGTGAGGCGGTCAGACGGTCGACCAGCGGAGCTCGCAAGGCTTCCATGAGGTCCAGGGCGAGGCTGCATCGGCCGGGGCGGTCACGATGGAGAAAGCCCACCTGTGGATCGAGCCCGACGGTCTCGCAGGCCGAGCGGCAATCATGCATCAGCAGCGTGTAGAGCAGCGAGAGCACGGCGTTGACGTTGTCGGTCGGCGGGCGTCGGGAGCGTCCGGAAAAGCGCATTTCCGGCTCGGGCGCGGCGAGAAGATCGTTGAACGCGCGGAAGTAGTGCTTAGCGCCCTCTCCCTCGATGCCTCGCACGACGTCGGTGTCCGGCGCGAGTGGCAACTGGTTCAGCAGCGGAGCCATCGCTCCGGCAGCGGCACGAAGACGGTCGGCCGACGCGGCGTCCGACGAGTCGCGTCCGGCCCGCAGAAGGACGGCGCGGGCGTTGGCGACCTTTGCGGTGACGATATTGGCTGCGATATTGCGGGAGAGGCCCGGTCGATCGGATGCGCGATACTGCCGACGGCGCAACTGGACGTTTCCGCTGGTGGGCCCGACCAGGCGCGAGAGGAACCGCCCGTGGGTGGAAAGGAATGTGACCGTCACATTGCTCTCGGCGCAGAACGCCATGGCCGGGGGAGTCAGGGAGACTCGCCCAAAGCAGACCAGTCCCTCGAGCGTGTGGATCGGCATGGACAGGAGCGTCTCCTTTTTCCGGCGGACCTGGAGCGTTTCGCCGGTGCGGGCGACGTAGCCGCCGTCGATGGTGATATAGAGCGTGTTTGCGTGTGTCTTCATGATGGGTGGTCACTTTCGGAGTCGGTCTGGCGGAGGGCGGCCGAGAGCATGCGATCCATGTATCGCCCCGCGCGGGTCGTCCCGGCGCGGTCGGGCAGGCAGGCGTCGCGCAGTGAGCAGGACTTGCACTTTTTACCCGGCTGGGGCGGAGGCAAAGCGTCTTCCTGGAGCATGGCGCGAATGGCTGTGGCGATCTGGCCGGTGCGATCGCGCAGGGCGGGGGTGAGTTGCACTTCCTCGCGGCGGCGCGTCTGGCCGTAGAACAGGAGGCCTTGGGGGATCCCCACATCGAGCATCTCTTCGAGGCAGATCGCCTGGGCGCAGAGCTGGATCCGGTCGGCGTCGTGGCGTTTGGGTCGGCCCCGCTTGTACTCGACGGGGCGGGGCGTCCATCGCCCCGACCAGGCGGGGATGGCGCACGTGGAGGCCGGGTCGGCGTTGTCGTCGGCCTGGTGGAACTCGACGACGTCGCCCACCCCCGCCAGACCCAGCGAAAGTGAGCGCAGAGAGACCCCTCGGGCGATTCGCACGCCGGGGCGCGTCTCCGACGGGCCGTCGTGAGCGCGTGCGTGCAGCCGGCGCCCCTGGGCGGTAAAGCGGTTCTCCGCCCAGAGGCGCTCGAGGTGAATCAGCCCGCACTGACGCGGACAGAACACCCAGTGCTGCAACGCCGAGATCGGAAGCAGATCGTCTTCGGAAAACATGTCCGGGCCGATCAGAGCTTATCGAGGTCGCCGACCGAGGTGATCTCGATGAGCTCGACGCCGGCGGGCACCTTCTCGGCGTCGGCCTGCACCGTGTAATGGCCGAACTTTCGCGGGCTGGGTGCGCCGTCGGCGTTCATGGCGTCCACGTCCTTCTCGATGGACACGACGTTCTCGAAGAGCACCTGCGCCGGGCAGCAGCCCAGCTTTGCCTGGCGGACTCGCTGTTTCTCGTCGCCGTCGGTGCCGACATGCTTGAACACGAAGATCGGCGTGCGAACGGTCATCACGCCCTTGCTGGAGGATCGGTCGTGCTCGTACATGTTGAGGACAGACTCGAACAGCAGCTTGAGGTCCTCCCGCGAGAAGCCGGTGTCCCCGGCCAGGTGGGCCGAGATGAACCCCTTGCCGACAAACAGGCCATACGGAATGAGCGACTTTCGGCCCATGGTGCGAAGCTCGCTCTCGGGCTGCTCG
>CAZYIH010000310.1:0-2787 GCA_964646915.1 uncultured Planctomycetaceae bacterium | reverse complement strand
ACCTTGTCGGTGAGTTCCCGCACTCACAGCACCGCCGGGCCAGGTGAAGCGTTTTCGCCGGGCGGCGTCTTGTCAGGATGGGGCTGCTGCGGTAAGGTGCATCTCGGCGGCGCGGGGGTGGTTTCTCCGCGTCGCGGCGTGAAGAAATCGCTCTTTTCCGGCGTCTAAGACAGTGTCGGCGCGGGCGCTTCGCGCGGACGTTTCCTTTCGCCCCCCCAAACGAGGACAAAACCATGGGACTGTGGGACAAGATCAAAGGCGAATTCATCGACATCGTCGAGTGGACGGACGACTCGCGCGAGACGATGGCGCATCGCTTCGAACGCTACGGCAACGAAATCAAGTACGGCGCGCAGCTGGTGGTTCGCGAGGGTCAGGCGGCCGTCTTTATCAAGGAAGGTCAGATCGCCGACGTCTTCGCCCCGGGGATGTACACGCTGGAGACGAAGAACCTGCCGATCCTCTCGACGCTGGCCGGCTGGAAGTACGGCTTCCACAGCCCCTTCAAGTGCGAGGTGTACTTCGTCAACACCCGCCGGTTTACGGATCTGCGATGGGGCACGAAGAATCCCATCATGCTGCGCGACCCCGAGTTCGGGCCCATCCGTCTGCGGGCGTTCGGCAGCTATTGCATCCGCGTGACGGACCCGGCCGCGTTCATCCGCGAGATCGTCGGAACCGACGGGACCTTCACCCAGCAGGAGATCACCAACCAGCTGCGGAACATGATCGTCACGCGGTTCTCGGACCTGCTTGGTGAAAGCAAGATTCCCGTGCTGGACCTCGCCGGCAACTACGACGAGCTCAGCGAGTTCGCCGCCGGGAAACTCACCGAGGAGTTCGCCTCCTACGGCCTGGCCGTCACGAAGCTGCTGGTGGAGAACATCTCGCTCCCGCCGGCGGTCGAGGAGGCGCTGGACAAACGCTCGTCCATGGGCGTGATCGGAAACCTCGGGGCCTACACGCAGTTCCAGGCAGCCAACGCGATGGAAGCGGCTGCGGAAAACCCCGGCGGCATGGCGGCCGGCGGGATCGGAATGGGCATGGGCTTCGCCGTGGCCAACCAGATGGGCCAACAGTTCACCCAGCAGCAGAACGCCCAACGAACCGCCCAGCAGGGCGGCGGCGCAGCGGCACCGGCAGCGGCGGCCCCTCCGCCCTTGCCCGGGGGCAACGTGCAGTTCTACGCCGCCATCGACGGCCAACAGGTCGGCCCGCTGGACCTCAACGCCCTGCGTCAGCAGTCAGCCGCCGGTAAGGTCACCCCCCAGACGCTCGTGTGGAAGCAGGGGATGGCCAACTGGACGCCGGCCGGCCAAGTGATGGAACTCAACTCCGTGTTCGGGGCGGCTCCGCCACCGATTCCCGGTCAGCCCCAGACACCGCCCGCCGGCCCGCAGGAGTAGGCGTTTCCCGAACGACTCACGGTGAGCATCGCACTGAGGAGCCAGACGCATGGCTGAGAATCAACCGCCGGACCTTCCGCCGAGCCCGTCCCCGGGCAATGCACCGGCTACGCCGCCCCCGCCGCCCGATTCGCAGGTTCCTGCCGGGCAGAGCGACGAGCCGGACGCGCCCCAGGCCGTCGCGGAACAGTCAGGCCCGCGCGAGTTTCCCTGCGGCCAATGCGGCGCGACGATGGAGTTCGACCCGTCGGCAGCGGCGATCAGCTGTCCGTATTGCGGGCATTCCAACCCCATCCCGAAGTCCGAAGAGGACATCGAGGAACTGGACTTCCACGCCTATCTCGCCGAGGCAGCCGAGGCGGCAGAGGGCGAGGAAGTCACCACCGTGCAGTGTTCCTCGTGCGGGGCCCAGAGCACGTTGGACGCGAACATCACGTCCGACCAGTGCCCGTTCTGCGGCACGCCGATCGTCGCCCAGTCGCAGTCCCAGACGCGCATCAAGCCCAGGAGTCTTCTGCCGTTCAAGATCGGCCGCGATCAGGCTATGGCAGCTTTCCGCGAGTGGATCCAGGGGCTGTGGTTCGCCCCGAACAAGGTCAAGAAGTACGCCCGCACGGATTCCAGCAACCTCAACGGGATGTACGTGCCGTACTGGACCTACGACGCCCGCTGCGTGACGTGGTACACCGGCCGACGGGGCGACGATTATTACACCACCGAGACCTATACCACCACCGTGAACGGAAAGAGCGTCACCAGGACGCGGCAGGTGCGTCGCACGCGGTGGACGTCCGTTTCGGGCGTGGTGTACGACAACTTCGACGACGTGCTCGTGCTGGGCAGCACCTCGCTGCCGCGGAAGTACGCCGACCGCCTCGAACCGTGGGACCTGCAGAACCTCACGCCCTACGACGACGGCTACCTGGCCGGCTATCGCACCGAGATGTACCGGGTCGATCTCGAACAGGGTTTCGAGGTGGCCAAGGACATCATGGACGAGTCCATCCGCCGAACGATCAAGCGGGATATCGGTGGCGATCACCAGCGGATTCACTCGGCCCGCACGCAGCATAACAACGTTACGTTCAAGCACCTGCTGCTGCCGGTGTGGATCAGCGCGTATCGCTTCGGCGAAGAGGTCTACCGTTTTCTGGTCAACGCACGCACCGGCGAGGTGCAGGGCGAACGCCCCTGGAGTTGGGTCAAGATCGCCCTGGCGGCTGTGGGCGCAATCGCCGTGATCGCCCTGGTTGTCTACCTGTTCAACTCGCAGTAGACGGCAGGTAAGGCACCGGCTTGGAGGTCCGCCGGGCGATCGGGCTGCGTCTGTCGAAGGGGACCGGCTGCGTTTCTGCTGGTCTGCGGGGAGGGGGGCAACGGC
>CAZYIH010000309.1:0-2793 GCA_964646915.1 uncultured Planctomycetaceae bacterium | reverse complement strand
GTGACCCTCGCGATGGAACTCGGTGCCGACGGCGTGCTGCTGAACACCGGCATCGCCGGGGCCGACGACCCGGTATCGATGGCCAAGGCGATGCGACTGGCGATCGAAGCGGGCGCCCTGGCCCGCCGGGCCGGGCGCATCCCGCGCAAGCTCTACGCCACCGCTTCCTCGCCCCTGGAAGGGGTGATCGGCGCGGAGTGACCCCGCTGTCCGACCCGCCGGCGACGACGAGACCCGACATGGACAAACGCACGAAAATCTGCCTGTGGATCATCCTCGTCGGGCTGGCGAACTTCCTGGCGTATGCGATGATGTACGCCCTGATCGGCGGAGAGGCCGTCAACGGAATGGTGCTCCAGACGCCCGAGGGCGAGCTGATCTACCGCCTCCAGAGCGGCAGGGAAGTGTCCCGCGCCGGGTTCATCTACAGCGGGATTCACTCGATCAGCATCTGGCCCACGGCGATGGCCGTCCTGCTGGCGATGCTCACCCTCGCCAAGGACCGCATCATCGCCTCGATGCAGAAAGGCATCGTCCGGGGACGAAGCGTCTGCACGCTGCTGGCGGTACTCATCGCCATCAGCATGGCCGGCCTGTCGTTCCTGTTCATCCGCCAGTTCGTCACGCACTTCGAACAACCCACGGCCCAGGTTCGGCCGGCCTCGGGGCCGGTGAGTCGATGACGCTGAGTGCCGAGGACATTCTCGCACCGGGCGGACTGATCGCCCAGGCGATGCCCTCATTCGAGTATCGCCCCGAGCAGATGGAGATGGCCGCCGCGGTCGAAAGCGCCTTCGCCGACTGCGAGCACCTGCTGGTGGAAGCGGGCACGGGCGTGGGAAAGAGCTTCGCCTATCTCGTCCCCGCCATCCTGCGGGCCGCCAACGAAGACCAGCGCGTCGTGGTGTCCACCTACACCATCGCCCTGCAGGAACAGCTCATCCACAAAGACCTGCCGTTCCTGGCGAAGGTCCTGCCGCTGGAGTTCCGGGCGGTTCTGGGAAAAGGTCGCAGCAACTACGTCTGCATGCGCCGCCTGAGCAGCACCGTCGAGCAGCGCGACAAACTCATCAGCCAGCCCGAGCAGCTCCAGCAACTCCAGCAGGTCGCCGAGTGGGCCATGCAGACCGAGACCGGCGAGCAACAGGAAATCGAGTTCGACCTGCACCCGGGCGTCTGGGCGAAAGTCCGCTCCGAAAGCGGGCTCTGCCGGGGTGGCAAGTGCAACCACCACGACCGATGCTTCGTGCGAGTCGCCCGCCAACGACTCAAGAACGCTGATATCGTGGTCGCCAATCACGCCCTGCTCTTCTCGGATTTGGCCATCGCCACTCCGTCCGCCCGGATCATCGGCGAGTACGACCTGGCGATCCTCGACGAAGCCCACACCCTCGAACAGGTCGCCAGCGGGCATTTCGGCCTCAGCGTGTCCTCATCGGCTGTGGGCTACCTGCTGCGCGAGCTCTATAACGACCGCTCCCACCGCGGACTTCTGGCGACCATGGAAGCCGACAAGGCCATCGGCGCGGTCAATGAGGCGTCCACTGCCGCCGAGAGCTTCTTTCGGGCGCTGGCGGATGTCTCGCCCCCGGCGGTGAAACCCAACGGCAGAATTACCGAACCGGAGGTGGTGTTCAACGAACTCTCACCGGCGCTGATGAAAGTGGCGGCCGCCTTGGTGGAACTTCGCCTTCCCCTGCGCAGCGAAGCCGTCGCCACCGAACTGCTGGGCTACGAGATGCGGGCGCGGGAGCTGGCCGACCAGACCGACAGGCTCATCCGCCAGGAGGACGAGGACTGGGCCTACTGGGTCGAGACGCGCTCGCTGCGGAGCGGGGAGATGGTCACGCTGTCGGCCTCGCCGATCAACGTCGCCCCGATCATCCGCGAGGTCCTGTTCGATTCGGTCAACTCAGCCGTTCTGACCAGCGCGACGCTGGCGACCTCGCGCCAAGGCAGCCGAGGCTTTGAGTACGCCCGATCGCGCCTCGGGCTGGAGGACGAAGGACGCGAACTGCTGCTGACCAGCCCGTTCGACTTCCGCCGGCAGGCGACGCTGTACATCGAGACGCAACTGGGCAACCCCAACAGCCGAGACTTCATCCCCGCCGCCGCCGGTGCGGTGAAACACTATGTGGACAAGTCGCAAGGCCGATGCTTCGTGCTGCTGACAAGCTACTCGCAGCTGCGATCTCTGGCCGATGAACTGGAAGATTTCTGCCACGACGAAGGCTACGAGCTGCTCGCCCAGGGACGCACGCGGTCGCGGTCGGCGATGCTCGCGCAGTTCCGGGAGAACCCCCGCTGCGTGCTGCTGGGGACCATGAGCTTCTGGCAGGGCGTGGATGTCGCCGGCGAGGCGTTGCAGAACGTGATCATCACCAAGCTGCCCTTCGCCGTGCCGGACGCCCCGCTGACCGAGGCCCGCATCGACGCGATCCGCTCGGGCGGGGGCAACCCCTTCGGCGACTATCAGCTGCCCGAGGCCGTCATCCTCTTCAAACAGGGGTTCGGCCGACTGATCCGCACGCAGAATGACACGGGCTTCGTGGTGGTGCTGGACCACCGGATCGCCACGAAATCCTACGGACGAGCGTTCGTCAGCTCGCTGCCGGAGACCACCGTCGTTCGCGACGAATACAGCGGCCCAGGCGACGAGGACACCCCCGCGTCCTCGAACGTCCCCGACGACCTTTGGGAATTCACGTAGGCCGACGCATTCGTAATCCATCTTTCAGAAGCGCCTTACAAATGTCCTTGCAATTTGAATATTGAATGTTCATATTGCAAGAA
>CAZYIH010000308.1:0-2836 GCA_964646915.1 uncultured Planctomycetaceae bacterium | reverse complement strand
CACAAAGCGCGGGCAGGAAGGCCGCGCTGGCTGTATAATCGCCGGCCATGACTGAGACGTCCGAAACACGAATCATCACCGTCAGCCTCAACCCGGCCATCGACCGGGCCATCGAGGTCGAGCGGCTCATCCCGGGAGACCACCTGCTGGGGCGCGAGCTCACCCGAACCGCCGGTGGCAAGGGCGTGAACGTCGCGCGCGTGCTGGCCGCCCTGAATACACGCTGCGTCGCGACGGGCTTTCTCGGCGAGGCCAATCGCGGCGAGTTCGACGCGTGTTTCGCCGAGGCAAACATCGCCGACCAGTTTTTTCCGCTGGCGGGCAGGACGCGCGAGAACATCACGCTGGTGGACTGCTCGGACAACACCGAAACCCACATCCGTGACGTCGGACTGGAGGTCTCTCAGCGGGACCTCGACCGTCTGACATCCAAGCTTCGGCTGCTGAGCGAAGACGGAACGCACGTGCTGTTCTGCGGGTCCACGCCGCCGGGCGTCTCGCCCGAGCAGTTTTCCGCCCTGGTGGACGCGTGCACCGAGCAAGGCGCCCACGTGGCCGTCGATACCTCCGGCGAGGCGCTGCGGGCCATGCGAGGCCGGGACCTTTGGCTGCTCAAGCCCAACGCCAAGGAGTTGCAGGACCTCGTCGGCCGCGAGCTGAGCGGCCTGGACGAGCAGTTCGACGCAGCCCGCGAGTTGGCCGAGGACGCCGAGCACGTCATTCTCACGCGAGGCGCGGAGGGGGCGTACCTGTTTACGCGTCAGTTGGAGTGTCACGCGCACGTGGCCGTCCCCGCCGACGACGTCCGAAACACCGTCGGGTGCGGCGACGCCCTCCTGGCGGCCTTCGTAGCCCAGCGTCGTAAAGGCGAAGGCCTGCGAATGTCCCTCGGCAAGGCCGTGGCCTGCGCGACGGCGTCCGCCTGCCACGAAGCCACCGCCAAGTTCGACCCCGACCTGCTGGACACGCTCGAAGACATCGTCGTCATCGAAGCGATCAACCCCGTCTGACCCCTGCCCCGGAGACCCCATGAGCAACCAGCCGATACTCGGTGTCATCTTCGACATGGACGGCGTGCTGTGCGACAGCGAGAAATTCATCTGCTTGGCCGCCCAGCGGATGTTCCGCGAGACCTACGGCGTGGACGTTCCCGGGGAGGATTTCCTGCCCTTCGTGGGTGCCGGTGAGGATCGCTACGTCGGCGGGCCCGGCGAGAAGCACGGGCTCACGATGGACCTGCCGCGCGACAAGGCCCGGACGTACGAGCTGTACCTGGAGGTCATTCGCGGCCGGCTGCCTCCGCTGCCGGGCGTGCTGGAGTTCATCGCCGAGTGTCGCCGGCGCGATGTGAAGTGCGCCGTCGCGACGGCTGCCGACCACGTGAAGATGGCCGGCAATCTGCGGGAAATCGGCGTGCCCGAGGAAACCTTCGACGCGATCGTGACCGGCTCGGACGTCGAGCGGAAAAAGCCGCACCCCGACGCGTTCCTGCTGGCCGCCGAGCGATTGGACCTGTCGGCCGACCGCTGCCTCGTGGTGGAGGACGCCCCCAACGGCTGCCAGGCCGCCCGCGCCGCCGGCGCGATGTGCCTCGGCCTGACCACCAGCTTCGACGCCGACACCCTCACCAACGCCGGGGCCCACTGGATTGCGCCGCATCTGGGCGGAGTTCCCGCCGATGTTTACAACGCATTGAAAGACGCATCGTCGGCCGACTGAGGCCTTTCGCTCGCCGCCAGTTGCATGGGAGAACGCCGCATGAGCCTGAAAATCATCAACGTCGCCGGAGCTCGCCCGAACTTCATGAAGATCGCCCCGCTGATGGAGGCGTTCCACGCAGCCGACGGCGTCGAGCCGATGCTGGTGCATACCGGCCAGCACTACGACGAAAAAATGAGCGACCTGTTCTTCCGGCAGTTGGGCATTCCCCAGCCGGACGTGAACCTCGGCGTCGGCTCGGGCAGCCACGCCGTGCAGACGGCCGAGGTGATGAAGGCCTTCGAGCAGGTCGTCTTCGATGAGAAGCCCGACGTGGTGCTCGTCGTCGGCGACGTCAACAGCACCATCGCCTGCGGGATGGTCGCCGTGAAGCTGGGCGTGAAGCTCGTGCACGTCGAGGCCGGCCTCCGCAGCGGCGACCGGGCCATGCCCGAAGAAATCAACCGCATCCTCACCGATTCCATCAGCGATTTTCTGTTCTGCACCGAACGCAGCGGCGTGGAGAACCTCCACCGCGAGGGCACCCCGGACGAGCGGGTCTTCCTGGTGGGCAATGTGATGATCGACACGCTCCTGAAGAATCGCGCCCAGGCCGACCAATCGACGATTCTCGAAGACCTCGGCCTCGCGCCCGGCCAGTACGCCGCACTCACGCTGCATCGCCCCAGCAACGTGGACGACCCGGAAGTCCTCGGTCGGCTGCTCGACGCGCTGGATGCGATCCAGCGGGACATGCCCATCATCTTCCCGATTCATCCGCGAACGCGAAAAAACCTCCCCAAACTCGGCCTGCAACCCCGCGTGGACGGCATGGACAACCTGCGGCTGTTGGACCCGATCGGCTACCTGGACTTCCTCAAGCTCACCGCCAGCGCGAAGCTGGTGCTGACCGACTCGGGCGGCATCCAGGAGGAGACGACCATCCTGCAGGTGCCCTGCCTGACGCTGCGGGAGAACACCGAACGGCCGATCACTGCCGAGGTCGGCAGCAACCAGATTGTCGGCACCGATCCGCAGACCATCATCGCCGCCTACCGCTCCATCCTTGCCGGCGAGCACGACGACTGCGAGATCCCGCCCCTCTGGGACGGCCACGCCGCCCAACGCATCGCCAAAC
>CAZYIH010000307.1:0-2856 GCA_964646915.1 uncultured Planctomycetaceae bacterium | reverse complement strand
GAACTGATGGCCAGCTCCACCGCCATCGCCGTGCGACGCAACGATTAGGGCAACCGTACCGAAGCCCCACACGTCACAGCCTCAAAGACGCCATCCGATTGCGGACATAACAAAACGCCCGCGGGTCCGATACCCGCGGGCGTCTGATTTTCTCACACGACGTCGTCGCGTCCGCAAGCAAGCTGCGGGCCCTGCGCCGCCTGCTTTAGTACCGGTAATGCTCGGGCTTATAGGGCCCGTCGACCGGGATGCCGAGATACTCGGCCTGGTCGTCTGTCATGCGGGTGAGCTTGGCACCGAGCTTGTCCAGGTGCAGCCGGGCGACCTCTTCGTCCAGCTTCTTGCTGAGGCGGTAGACACCCACATCCTTGGGGTTCTGCCACAGGTCGATCTGGGCGAGCGTCTGGTTCGTGAAGCTGTTGGACATCACGAAGCTCGGATGACCGGTCGCGCAGCCGAGGTTCACCAGTCGACCTTCCGCCAGCAGGAACACGCTGTGTCCGTCGGGGAAGGTGAATATGTCGGTCCCGGGTTTGATGTTGGTCCGCTCGATACCCGGATATTCCATCAGGGCGTCGACCTGGATCTCGTTGTCGAAGTGCCCGATGTTGCAGACGATGGCCTGGTCTTTCATCTTGGCCATGTGATCGATGGTGATCACGTCCTTGTTGCCGGTGGTGGTCACGAAAACGTCCGCCTCCGAGAGGGCGTCCTCGATGGTGCATACGCGATAGCCGGCCATGCATGCCTGCAGGGCGCAGATCGGGTCGATCTCGCTGACCAGCACGCGGGCCTTTTCGTTGGCCAGCGACTGGGCCGAGCCCTTGCCGACGTCGCCGAACCCGCAGATCATCGCGGTCTTTCCGCTGAGCAGCACGTCCATCGCCCGCTTGATGCCGTCGGCCAGCGAGTGGCGGCAGCCGTAGACGTTGTCGAACTTGCTCTTGGTGACCGAGTCATTCACGTTGATCGCCGGAACCAGCAGTTCGCCGCGTTCCTGCATCTGGTAGAGGCGGTGCACGCCGGTGGTGGTCTCCTCGGAGACGCCTTTCCACTCCTCAGCCGCCCTGTGCCAGAACTGGCCATCCTCCTTCTGCAAGCGTTTGAGCAGCTCGTTCTGGATCTGCAGTTCCTTGTTGTCCGTGGGTTCATCGAGCATGGCCGGGTTGTCCTCGGCCTGGTAGCCGCGATGCATCAGCAGCGAGGCGTCGCCACCGTCATCCACGATCAGCTGCGGGCCCTTGCCGTTCGGCCAGGTCAGCGCCTTCTTGGTGTATTCCCAGTACTCCTCCAGCGTCTCGCCCTTGTAGGCGAACACCGGAATACCTGCCGCCACGACGGCCGCCGCGGCGTGATCCTGCGTGGAGAAGATGTTGCAACTGGCCCATCGGACGTCGGCACCGAGCTCGACAAGCGTCTCGATGAGCACCGCCGTCTGGATGGTCATATGCAGCGAGCCCATGATGCGTACGCCCTGGAGGGGCTTGTCCGCACCGTACTTCTCGCGCGTGGCCATGAGGCCGGGCATCTCCTTCTCGGCGACTTCGATTTCCTTGCGTCCGTAGTCGGCCAGGCCCAGGTCTTTGATCTGATAGTCTGATCCCGTGTTCACAGTCGTCATGAGTGCTTCACTCCCATTCGAGGTTTGCTGCGAGTCCATGCCCTGAATGAATCATTCTAGCAGCAGAATGTCAGGGCGAGGGAACATTGTGGGCGAAAACGCAGCCGGATGCAACCGTCTGGCGCGCTTTGTCCCATCTCGCCCCGCCGCAAAGCGGAACGGTTGCCCCATGATTTCATTGACCCACCCGGCGATCCCTGCGATATATGGAGGCCCACGCCCGGAAGACAAACGGACAGGAGCGGTTTGAAAGTGAGCAGAAAAGTACGGTCAGCCCTCGTCGGTTGCGGCAAATTTGCCAAAAGACATTGCGTAAACGTCTGCGAAAAGGGCCTCGTCGAAGGTCTGAGCATCGACTGGGCCATCGACCTGGACGCCGCCGCCGCCGAAACGTACGCCGAGACGTACGGAATTCCCAACCGCTCCACCAGCATCGATGATGCGTTGGCCGACGAGAGTATCGAAGCGGTGCTCATCGTCACGCCTCCCGAAGCGCACGTGCCCCTGAGCATTCGCGCGATGCGGGCCGGCAAGATGGTCTTCTGCGAGAAGCCCCTCTCCACCAGCCCCGCCGACCGCGCCGAGCTGCGGTCCGCCCTCGCCGAGATGCCCGGCAGGCTGCTGGTGGGCTACTGCTATCGTTTCGCGCCGGCCTACGCCACCGCCCGCGAGCACGTCACGCCGGCCGCCTTCTCCACCGCCCTGGTGCTCAACCACGAAAACGGCGGGCTCAACTACCTCACCCACAACGCCTGCCACGCGGTGGACACCATCCTCTCCTGGCACGACGCGCCGGTGTCCCAGGTCATCGCCCGGGGAACCGATCTCGCCTCGCAGCCCCACTTCAGGGAGCAGTTCGCCCTGCTGCTGGAATTCGCCGACGGGTCCTTCGCCAGCATCACCTGCGGCGGGTCTGCCGATGGCGCCCACATGCCCAAGTGGTACTACAAGGGCGTCGGCAAGGACGGCCAGGTCGCGGAGGTCAGCATGCATCCGCCCGGCTGGGGCGTCTGGAAGAAGGGGCGGAAAGAGCCCGACACGTGCTCGTACTACGCCGGCCACGTCGCCGAACTGCAGCACCTTGTCGAATGCGTGCGTGCGGGGGAAACGCCGGCCATCGACCCCGAAAGCGCCTTGGCCGTCGACGAAGTCATCGCCGAAGCCCGCCAACAGCTCGGCCTGTGACAACAGAGATCAGCCACAGAGCTCACAGAGGGCGCAGAGAGGATGAGGAG
>CAZYIH010000306.1:0-2887 GCA_964646915.1 uncultured Planctomycetaceae bacterium | reverse complement strand
GGATCGGATCGGTGTCGGGTGTGCTGCTGGGCTGCCTTACGATGGCTGGGGGGCTGGGGGGCTGCGGATTGCTGTGCGGACTGGCCTGGCTGATCACACGCCCGGTGTTCTGGAAGCGGTTCGCACGCCCCGTCGGACCGGCAAACCCGCACCCCGACGGCGAGGAGGATGCCGATCATTCCCAGCTGCATTGGCCGGTCATGACGGCGACGCTGCAGCACGAGCACCAGGCGATCCTGCAGCTCTCCGAGCGGATCGAACAACTGATGACGCGCATCGACGAGATCGAATCGACCGTGATGCTCTCGCCCGAGGAGTTGCAGCAACGCCGCACCCAGCGGCAAAGCCAACGCATCGAGCAGTACCGCTCGCAGATCCGCGAGGCGATGGAGCAGCAGGACTTCGCCCAGGCCCAGCACGTTGTCGATGAACTGTCCCGCGAGCAGCCCGACGGGGGGGAGGTCGAGTCTCTCCAGGCGGAGCTGGACGAGGCCCGCAACCAGGCCGAGGGCGAGCAGTTCTCCAACGCCGTCCAGCGTGTGGAAGACCTGATGGCCGTCAGTCGATTCGAGCAGGCCCTGGAGGCTGCCCGTCGCCTGCGGGAGGCCCACCCCGACGCGAAGGGCGCCCAGGCGCTGGTGGATCGGGTGCAGCGCGAGCACGACGCCTACCGCGATGAGCGCCGCTCGCGGCTGTACGGCCAGGTCGAGAAACTCGTCACCGCCCGCCAGTGGGTCAAGGCGGTGCAGGCGGCCGAGGAGTTTCTGGAGGCCTACCCCGACGCGCCGGAGGCCGAGCTGGTCGGCGTGCAGATGGATACGCTCAGAGAGAACGCCCGTATCGAGGAGGTCCGGGCGTATCGCGACCGGATCCGAGACTACATCGAACGCCGGCGGTTCTCCGAGGCGATCGAGCTCGCCCGGGAGGTCATCCGCGACCATCCGGATACAGCCGCCGCCCAGGAACTCCGCCAACAACTGCCTCGCCTGAAGCAGCTTGCCGCCGACAAGATCTGACCCGCCAGGAGTCCGCCAATGAAAGACACCCACCGGCGCATCCTTCGAGATGTGCTCTCCGCCCCGACCGCCCCGTTCGCTGAAGGCTGCGTCGAACGCGTGATCCGTGACTGGGCGGACCGCCGCGACCTGGCGATTACCAACGACGCTGCCGGCAATCTGCACGTTCGCTACCGTCGCGGTCGACCCGGAAAGGGGCGCCGGTGGGCGTTCCTGGCCCACATGGATCATCCGGGGTTCATCGCCGGTCGGCAGAAACGCCGGCGCCTCAGGGCGGAGTTCCGCGGAGGAGTCAGGCCGGAACTGTTCAAAGACGAGTGCGTCCGGTTCTTCACGCCGGAGGAGGATGTGCTGGCGAAGGTGACCAGTGCCCGACGGAACAAGGACAGCGGCTTTATTGACGCATCGCTGTATCTGCCGGCCGGGGCGGCCGTCCCTGCAGGTTCGGTGGGGATGTGGAACCTCCCGGTGATGCGCATTCGCAAGACGCGCCTCACCAGCAGGGCGCTGGACGACCTGGCCGGGGTGGCTGCGGTGATGTGTGCGATCGATGAGTTGGTCCGTCGCCACGAGGACGCCGACGTGATCGGCATCTTCACGCGTGGCGAGGAGGCCGGGTTCGCCGGCACGCTCGCCGGCTGCGAGGACGGGCTGTTCCCGGCCGATCGCTGCATCATCGGGTTGGAGACGTCCAAGGCCCAGCCCGGGGCGAAGTTGGGCGACGGCGTTGTCATCCGCGTGGGCGACCGGACGTGGACCTTCGATCCCGAAGCGACGGGGTACATCTCGCGACTGGCTGACAAACTGGCCAGGAAACGCCGCGATTTCCGGTTCGTACGCATGCTCATGCCCGGGGGAACGTGCGAGACCACCCCGCTGTGCGTGTGGGGCCTGCGGGCCGCGGCGCTGTGTCTGCCGCTGGGCAACTACCACAACATGTCCGACCGCCAGGAGAGAATCGCCCCCGAGCGGATCGACCTGGAAGATTTCGATTGCATGGTGGCGCTCCTGGGCGAGATCGCCGTAGGTGAGGGGTCCATGCAGGAGACGCACAAACAGCTTCTCGATCGGCTTTCGGAACTGCTTGCCAAGCGAAGACCGCTGCTGGAAGGATCGGCAGGCGCGGAATAAGGCCCCGGCGAGGCACGTTCCGCATAATCCGGGCGATTCTGCCGCAGTCGATGGGAAACGCCCAGGCCGGACGAAAGTGCCCAGCCGATCGCGTCGATACAGTCATGGGGCGCCGGTGCGGGGGTCGTGTCGGCCGATCGGTTCCATGTCTTTCTGCAGGTTACACGCCATGCCCAGTACGCCACGAATTCGCGGGATCATGCGCAAGAAGCATGACAATGTCATCGCCGTCACCGTCGACCAGACCGTCACTCGGGCAGCCAAGAAAATGGCCAAATACGGCGTGGGCTGCGTCGTCGTCGAGACGGCCGAGGGCGACCTGGCCGGGATTCTCTCGGAGCGGGACGTGCTGGTGAAGGTCGTCGGGGCCGGTCTGAACCCCAAGAAGACGCCCGTTGCCGAGGTGATGACCTCCGAGCTGATCCACTGCGACCGCGACACGTCCATCGCCAAGGCCCAGCAGACGATGGCCCACCACGCGATCCGCCATCTGCCGATCATCGAACACGGCAGGGCGGTAGGGATGATCTCCTCGCGGGACATCCTCTCGCACCAGATGTCGACCGTCGAGGACATCGCCCGCATCCAGTCGACCGTGCTGGACCGCCTGACGAGGCTCTTTCCCGGTATCAGCGAAATGAGCGATGACGACGTCGTGAACGTCGCCCACGAGCTGGAATAGCCCCGCCGTCGTTCCGTGCCGCATGCGGTTGGGTAGCCCCGGGTGATTGCTCACCCGG
>CAZYIH010000305.1:0-2895 GCA_964646915.1 uncultured Planctomycetaceae bacterium | reverse complement strand
TGGCCAACGACACTACATGTAGGGGTAACCTGAGTCAAGTAAATACCCCTGAAAGCCTATTTCCCGCAATCACGGGCATAAAGAACGTTTCCATTCTTCAGGGTTATCTTCGTTGTGAAGAAACCGTCAGAATTTTGTCCCTCCGATTCCCAATTATTCATTGGAATTCCTTGTTGTGCAGCAGGGAGAAGGAGTAGCCTACCGCGCTGCACAACAGCAGGTGTCTCCCTGGGTAGCGGAGAGTGTAAGCAGCGTATCGAGGCCGGTCCAGGCGGTGTCAATCGCCCCGGCATCCAGTGCGTCGGCAGCGGCGGTGAGCAGCGCAGCCTGACGCGCGGTGAACGCACGCGGCACGCTCTCGTTCAGCTCAGCCAGGTCCAGTCGAGCCACCATCGCAGCCCGCAGCGCATCGAGGCCAACTCCGGTGTGCGTGGAGATAGCCAGCGGTTCAGCCCGCAATGCATCCGGGGCGGCGAGGTCCGCTTTGGTCGCCACGGCCAGGAGCGGGGCGTGAATTTCTCGCGGCAGGGGCGTTGGTTGACTGCCGGCCGGGGTGCAGAGGATCACGAGGTCGGCCTGGTCGATGCAATCCCACGCGCGGCGGACGGCTTCGGCGTCGAGGTCTTGCTCGGCCTGCCACAGCCCGGCGGTATCGGTCAGCCAGATCGGCCGACCGGCCGGGCAGGTCAACTCGCGGACCCAGTCGCGCGTCGTGCCGGCGGTGTCGTGCACGATGGACACATCGCGGCCGATCAGTGCATTGGCCAGACTGCTCTTGCCCGCATTGGGCGCACCGGCCAGAACCACCTCCGGCGGGTCGGTCAGCCGACGCATGATCTCCAGGCCGGCCGCCGCCTGGCGCAGTTGCTCGGCGCGATCGGTTGCGAGCTCATCCAGGGCCGTCCGGGCCAGTTCGCTCAGCCCGGCCGACCACTGCACCGACAGCATGCGGACGACCAGCAGGCTGGCTGCGCCGGGCAGGGCGGCCAGGAGTTCCTCGCCGATGGCGGGATTGTTCCATTGCGGATGCGTCGCGTCCAGCAGAGGTCGCGCCTTGCCCGGCGCTACCCGTTGTGCGCCGAGGCGGGCGAGGTAGTCCAGCAGGCGGTGGACGCCGACCGGCCCGCCGTGGAGGTTGATCTCCAGGCCTCGGGGCGTGACGGCCACGAGCGCTTCGTCGATCGGGCCGTCGGCATCGAAGACTTCGCCGAGCTGGAGTTTGTCCGGCGGGGCGATGGCATGGGGCGGTTCGCTGCCGGGCCGGGCGCGGAATACGCGGGCCAGCAGGTGCAGGCTCGCCGGGCCGGTCAGGGCGATTGTCGCAATGCCGCCCCGGCCTGGCGGGGTCAGCAGTGCGGCGGTGGCTTGCGTCGTCGGGGTCATTGCGAGTCGAGCAGGCGTCGATAGCAGGCCATCGCCACGCCGCGCAGTGCCAGGTCGTCTACGACGGCCTGGACGAGTCCGTCCTCGCCAGGCCGGGGGCAGACCAGCGCCGCATCGCCTCCGGTGACGATGACGCTGGGCCAGGAGCCCAGCTCGGTGGCGTAGGTTTCGGTGAAGTAGCGCAGCGCCCCGCGGGCACTGCCGAGCAGACCGCCGAGGATGGCTTGCTCGGTATTCTTGCCGAACGCGCCGGCCGGTTCGGCCGGGACGACCTGCGGCAGTTGGGCGGTTTGGCTGGCCAGGGCGCGGGCGCCCATGGCCAGGCCCGGCAGGATCGCCCCGCCGAGGAAGACGCCCGCATCGTTGACGGCGTCGATGGTGACGGCGGTTCCGAAGTCGGCCACCACGCAGGCCTGGCCGAGCCGGTCGAAGGCGGCCGATGCGGCGCACAGCCGGTCGGTGCCGATGGAGCCCGGGTCCGGCAGTTCGGTGTCGATCGGCAAGGGCAGGTCGCGTCCGACGACGAGGACCTCCCGCCCGCCGTGTTGCAGCACGGCCGCTTCGAGGGCTTTGAGGGCGGCGGGGTTCACGCTGGCTGCGGCGATGCGTTTGGGATCGTCGAGGGTGGCGAAGAGTTCCGCCACGGCCGGACCCAGGCCGTCCAACTGGCCCAGCGGAAACGACGCCAAGCCGGTGACTTCCTCGCCGGCGACCGCGGCGATCTGGATTCGCGTATTGCCACAATTGCACGCCAGAATGGTGGGGATGCGTTGCTCGTTCATGCGGGCATTGTAGCAGAGCCGACCCGTTCCCGACAGGGCGAGGCCTCGACGAGGCAGGGCGGGTAGCCGGCCGCTATTCGCCCAAGCCCTTGGCCGCCTTGGAGACGACCTTGCCGTTGGCAAAGCCGACGGTGATCGTCTTCTCGCCATCGGTCCAAGTCAGCGATTCGGCACTGAGGCCACCCACCGACACTCCGCCGGCGGACGAATCGGCATCCGGCTCGCCGAGAAGGCCTTTGACCTGCTCGACGGTCATGTCGTTCTCGATCTTGTCGTAGTTGTCTTTGGATACGCCCCTGCCGCAGCCGACCAGTAGCATCAGCCCGGCGAGGAACACGATGAGAAGTATTTCGGGCTTGCTGAATAGGACTTAACTGCTGATTTTACAATTGCATAGCTTTGGCTTATACTGGTGCAGGTGAACGGATTTCACGCAAACGACATCAAAACCCTTGCACCTGGAGCCCACGGATGTATCGCAAACAGGCAGCCCATCAGTTGAAGTTCGAGAATTTCTATCTCCCGTTCGGCGGCAAACTCCGCAGTGATAACCGCTGGGTCATTCTGGCCAAGCAGATTCCGTGGCAGAAGATCGAAGACGAGTATTCGACGCATTTCAACGGCCTGGGTTGTCCTGCCAAGCCGGCGCGTGTGGCGTTGGGTTCACTCATCATCAAAGATCGCCTCGCCGCGACAGACCGCGAGACCGTTGAGCAGATTGCCGAGAACC
>CAZYIH010000304.1:0-2898 GCA_964646915.1 uncultured Planctomycetaceae bacterium | reverse complement strand
TGGCGGTAACGCGCGGCGAGCAGCGCGACCGCGCCCTGAGGACCTGTGCCGCCGCCATCCGCGAGAACCGATCGACCCTGCAGGAAGAAAACGCCAGGGATCTGGCCCGCAGCGAGGAGTTCGGCCTGAGCGGTGCGATGGTCAAACGTCTTACGCTGGACGACGAGCGAATCGACAAGATGGCCACCGCCCTGGAAGAGATGGCTTTGCAGGTGGACCCGGTGGGCGAGGCGATATCCGCCAGCAACCGTCCCAACGGCATTCGGGTGGAGAAGCGTCGTGTGCCCATCGGCGTGATCGGGATCATCTTCGAGTCCCGCCCGAACGTGACGTCCGACGCGGCCGGTCTGTGTATCAAGAGCGGAAACGCGGTGATTCTCCGGGGCGGGAAAGAAGCGATTCACTCGAACCTGGCGATCGCGAAGGTGTTCCGCGAGGGCATTGCGGCGGCGGAGTTGCCCGAGGCGGCGATGACGGTCATCGACACGCCCGACCGCGCGGTCGTCCCGGCGATGGCGACGGCGGAGGGGCTGATCGATCTGATTATTCCGCGCGGCGGGGCCGGGCTGATTCGCGCGGTCACCGAGGCGGCGACGGTTCCGGTCATCAAGCACTATGACGGGATCTGCCATGTCTACGTGCATTCCGAGGCCGACCTGAACATGGCCGAGGAGATCGCCTTTAACTCGAAGGTGCAATACCCGGCCGTCTGCAACGCCATGGAGACGCTGCTGGTGGATGAAGCGGTGGCCGAGACGTTCCTGCCCCGGATCGCCCGGCGGCTGATCGAGGCCGGCGTGGAGCTTCGTGGCTGTGAGCGGTCGCGGCAGATCGTCCCGGAGATGCACGAGGCGAGCGAGGCCGACTGGGGCGAGGAATACCTGGAGCTGGTGCTGTCGGTGAAGGTCGTGCCCGATGCGGCGTCGGCCGTCGAACACATCAACACGTACGGCAGCAAGCACACCGACGCGATCGTCACGCGGTCCATCGCGGCGGGGGAGGCCTTTGTGGGTGCGGTGGACTCCTCCAGCGTGATGGTCAACGCTTCGACACGGTTCTCCGACGGGGCCCGCTACGGGCTTGGCGCGGAGATCGGGATCAGCACCGACAAGCTCCATGCACGCGGGCCGATGGGGGCCGCCGACCTGACGACCTACAAGTGGGTGGTTACCGGCGACGGCCACATCGTCCAGTAGTGGTCTTCACGCGGTCTTCGCGCCGGGAAGGTACGGTGCAGCGGTCATGGAACACCTGAGCGATTTCGCGCACCGGCGGATCTGGTACGCCCGATGGGAGGGCGCCGAGGGGTTCGATGCCCCGGAAGGGGGGCGCGAGCCCTGGACCTGCCTGCTGATCGGCCCGCCCGGCGGCCTGCCGGAGTTCATGATGGACCGGGTGGCGACCCGGCTGATCGAGACCAATGCGCGGAACATCGTGATCTACGCCGACGATGCCGACGATTGGCACGAATCGATCGACGCCGCCTATCTCGACCACGACCCGGCCGTCAGTGAAGACGAGTTCGTGATGACCGCCCAGTTCGACGAGGAACCCATCGACGAGGCGATCTTCTTCTTCCTCATGTGCGCCGATTTCGACGAGATCCGCTTCCGCCAGTTCGCCGTCCTGGAAATCGGCGACAACCCCGCCCTGCGGAAAGACATCGTCCACAGCGTCCAGTCGCTGCGGTTCCTGGACTGATAGGCGCTCGGGAAACGGCCGGCCGCCCTGTCTCCGACGAATCCCGGCAGGAAAGTCCGCGGCGGCGGTGCTCTATGCGTCCACGACGTGTTGCAGGCACCACCTTACGGAGCGGTCGATGCCCTCGTCGTAGGAAACGGTCGGCTGCCAGCCAAGCTCTTCGCGGGCCTTCTCTGCCGAGAAGAAGCAACGCCGTCCGATCAACCAGACCGAGTAGCGGGTCACCAGCGGGGGGGTCTTCTTGCCCACCATATGGCCGAAGAGTTCCATCAGGAACGCCGCGGAGTAGGCGACCTTGTAGGGCACCTTCTTGGTCACCGGCGGGCAGCCGAGGATATCGGCGATCTTGTTCATGTACTCCGCCTGGGTGATCACGCCGTCGTTGGAGAGGTTGTAGTTCTCGCCCAGGGCGTCATCGTTTGTGGCTGCCAGGATGCAGCCTTCCGCTTCGTTGCCGGCGTAGGTGAGGTTCAGACGGTTGGACCCGTCGCCGATGAGCTTGCCCTTCCCGGCGCGGATTGCCCGAATGAGGCGAGGCATCGACGCCCGGTCGCGCTCGCCGTACAGCCAACTGGGTTTGACGACGGTGACGGGCACTCGGCCGTCGCGGTGGGCGGCCCATGCGAGCTTCTCCGCTTCCACCTTCGCACGCGAGTAGTAGCTCCACTTGTGCAGGTCCACCCCCAGCGGGGCGGTCTCGTCCAGGACCATGCCTTCCCCATCCGGGTGGCCGTAAGCGCTGATCGACGAGATGTGCAGGAACCGCTGGATTCCGGCGTTCTCGGCGGCAGCGAGCATGTTGCGGGTTCCGTCGATGGTGACCGCCTGGAACTGCTCCCAGGGCCCCCAGTCGCCCACCTGGGCGGCGGCGTGGTAGACGGTATGCACGCCCTCCATCGCCTTGACCAGCGAGGCCGGGTCCGTGACGTCGCCCGAGGCGAGCTCGACCCCGATGCTTTCGAGAAAGGCGGTGTCGCTGGTCGGGCGGACCAATGCCCGGACAGGCTGATCGCTATGGCGGAGCTTCTCGGCAATGTGGCTGCCCAGCAACCCGGTGGCGCCGGTGATGAGGTTCATGTCGAATCCCTTCTGGTGGGTCCTCTTGGAAGCCCGCCACAGGCGACTGGCCCGGTGGGCAGGCGGTATCGGTTCGGCCCGTGAGAGTACGCACCGGCGTCGCCCGCGTCAAGACCTTCG
>CAZYIH010000303.1:0-2908 GCA_964646915.1 uncultured Planctomycetaceae bacterium | reverse complement strand
CTGGAAGCCCATGCCACGATGGTTCTTGGCGCGGGGGGGGGTGGGTGGCCATAATCACCGGCCATGACTTTTGTGGCGAATATCATACCGGCCTCCTTCTTCGGCGAGCTGGGTCCGACCGAGTGGGTGCTCTGGCTGATGGCCGGCGGGGCGGTGGTCCTGCTGGTGATCGGGGCCGACAAGGTCGTCTCGTCGGCCGCCAGGGTCGCCTCGGCGCTGGGCATGAGCAAGGTCCTTATCGGGGCGACGATCGTCTCGCTGGGAACGACCAGTCCCGAGGCAGCCGTCAGTGTCAATGCCGCCATCGGGGGCGACGGGGGAATGAGTCTCGGCAACGGCGTGGGTTCGATCATCTGCGATACCGCCCTGGTGTTCGGGTTGTGCTGTTGCATGAAGGAGTTGCCCAAGGACCGATTCATTCTCCGGCGTCACGGCTGGCTGCAGTTGGGCTCGGGCGTGCTTCTGACCGTCATCGCACTGATCGCCTGGGCGATCGCCGGGGACATAACCAACGCCTGGATCGGTCGACCGGCCGGCGTGCTGCTTCTGGTGCTGTTGGGGGGGTATCTGGCCCTGTCGGTGCGATGGTCCCGCCAGCGTCCCGAGCTGATCCCCGAGGAGGTCAAGGAAGCCGAATTCCCTGCCAAGGCGACCGCTGTCGCCAAGGCCGGCGCGACCACGCTGAAGCTGCTGGTCATCCTGCTGGTCGGGCTGGTGATGGTCATCATTGGCTCGGAGTTCCTCATCGGTTCGATGAAGGTCATCGCCGCCAACCACGGCGTCCCGCCGGCGGTGATCGCCGTGACGCTGGTGGCGCTGGGTACGTCGCTTCCCGAGCTGGTCACCGCGCTGGCCTCGCTGATCAAGGGTCATTCGGAGCTGCTGGTGGGCAACGTCATCGGCGCTGACATCCTGAACGTCCTGTTCGTGATCGGCGCCTCAGCCACAGCCGTCCCGCTGCGGGTGGACCCGATATTCTACACCTTCCTCCTGCCGTCGATGCTCGTGGTGCTGGTTCTGCTTCGCGTGTTCATTTTTCTGCCCGGCGACCGGTTCCGTCGCTGGCAGGGCATCCCGCTGCTGGGGGCGTACGTCGCGTTCGTGGTCATCACCATCTGGCGACAGGGCGCCTGAGCGGGCGGCCGGAGTTGGTGGCGACAGGGCCGGGCGGCTGTGGTACAATTCACGCCAACCTCCCCCCGGGCGAGGTGTCCATGGAAGCAGAACAGGAGAACGCCCCCATGCGAAGAATTATTGTGTTTATCGCCATCCTGGCTGTGATCGGTCCCTGCGCCACATTGTTCGCCCAAGCCCCCGCCGAGGGCATGCAGAAGGCGAAGACCTTCCCCCACGCCGGCGTGAAGATCGCCGTTCCCAAGACGTTCGAATACCGGGTTCCCGCTGGCCGATTCTCCGTGATCCGGGCGGTCAAGAGCTCGGGGAACAAAGTGGTTCTGGGCGTGACGCTCTCGGCCTTCCCGCAGGGCGAAAAGAAGGTGACCGCCGACGAAATCGCAGACGCAATGACCGCGGAAATGGGCAAGTCGCTGGCGATCCGGAACCTCAAGCTGGTTCGCAAGCTGCCGATGACGGTGTGCGACATCAAGGGGACGGCAAGACTGCTGTCGTACACGTTCCGCGGCAAGAAGACCACCGCCGCCCGGGTATTCTTCATCCGCGAGCTCAAGAACGAGTCCGAGCGGATCTGCTACGTGCTGACCGTCGAGGCCGCCGAAGGCCGAAAGACCGACCAGGTCCGCACGCTGGGCAACGTCATCAAGAGCATGAAGCTGGTGCCGGTTCAGCATCCGCGGGAGTTAAAGATCGAGTCGTATCAGCCTGTCTGGACGCACTACAAGCTGGACTTCTCGGTTCAGCCGCCCAAGGGCTGGTTCGCCGTGGAAACGCCCACCGGCGTGGCGATGGGGCAGGTGGACTACCTCGCCAAGCCGGTCCCGTCCCCCTCACCTGCGGTGGCTGTGGTGGCGGTGGATGTAGAGAAGGGCACCACGTGCGTCGATCTGGCCCGCAAGACCCGCTCGCACTACCAGGCCGAAGCCGCCTCCGCCGACCGCAAGTGTACACCGGTCGCTTCGGACAAGGCGAAACTTTCTGGCGTGGAGGGTACTCAACTGGCGATGTGGATCGGTCCGAAGGACGAGAAGACTCCCACGACCCAGCCGGCCGACGGGGCATCCTACGAGGTAGTGATACTGCGGATCATCTGCGTTCCGCATCCGACCAAGGACGACGCCGTCCGGGCGTATTCGCTGGTGTACAACGCCACGAATCAGCCGCCCGACGACGCAGCGGCCATGTTGCAGAGCGTGGCAGAGAAGTTCAGGCTTACCGGAAAATCCGCCCCCGCCAAGCCATCCGAGGACAGCGAAAACAAGACAGGCAGCGAAAGCGCAGAGTCTGAAAAGACCGACGCATCGACCCGTGAATAGCCTTTGCGCCGCCCGGGCGGTCGGTGTACACTCTTCTTCGATTCATCCCGATTCCCAAACCCCAAGGAAGGACCATTCGCTATATGTCGGCAGAGAACACCGTCGTACAGGGTGATTGCATCGAGTGGCTCAATGCCCAGGAGGAAGGCTTCGCCGATCTGGTCTTTGCCGATCCGCCGTTCAACATCGGCTACAAGTATGACGTCTACGAAGATCGCAAAGGCTACGACGAATACTACCAGTGGACGCATGACTGGATGGCCGGCTGCGAGCGGATTCTCGCTCCTGCAGGGGCGTTCTGGGTGGCGATCGGGGCCGAGTACGCCGCCGAGGTCCGCATGATCGGCCGAAAACTGGGGCTTACGCTGCGGAACTGGGTGATCTGGCATTACACGTTCGGACAGAACACCAAGGCCAAGTTCGCCCGTGCCCACACGCACCTGTTCTACTTCACCAAG
>CAZYIH010000302.1:0-2944 GCA_964646915.1 uncultured Planctomycetaceae bacterium | reverse complement strand
GTCCAGAGATCCATGGGGCGCTATTTTACGCCTGCCAGGCCGGGAAGCCAAGCGGCGCGCGTCTGGATCTCGCCGGGGATGCAGAGCCGCCCACAGGCAGGCGATTTTGCGGGATCTCCATGCTTGCAGAATCGCCGCATTTACGGTATATATAGACTTACTATGCCGCACACGCGTGGCCGACGTTCGGTCGATGCGGTGGGATTGTGGCGGGCACACGGAGGAAAGAGCTCGGCCGCTGGGCACTTGGGGCCGTCGCTCGGGCACTGTTTGGGGTGAACCGGCGCTGTCGCGGTCGCTCTGGACCCTCTGGACTGTTTCGGACCGATGGTCCTCCGTCACATGCGGGAGCAGAAAGGAGTGGGTACATGGCAAATCACAGGT
The DNA here is from genome assembly GCA_964646915.1 of uncultured Planctomycetaceae bacterium. Lineage (GTDB taxonomy): Bacteria > Planctomycetota > Phycisphaerae > SM23-33 > SM23-33 > CAZFPT01. The sequence goes on along the minus strand of CAZYIH010000302.1, from coordinate 2,560 downwards.
GGGTAGCCGCGTTGGTCGTTGTTCTGGGAATCGCGTCGCTGGGTCTGGCTGAGTTGCCGACCAACTTCGACCTTCGGAACGCCAACGGCGAGCAGTACGTTTCCACACGCATCGACGACCAGGTCGGGCCGGGCCCTTGCTGGGCGTTTGCCGCCCTGACTTCGGTCGAATCCAATATTCGCATCAACGGCCTGTGGGATGGCATGGCCAACGATCTGAACCTGTCCGAGCAATTCCTCCGCGCCAATGAGGCAACCGGAACGACTTGGCCTCAGCACAGCCCGGGCTTCAATCGGCGGGTGAACTCAGGCGGACAGGTTCCCATCGTCGTCAGCCACATGGCCAGGCTGCACGGGCCTCTCTATGAAAGCCAATGTCCCTTTGAATACAAAGGCGACTATGGAGATAACTTCGGCTACTACGACGGTACGATCACTACGCCCAGTGGAAACGAGTATCCCGACCCGAAGACAGCAAATTGGCCATACGCCAGGCCGTACCCCGCGGAGTACACATCCGACCTTCAAGGGGCATACTTTCTGCGGAAGTCCTATGGCGTCTCGGGCATCGACGCGATCAAGCAGAAGGTCATGACCGTCGGTGCGCCATACGTGCGGATCCACCACGAGTTCAATGCCTTCGACGTGAATACCGGGACCTACTACGACGATGGCACCGTGGAAGGTGAGGGCCTTGGTAGCCATGGCGTAAACATCATCGGCTGGGACGACAGCAAGGTCGTTCCCGGTGCCCCCAACCCCGGTGCCTGGCTGATTAAGCACAGCCACGAGGTCGACGAAAACGATCCGGACTACTCAGCATATGCCGGACAGGCGCCCACATACTTCTGGGTGTCCTACGAGACCTCCACCGACCGCTTCACCGATCGAGGGGAGGTCACTTTCTTCGAAATGGGCTCGAAGGACGATATCCAGAGCGTCTACTTCCACGACTACACCGGGAATCTGAACAACAGCGTCTACCTGCCTGACAAGGTATCAGACGGTGGTGTAGCCGACCGCTCTGTCTGTGCCCAGGTCTTCCAAGCTGGTGACGAGGGTGACCAGATCGGGATTGTCAGCTTCTACACCCGGTACGATGCTCAACCATTCGAGGTGCAGATCTTCGACAGCCTCGCCGATCTCCAGGCGGGAGCCGACCCACTCGGCGAGCTTACCGGCGTTGCCGACGTGGCCGGCTACCATACCGTCGATCTTGCGGAGACGATCGAGATCGCCCCCGATGACGACTTCGTTGTGTTCCTGGACTTCACCGACGGAGCCGACCAGGTCATGGCCTATACAAATGACGGTACCGGCAACACCGGATCGGTGGAGATGCTCCAGAACAACTGGTGCTACTATTTCGACACGATTGACGGCCAGTGGGAGGACGTCGCCGATGTCTGGGATGGCCAAGCCTTCACGGTCAAGGCGTACGGCGTCGTACCCGAGCCCGCGACGATGAGCTTGCTGGCGGTGTCGGCCCTGGGAGTGCTGCTGCGACGACGTCGGTAGGGCACTTGCGGCACGAACATACGCGGACTGCGATCGCGCCCATACGACAGACCGTATCGCTGCGGTGTATGGGCCTGGCCGGAAATCCGGCAGAATGACGGATCGCTCCCGGCCTCCCGGCCGTTCATATTGTGGAGTGGACAGTACATACCCGTGCGCGCATACTGTTCGATCAGCGATTTGGCTGCCGATTGCGTGGAATTCAAAGCAGGACCAGGACGATGAGTATTGATGGCTGTCCCTTTCGGGACCCGGACAACCCGCCCGATGTAATCAACGGCAAGTGCGACTGCCCGAATGACTTGCCCGGCGACCCCTGCGCGCTTCGCTGCCGCTATCGCAAAGCGTTTGTGGATTCGCTCGCCATCCGGGCCGGGTTCGCCGCCAAGCTTCGCGAAACCGTTCACCAGCGCATCGCCGAGGCGTGACCTCTCGGTCACTCCCCCGGCCGTCCCGCCCCAGTAACAGGCAGCAGGCCTCGCAACTCCTCTGAATCCCCACTGTGCTCAGAGCTTCCGGTCCAGCCGGCGGTATTGCACCGCCTCGGCAACGTGGTGCGGCGCGATGCGCGGTTCGCCTTCCAGGTCCGCAATCGTTCGGCTGACGCGGAGAATCTTGTCGTGCGCCCGGGCCGAGAGCCCCAACTCCGTCAGGGCACGCTTGAGCAGACTTTCGCTCTGGGCGTCCAGCCGGCAGTGCTCCCGCACCTCCCGCGAACTCATCGTCGCGTTGGTGGCTGTCCCATTGCCCGCGAACCGCTCCCGCTGCCTGCCGCGTGCCAATACCACCTGCCGCCGGATCTCCGCGGAGCTCAGCCCGCTCCCGCCTTCGCTGCGGAGGTCCTTCCACGCCACCGGCGGCACTTCCACGTGGATGTCCACCCGGTCGATCAACGGCCCGGAGATCCGCCCCATGTACCGCTCGATGGCCAACGGGCTGCACTTGCAGCTCCGCTTCGGGTCCGTGTAATAGCCGCACGGGCAGGGGTTCATCGCGGCTACCAGCATGATGCTCGCGGGGAACTTCACCGTGCTGTGAACACG
>CAZYIH010000301.1:0-2951 GCA_964646915.1 uncultured Planctomycetaceae bacterium | reverse complement strand
CGTGGGAGGCGAAGGCGTCCCGCAGCGATTCGAGCGACAGCTCGCCGACGTCGTCGACGCACACGTCGGCCTCCCGGGCCGATGTGCCGACGCCCACCGACACCATGCCCGCTCTGGCGATGGCTTCCACGCCGGCGGCGGCGTCTTCCACGCCCACGCAGTTCCAGGGCAGCACGCCGCAGCGCTGGGCGGCCACCGTGAAGCCCTGCGGGGAGGGCTTGGACTTCGTCACGCACGTGCCGTCGGAGATGGCGTTGAAGTACGCCCCCAGCCCCGTGCGTTGGAGCACCTTGGCGGCGTTTCGGCTGGCTGAGGCGAGGGCGATTTTCACGCCCGCGTCACGCAGCTCGGTGAGCAGCTCGATCGCCCCGGGCAGGACGTCGTCGGCGGTCATCCCCTCGATGAGCGTCTTGTACTGCTCGTTCTTTCGCGTGCACTGGGCGGTGAAGGTGCCCTCGTCGGGCAGCTCAGCGTCGTTGTGGCGGTAAATGATCCGCAGACTCTCCTGCCGGGATACGCCGCGCAGCTGATGGTTGACCTCCTCGTCGAACGCCAGCCCCAGCTCGTCGGCCAACGCCTTCCACGCCTGGTAGTGGAAGTGGTCGGTCTTCACCAGCACCCCGTCGAGGTCGAAGATGACCGCCTCCATCTGCGGAGCGTCCCAGTGGCGTTGGCAGGGCAGTTGCTTCGTTTCGCCGGCTGCCAGCTCGACCATCTCATTGCCCACGCGGATGGGGGCAGCCCGCTCGGTTCCGAGGTTCTCCATCGTAAGCGAATCGGACGAGACGGTCACCTTGATGCGTGTCCCGCGCCAGGTGAAGCGGTAGGCCAGGCGTTCCCACTGCTCGGGCAGATTGGGGTCGATGCGCAGTCCGGACGGCTCGGCTGTGGTGGAGGGCTGGGTCTCCAGGCCGCCAAACCCCTGCACCACCGCCAGCCAGATGCCCCCTTGGCCGGCGCCGTGGATTCCGTGGCGCGTGTTGGCGTACGAGTCGGCCAGGTCCACGCCGGCGGCGGCGTCGAAGAATTTCCGGGCGTCGCGCTTTCGTCCCAGCCGGGCGGCCAACAGTGCGTGCGTGCACATCGACAGCGACGAGGTCTGCGTGCACAGCGGGGCGTACTGGTCGTAGTGCCGCTGCAGGTCGCCGTCCCAGAACGTCGACGAGAGCGTCTGGAACAGCAGCAGCGTGTCGGCCTGCTTGTTGGTCTTGTCGGATCCGGACGCCTCCTTTCGGGCGGCGTAGCTGGGTTCGGCGCAGTTCCCGAACCCCTCGAACTGGGCGAGTACCTGTTTGTTCGCAAGCGTGGGGAAGTACATGTGATCGGCGATCTGCCCCCAGGCGGTGATCTCCTCGGCGGAGACGTTCAGTTCTTCCAGAAGCGCCGCGACGGCCGACCCGTCTTCCTCGCGCAGCACATCGAGGACGGCTACGGTGCGACGGAGCACTTCCTTGACCATGCGGTTGGTCCAGGCGTTGTCATCCACGTCCTTGTGCACCTCGTCGGGGCCGCACACGTGGCGGATGTGCCACATCCCGTCCTGGCTGCGCTGGGCGCGGGTTCGCCAGTATCGGCTGACCTCGATGAGCACCTCGAGTCCGGCGTTGAGCATGATCGCCCGGTCGCCGGTGAGGTCCCAGTGGTGCAGCACGCCCCAGGCGATGTCCGCGTTGAGGTGTACCTGCTGATAGAGGAACCCGCCAATGCAGGGGGGCTCCTCCAGCCCGGTCGCGTAGGACTGCCATGGGAAGCGTGCCCCGTCGTAGCCGTCCTGGCTCGCCAGCGTGCGGGCAGCCGGCAGGCGGCGATGGCGGTAGAGCACGTGGTTCTCGCTGAGCTCCGGCTGGACCGCTGCCAGCAGCGGAAGCTGAAATAGTTCCATGTCCCAGAACACCGCGCCGCGGTACCAGTCTCCCGTGAGGTTCTTCGCGCCCAGGGAGCTTCGACCCTGGTCCTGCGGGGCGGCGATGCGCGTGGCGAACAGGGCGTAACGGACGGCCCGCTGGGCGGTCTGGTCGCCGACGATCTCGACGTCGGCCCGTTCCCAGAACGCATCCCATGCGGCGCGATGGTTTGCCAGGGCGTCCTCCCAACGGACTCGATCCAACTGGCCGATGAGTTCCCGGGGAGCGAAGGTTCGCTCGACGATGCCCTCTTCCACGTCGCCGACCAGTCGGCAGGCCTTGGTGAACACCAGCGATTGGTCCTGGGCACCCGGGGCGATGGTAAAAACAGTCTCGACGGCCGACTCGGTGCTGCGCGACTCGACGGGACAGCGGGCCCCGTCGCTCTGCCGAACAACGGCAGCCGACGCGATGCGCTTCTGCGTCTGAGGCGACAGGAGCGTCACGTGCATCCCCGCCTCGTCGGCGCTGAGCGAATCGACGTGCGAAAGCTTCAGGCCATGCTCGTCGCTGTTGGGCATTTGCCCGGGCTGGAAGTATTTCGCGCGGTGGTTTCGCACGTCCCCGTCGAGTCCCATCGCCAGATGGATCTCCCCGGGCGCCTGGTCCACGTTCACCGTAACCCGCTGCATCATGAGCGTCGCGTCGTGCAGCGCGGCGAATCGCTCCTCGCTCACGCGGAGTTTCGCGCCGTTGTGCTCGTAGACAGCGGTCGTCGTGAGCAGCCCGGCCCGCATGTCCAGCGATCGCGAGACGCCGGCGGCGGTGAGTGTCTCGTCACCCATCCGCACGGCCAGCATCGGCCAATATGGCCCGGCCAGGAAGTACATCAATCCGTAACCGGCCCGGGTGTACAGCCCCGAGAGGTACACGCCGCGAAAGGCCGATACGTCGTCGTCGCTCGCCGTGCCGCGCGTGCAGGTGGACCCGTTGCCCACGGTGAAAATCGTCGAGAGGAAGTCCGGATGGTCGCAGGGGAGGGATGCGTCGTCTATCGTCCAGGTCATCGCCTTGCCTTGGGTTGGGTTCTGTGGATGGGCGGATCGA
>CAZYIH010000300.1:0-2975 GCA_964646915.1 uncultured Planctomycetaceae bacterium | reverse complement strand
TGGCCAAGGTCACCATGTGGTACGACAACGAGTGGGGCTACTCCTGCCGCACCGCCGATCTGGCCGAGAAGCTCGCCCAGATGTAAGCAGCCCTCGCAGGATGATCGAAGCAATCAGCGGGCCCGTCGGTTCTCCGGCGGGTCCGCTACTGCGCGCACAGGCAACGCGCGAGAAACTTGCCCGTCGCAGCCGCGGTTGTATCCTGTAGGCAGGCAGGTGACACCATACGCACCCCAAGAGGAATCATGACCGCAAGAATGCCGGCGACGTGGATGACGATGCTGCTGATCGCGATGTTGCTCATCGTGGGCGGTTGCGGGGACGAGGACACCCAGGCGACCGCGAGCCCCCGGGCTCGGGCGATCGCGGCGATGGAGAACGGCACGACACCGCAGCGGATCGCCGCAGCCAAGATGCTGGGAAAACTGGGCGACCCGAATGCCGCCGGTGTGCTGATGTCCGCTTTGGACGATTCGAGCATCGCCGTGCGCCGCTCGGCCATCGACTCGCTCAAGCAGCTCGGCGTTCGCCGGGCCGCCGGGGCGATTGCGGCCCAGTTGAAGCATCCTGCCGACGCGCTGCGCGTGACGGCGGCTGAGGCGCTGACGAAGCTCGCCACGCCCCGCACAGCCGATGCGTTGGCCGTCGCCTTGGGCGATTCCCGGATGATGGTGCGGACCCTCGCCTCCGACGCGCTGGTCGGGCTGGGCGAACCGGCGATTGCCCCCGTCTCCCGGGTGCTCGCGCGCGGCCAGCTTGATGCCCGCATCTCAGCCGCCCAGACGCTCGGGAAGCTCCGCGATCCCCGGGCGGGCGACGCGCTGGCTGCGGCGCTGTCGGAGGAGTCCAGCGAGCTTCGCCTTGCAGCGGCGTCGGGGCTGGCGGAGTTGGGCGACGGCAGGGCGGTGGCGGCGCTGCTGGCGTTGCTGGAGAATCCACTCAGCGAAACACAGGAGAAACGCTACCGGCAGCGCATTGAGCGGACGCCATCCGGCGCGCGCCGGGCGATGCTGATCGAGCAGCTCATGCGGCGCCACAGTGGCGGCCTGCCCGGCAGGGTGCGCTATCCCCACGAAGCCAAGAGACGCCTCAGCCTGCTCAGCGCTGAAGCCGATCACATCCGCGAGCTGGTGGAAACGCCCCTCAGCAGACAGGCCACCGCGGAGCTGGAAACCGTGCTCGCCGCCCGGACCGGGTGGGACAAGTGGTCGGCGCTCAGCAAGGCGCGTCGGCAGGAGCGGATCCACGCGGAGGCGGGTCGGCTGGCGGCGACGGTCGCCGAAAATCGCCAGGACTGGGGCGGCTCGCTCGTGGAGCAGTACTTCCGCGAGCGCCACGGGGCGCAGTGGTGGGCCTCCCTGAGTGACGAGCGAAAGGCTGAGGAAATCCAACGGGCGTCGGCCCAGCCGATCCGTCGCGAGCTGGAATCCCGCCGGCGACAGGTCCGCGGACGTGTCGCCCGGGCCCTGGCGCGGGTCGGGACGGCCGAGGCGGTCGAGAAGTTGTTGAACCTGCTCAACAAGGGAGATCGGGACCGGCGCGAACTGTTGCGGCGCGAGGTCCGGATGGCCGGCAACGCCGCGGCCGAGGCGTTGGCGAGCTACGCCGCCGACAGGACGCATCCCCTGGACAAACGCCGCAGGACGCTGGAGCTGGTCCGGACCATTCACGGGGGCTCGGCGCCGGAGACCCTCGCGGGGTTGCTGAACGACCCGGCCGACGCGCTGCGGGAGCTGGCGGGGCTGGCCATCGCCGAGGACCCCACCCCCGCGGCGCTGCCGTGGGTGGTGACGCTGCTCAACGCCGAATCGACGGACGTGCGGCGTGCGGCGGTGCGGCGACTGGGATCGACCAGGTATGCTCCGGCGGTTCCCGGTCTGTGTGACGCCTTGTCCGACCCGGACCCGACTGTGCGTTTTCTTTCCGCCGACGCGCTGGGAGCCATCGGCGACCCCAACGCCACCCCGGCCCTGCTGGCGGTGGCGAGGAAGGCAGAGGGCAGCCGATCGCCCGCCAAGGCGACAATGGCGGCCGTCCGTGCCGTGGGCGACATCGGCCAGGCCGACGCGCTGCCGCTGGTGATGAAGCTGACCCGCCACCGCTCGGGCGAGATGCGGGCGATCGCCCTTGTGGCGCTGGGGGGCTTTGACGAACCGGCCGCCCTGGAGGCAGCCCTCAAGGCGCTGGGGCGGGACGACGCCTCGGACCGAAAAGCCGCGATCTGGGCGCTGAAGAAGACCGGTCGCTCGGCGGTGGGCCCGCTGATCGAGATCCTCAACGGCCCCGAGGCATCCTTGCACACCCCGGCCGGTCAGGCACTGTTCGCCATCGGCAAGGCGGCCGTCGGACCATTGATGGATCAACTGGAATCGGGCTCGAAGGTCGCCAAGCTGGTGGCGATTCGCGTGATCGGCGAGCGGCGCCCGGACAAGGCGACAGGGCCTCTGGTGAAACTGCTGGAATCGCCCGACCCCGACATCCGCGCGTCGGCTGCGTGGGCGCTGGGGCGGTTGGGGGATGCAAGTGCGATCGGTCCGCTGGAGAAGCTGCTGAAGGATGCCGACCCGAAGGTGGTCAAAGCGGCGCGCGTCGCCCTGTGGAAGCTTCGCTGAGAACGAAGGGGCCCAGAGCCATCGCGCCGGTTGGCGCCGGAACCTCCGGGCAATCGGCCGGACAGGCTTTACGCACTGACGCGAAGTCGCGTGTCGGCCGGCGGCGTGGAGGTAAACACGTTTCCGTCCACGTGCAGTTCCAGCCGGCTTGGCAGGAAGTTCGTCACCGATGCCAGGTAGCCCCAGACGGCCGTCGTGTGGCGGTCCAGCGTGTCGGACATCGACATGCCTCGCGTGGTACAGCCCGGAAGCGACGGGCAGGTGGCGACAATGAATCCGTTCTTGTTCGTGGTGCGAATGTCGAGTTTCATGAGTCTTCGGTTCCTTCCCGGAGAGGCCCCCCAGATGGGCCTGCATCTCTAT
>CAZYIH010000299.1:0-2999 GCA_964646915.1 uncultured Planctomycetaceae bacterium | reverse complement strand
GGCTGGAAGCCCATGCAACGGGAATTCGCAACACGCGGCGCGAGCCGTCAGCGGCGTCGTCGCAGGAGCATCGCGGCGGCGGAGATGAGCAGCATTGCTGTGGTCGGCTCGGGCACGTCCGGGATGGGAGCCGACGTGGCCCCGTAGTTCTGCAGGAGCAGCCAGGCGTCGTTGAAGGTCACCTTACCGTCTCCGGTGAGGTCGCCGTCGGTCCACAGCAGGGTGCTCTGGTCCGAGCCGTAATTGCTCTGAAGGATCGCGGCGTCGGCACCGTCGACCGTTCCGTCGAGGTTCAGGTCGCCTTCGAGGATCCGCCCCAGCGAGATGTTCTGGAACAGCCATTCGGTGTAGCTGCTCACGCGCAGGGCGAGGGCTGTGTCCGCATCGGGTGTGGTCGGGTCGGCCGGGTCGCGGAACCACGACTCGGGCCCATTGTTGCTGACCGATCGGCTGATACCTATCAGCCACCATTGGTCGTTTTCCCGGGCAAACCATCCTCCCCCCGAGTCGCCCCCAGCCAGGATCGACTCGCCTTCGAGGTTGTCCATGTCGTACGGGCCGTCGAAGTCCGCCCGGATCAGCGACATCGTCACATTGGGCGCGATGGAGTCCACGCGGTTGACCCCGAAACGCACCTGGCGGTCGGGGTTGTCCGCCCAGCGGTAGCCGTAGACCACGCCCTCGGACATCAGCGACTCCCCGCGGACTTTCCCTACGCCAGCGATGACCATATTCTCGAAGAGCAGTTCACCGTCGCCCATGTACGGCGAGACGTACTGGGTAAGGTTGGCGGGGGCATTGTTGGCGGTGACGATGCGTGCGACCCGCAGGTCGGCACTGTCGTGATCGACCGTGTTGGTGGTGTAGTAGGTCTTCCCGGCGATGTGGACGGCTGCCCCGTCGGTCGTTGTCGAGACGTGCTTCGCGGTGACCACGTAGTTCGGGGCGATGGCGACACACGAGCCGGTCGACCCCCATGCGCCCACGACGGCAGGGGCGGGCGCATCGAAGATCGCGCCTTCGTCCACAGGATGGATGATGACACCGAGGGTTGGTCGGCACAGAAGCAGTACAGTGATACACCCCCCCAATATCGCATTGACAGACGATGGCTTACGCAAGTCCATCCTCCATGAGGAGCGGGCAAATCTCTCGACCTGTCCGCGAGACGGCTGAGAACACATCCTCGGTACGGAGTAAAGAAGGCTCCTTGATGAGATCTCGCATTCTACAGCGGAGATACTTCGACGGCAAGTCATGGTTCGGTTAAATCCGGACCAAAATTGCGCCACGACGGTTTCACTCCCGGTGGCGGGAGCATATCATGCGGCCTGCCCCGATGGGGCGACTTCCATATATATCGGAAACCGACTATGAAAGATAAGGCTATTATTCAGAGTTTTCAGGATTCTCTGAGATGCACGGACGAGGCGGCCTCTCGGCTGGCGGAGCCGATCGCTCAGGCGGCCGACATGCTCAGCGGCGCTCTGCGGGGCGGCAGGCGGGTGTACGTGTTCGGCAATGGTGGCTCTGCCTCCGACGCCCAGCACATCGCCGGGGAACTGGTGGGGCGTTTTCTCCTGGAGCGTGCCGCCCTGCCGGCAGTGGCGCTGAGCACCGATACGTCCATCCTCACCGCGGTGGCCAACGACCTCGGCTACGAGCAGGTCTTCGCCCGGCAGCTCGAAGCGCTGGGTCGCACCGGCGACGTCGCGGTGGCGCTGAGTACTTCAGGAAATTCGCCGAACATCGTCGTCGCACTCCAACAGGCCCGTCGGGTCGGCATGCGAACGATCGTGCTGACCGGCAGGGGCGGTGGTCGATCGGCGGAATTGGCCGACATCCTGCTGGACGTGGACTCCAACTCGTCCCCGCGCATCCAGGAGACCCACGCGGTGATCTACCACATCCTGTGCGAGCTGGTGGAGGCCCGCTGCGCCGGAGAATGACACGCCCGAGAAATCTCGCATCAAGACGAACCGCGCCGCCGGCGCGAGCGTCCTACAACCAACACGCTGCCGTGACGAAGCGGCTGCGACGAGTTTCCCCTCACAAGGAGCTGCAAACGTGAAAGCTATCTGCATCTGGACATTGACGCTGGCGACGCTGCTGGCTGGAGGATTCGTATGGGCCCAGGAAGCGGCTGAAGAGGTCCCGGCGGTGGAGAAACTCACCGCCACCGACGCCAATGAGGCTGTCGACGCCAACCAAGCCACCAAGGACGCCGTGCTCTACACCGTCGGCCCGATCCCCGTGAAGGAAAGTCAACTCGCCGGCATCGTCGATTCATTGCCCAATTCCATCCCCGCCCACAAGATGGACGATATCCGCGAAGGGCTGACCGATCGGTTGATCTTCGCTGAGCTCACGAAGCTCTTCCTGGCCGACAAGGACGTGACGGTGAGCGAGGACGAGGTGACCGCCTTCAAGATGGGCATGCAGACCCTCCTTCAGCCTCGGGTGAGCATCGAGATGGTCATGGCGATGCAGGGCATGACCGAAGACAGCATCACCACCGACATCAGTCTGGCGAAGTACGGCAAGAAGGCCATCACCGAGGAGAAGATCGACGCGATGATCAAGAAGCACCCCTCCTGGTTCGACGGGACCACCGTCGAGGCCAGTCACATCCTCATCAAGAGCGATTACACCGACACGACGGCCGACCAGCTCGCCGCCCGCAAGAAGGTCGAGAAGATCCGCAAGGCCATCACCGACGGCAAGATCACCTTCGCCAAGGCTGCGGAGCAGTATTCTTCGTGCCCTTCCTCGCAGGACGGCGGGTCGCTGGGCAGCTTCCAGTTCCATCGCATGGACGTCGCCTTCGCCGAGGTAGCCTTCGCGCTGAAGAAGGACGAAATGAGCGACGTGGTTCACAGCGGCTTCGGGTTCCATCTGATCAAGCGGACCGGGTCCATCGCGGGTTCCGGCGAGCTTGAAGGCCAGGCGATGGAGCAGGCTCGCGGGATCGCACGACACATTCTCCAGTCGCGCATCCG
>CAZYIH010000298.1:0-3018 GCA_964646915.1 uncultured Planctomycetaceae bacterium | reverse complement strand
ACGTGGACGATCCAGGTCAGGTGGGTCGCGGAGAGGCCGGAACCCTCCAGGTAGCACAGCGGCAGCAAGGCCGTCCACAGCAGCAGGCCTGCGCGAGGCCTGGCGACGGCCGCCAGCGGGATAACCGCGACATAGTACCACGGCCAGAGCACCGGCCCCAGAAGGAGCATCAGGAGGATGACCAAACCCACACGCCGGCAAAGCGACGGGACATCGTCGCGGCCTCGCAGCGCCAACCATAGTATGGCCGGGAGGAAGACAAGCATCATCAGGGCGCGACCGACATAGGAGCCATCAAGATCAAAAGGCAGCCAGGGCCGCAACCACCAGCCGACTGTTGCAAACAGGGAGTAGGCTCCGGAACGCCCGGACCAAGATTTTGCATAGGTCAGCAGCCCGCTGTCGACCGACGCACCGAAGGCCCCGGTGAGCAGAACGGCCAGCACGCCCAGCCCCCCCGCGACGAGTGCCCCGGACAAAGCGAGCGACCGCCATCGCCCCCGGAAGGCCCCCAATAGAAACGGCAGCAACAGCATCGGCCAGAGCTTTGCGCCCACGGCCAGCACCAGCGACGCGCCCGCCGCAAGCGGTCGTTTTGCGACGAGGCTCCAGACGAAAACCGCGACCATCGCCCCGGCCAAAAGGTCCACGTGGCAGCCACCGTAGCTCTCGGTCACCAACAGCGGGTTCCACAGATAGACGAATGTCAGCGACAGTGGCAGAGCCGCCTTCCGTAACAGGCCGACCACAGCCACGGCCGCGATGCCGTCGAAGGCAAACATAACCAATCGCCATCCGGTCAAGTCGAAGGGCGTGATCCAGTAAGCCAAGGCAAATGCGCTTTGGGCCACGGGCGGGTAGATCGTCCGTAGGTGCGGATGGTTAACGCCTTCGAGGGTCTCCCGGCCGGTCTCGGCGAGGCGCTGGAGCGCAGGATCGCCGACGCGCCCGGCGGCAACGTCCTGCGGTGCGTGTTTGTACGGGCTGATCCAGTGGGCGGTGACTGCCCCATCCCACATGTATCGGCAGTAGTCCTCCCCGCTGGATGCAGGCATAGAGAACCACGGCAGCCGCATCAGGATCGCCAGCGAAATCACCGCTAACCACAGGGGCCGGTTCATCTGTCCAGGACGAACAGCCAACAATGCCAGGAACAGCACGCCCATGCCGACGTTCGCCAGCACCAGCCCGCTCGGGGAGATGAGCTGAGCGCCCCGCGCCCACACACACAGCCACATGCCTGCTGTCAACAAAAGGCCACCGATCAGCCACGCAGCGATTCGCCACGAATCAGGCCGTGCACAGAGTGACCTCGAACGGCCGAACTCCCCTGCCGTCCCGTCACGCTCTGAATGGATGGGTGCTGATTCTGTGACCATCTACCTCTCGCTGTCGCTGATCTTGCTATCCGACGAGGTGCTGGGCGCTGTGGTTGGTGTTTTCTGGGATGTCGGCTCCTGGCCATACACCTCCGTATCGGGATGGAACGCAACCCAGGCGAACCAGAAGGTATGGACGACCGACGCTTTCTTCGGGACCTTGCGAACGGCGACGCTGTCTTCGTCCGCCTGAAGCACGATCTCGCCGGCCGGGAGTTTCTCGACCAGCCGCCCGTTCTTGCGCCGGCGGATCTTCTTGAGAGGATAGGCGCGGATCGTCTTGCCGAGGCGTATGCCAACGACGCGCGCCTTCGCTTCGAGGCGATTGTCACGATGCATTACCGGGAACATCAGCCGGTCGACCCGGAAGTAGGCGTCATATGGGTTACGGGCGTAGTTGCGTCGGTGCCCGGTCTTGCGGCTGAGGATGTCGGCTTTGGGGTAATCCTTTGCGAAGCGTTCGAACGTGGTGATCTGCCATGGCAGGTGCTTGAGCGACTTGCCGACGTGAGGCCCGCTGACGGCCTCGAGGCCGAGTTGGGACCACAGGGCGTCGGTTCTGCGGTCGTACAGCAGCACATTCGAGTTGCGCAGCAGACCGCTGATGCCGAACTCGATCGTGTTTTTCCCGATCCGGCGATCCACCACGCTCACCGAGTCGCACAGGGGGCAGTAGATCACCGCGATGGGCACGTCGCCGAGTTTGTCGTTGACGGCCTCGTGCCAATTCAGGACCGCCAAGGGGTAACCCCGGGTCTTCTTGTTGACGGTCACGACGACGATGCGGGACTGCCCGGGGAACTTCGCCTTGCCGACAGGAAGCGTGTTGGGATCAGTCAACGAGGGGATGCCGTCCTTGTCCGGGCCGCCGGCGTGGATGGTGTTCGGATCCAGGGCGAGGTTCTTAAGGTTGAACTTCGCCAGGAGGGCCTGTTTACGGGACGCGCGGGTCGGCCGGGGCTCGGACTCGGTGTCCGCCAGGCATACCGCAAGAGCAGCCACGCCCACGATAAGACATATTGCAAAGGTCGCTGCGCATACCGTCGACAACTGTGAGCGGCCGTGGCGGCAAGGCCTTTGTTCGGGAATTTGATTCATGTCCATCGCCCGTCTCCTTCATAGGGGTTTTCGTTATCCTTGGTATCGCTTCATGAAACGTCTGTCGATGAAGTGCTTGAGTTTGAACGGCAGCCTTCCGTGCCAGTGCCAGCCGCCACGGATCGCCAGCCCTGTACCGTCGCCCATATTCAGAATGATCAGGAACTTCTCTTGCGGCTGGTATTGCGTGAGTTCTCTTCCCGTCATGGAAGCCAGCAGATTCACCTTCAAGATCGGAGCTTCCCGCACGCCGAAGACCCCGACCTTGGGAAGCTCGCGCGGTGTAAACGATATGCAATCTCCGGCCGCGAAGATGGCGGGGTCTTCCAGAGACCTCAGACGCGAATCGACCCGCACGCCGTTCTCTCCCAGACCGAGGGCTGACACGGCAGGCGACGCCACCAGACCAGTAGCGAGCACAACCTCGTCGAACGGCAGTTCCTGCCCTTCGGCCATTGTGGCAAGTATCCCTTCGTTGCCACGCTTGAGACCGGCAATGCGCGTCCCAAGTCGTATCGTTATGCCTCGTTGGTCCAGCAAC
>CAZYIH010000297.1:0-3019 GCA_964646915.1 uncultured Planctomycetaceae bacterium | reverse complement strand
CCGGCACAAGTAAGACCAACGCCCCGCGGCCGCTCCGCGGGGCGTTGTCATGCGCCGAAAAGCAGCTCCCGGCGGGAGCGAATCGTGGCGGATTGAGTTGCCCGCCATCGACGGGGCAAATTTCGCTCGATCGCTCGGAGAGGGCAACGGGTCGTTCCGATAGGAAAGCGTACATCGCAGCCATGGCAGGCCGCGCCGTCTCCGGACCGGGACCGGCAGAGGTCGCCGTTCGGGCCGTAAGACGAGTTTCCCGAGGAGCAAACCGATGAGTGAAGCGTTGGACAAGGCCCGGGCTCTGCTGGAGCAAGGCGGCGGAAGCGAAGCGCAGGACGCCTGCCGGGCGTGTCTGAACGCCGGCGACGTTACGCCGACCGATCTGCTGGACCTGGCGGAAGGGGCCTTGCAGTGTGGCGATGCCCGGTTGGCCGGTGAGCTGCTCAAGGCGGTCATCCAGGACGACCCTGCCGAGCCGCTCGCCTGGTTGGGCCTGGCCCGGTCGTGCATGCAGATGGGCATTCCCTCCAAGGCGGCGGGCATGTTGGGACGTTGCCTGCAGTACGCCGGCGACCGAACCGACGTTCTGACACCCGCAGCTGCCGTGCTTGTAGAGATGGGTCAAAGCGACAGCGCCGCAGAACTGCTGAAGAAGTCTCTTTCGCTGGATCCCGATCAGCCCGACGCCCGCGCTGCGCTGGAGAAGCTTTCGCCGACGGCCGACACGTCGGGTCAGTCCTCCACAGGCCCCGCCGGCAGGGATGGGCGGATCGCCGTGTTCTGCGGGCCCGACGGCGATACGTTCCTGAAGCATATCATCGAACACCTTCGCCGGAGCTACGACGTCCGCGTGTTCAGCGGGCGGACCGTTGACAAACAGAACGAGCGGGAATGTCTCGACCTGGTTCAATGGTGTGACGTGGCCTGGGTTGAATGGGCCACGAATCTGGCTGCCGCCGTTACGCACATCACTCCCCAGCCTCCCTGCCGCGTGATCGTGCGGCTGCACAGGTATGAGGCTTACACGCCCTGGCCGACGAAGATCAACTGGGGCCGCGTCGATACGCTCATCAACGTGGGCAACCCCGTTGTGCTCGATCAACTCCGGTCGGTGGTTCCCGACATCGATTGGAAGGTCAACCATGTCACGCTTCCCAACGGGGTGGACATGGATCGTTACTCGCTGTCGGCAGGGGAGCGAACCAAGGAGATGGTGTTCATCGGCAACCTTCGGCCGGTGAAGAACCCTCAACTGCTGCTGCAGTGCATGCACCGTCTCCGGCAGGAAGACCCGGACTATCGCCTGCACGTGGCTGGACATTGGGATGACCGCCAGTTGAAGCAGTACCTCCTGGACGCATCCCGGGCGATGGGTCTGCAGGAGCACTTGCTGTTCGAGGGCTTTCAGAAAGACATCGATCAGTGGCTGGCGGACAAGAGCGTCATCGTCTCCAGCAGCCTCATCGAAAGTCAGGGCATGGGCATCATGGAGGGGATGGCCCGCGGGCTCAAACCGATCATCCACCGCTTCCCCGGCGCGGAGCACATCTATCACGAGGATCATCTGTTCTTCACGCCCGAGGAGTTCACAGCCAAGGTTCTCAGCGACGAGTGGGACCCCGCGCGCTACCGCCGCGAGATTGAGGAGAATTACTCCCTCGCCCTGCAGCTGGATCGCATCGACGCGCTGATGGCGTCCCTGTGTCCGGCAGCACAGCGGACTGAGGCATCCACTCCGGCGCCCCGGCCGGACGTTCGGGCCAAACCGTCGCAGACCCCCGGGTCGGGAAGCTACCACCGCAACATCGTTCAGTTCGGTAAGCACACGGTCGAGTTGTGGGACTACCAGGGCAACCACCTGTCCCGCATGATGCGAACCGGGCAATTCTATGAATGTGACCTCCTGTCGTTTGTCTACGGTCGCTACGGGACAGGGGGGGTGTACATGGACATCGGTGCGTGCATCGGCAATCACACGATGTTCTTTGCCAAAGTCTGCCAAGCCGACCGTGTCGTGGCCATTGAGCCGACGCCCGAGACGTTCATGCTTCTGGAACACAACAAACTTGTCAATCAGGCCGAGAACGTCGAGCTGATCCAGGCCGGACTGTCCGACCAGCCCGGCTGGGCCCAGCTCGAGGTCGTTTGCGAAAGCAATCGAGGCATGAATCGACTGCATGCGATTGACCGTTCAGAGAACGACCAGAGCGGGATCAAACTGATCCGCGGCGACTCGATCGATGTTCAGGATATCAAGCTTATGAAAATCGATGTAGAGGGAATGGTCCGGCAGGTCATCAACAGCTGCGAGGCATTGATTCGCCGCGACCATCCGGTGATTGTCGCTGAGGTTGAGGATGAGCCGGAGGTGTTCGAGCTGCTTATGTCCCTGGGCTACCAAGAGGTTGGCAAGTTCTGCGCAACAGAAACCTGTGTATTTGAGTGGCGGGGTCAGCCCGTCACATGACATCGTGCGGCCTTTCCCATGGCGGGCCTTGTCTCTCGTGAGCGACATTTTTCAGGGGCGCCCTGTAAATATAGCGTTTATAGCGACTTATGGAAATAGTGCCCACAGGATATAAGTCGTAGACGACAAGATGGTTACGGCGGAGGAGATTGAGGCGTTGTTGGCAGGGGATATTCGTCGGTTTGCCGAGCAGATGGCGTCGGCGATGAACAGTTCGACCTGGATCAGCGGTACTTCGATGGCCGACACCGTCGACTGGCAGCGATCAGTGATCACGACGCCTTCCTGCATCACAATCGGCTGACGTTCGCCATGAAGGGTCATCCCGGCTACCTCTACAGCCCGCACGGGATCGCGCCACCCTCTTTCCAGACCTCTGCAGAGGCGCACTTCGCCCCGGCGGCTGCCAACGCCTGAGAACGAGTTGTTGCACCCGTTTGAGCAGGTCTCTACCCCACGCCCGACGAGTTCGCCTTTTCCCCCACGGATCTGCGATGGTTCCTGGCCCGGTCGGTTTTTCGTGGAAAGCGCGTTCGGTGCGAGAGTAGCATCTCAGCG
>CAZYIH010000296.1:0-3029 GCA_964646915.1 uncultured Planctomycetaceae bacterium | reverse complement strand
GCTACCGGCGGGTCGCCGCTTTTTCGCGGACGGCCTGGAGCAGTTCGAGAAGGTCTTCGGGGTCGGCGTCGCCGACGATGGCGTAGGTGGCCTGGCGTACCCGGACCGCAGCGAGGTTGTGCCGGCCGTGGGTGGCGGTGTGGAAGGTCGTCCCGTGGCGTTTCAGGGCGGTGGGGAAACCGAGCGTCTCGGGCTTGCGGGCGAAGATCACCACGGAGGCCGACTTGTCGTTGAGCTGGATGAGGTAGCTGGCGGCAGGGCGGGTCCAGAGCGAGCGGACGCATCCGCCGACGTACTTCGCGCCGGCGGGGGGCGGCGGGACAATGGCTTCGAGCCCGAGTTTGTTCTCGATGTAGTGCTCGAGCTGGTTGGGGTCCTCGATCGGCTTGAATCGCCGGCAGGGCTGGAGGTCTTTGACGTGCATCCACTCGATCGCTTCGAGGGGCGAGGCGTGCGCAACGCCCGGGGCATGGACCATGTACGCCCCGGCAATGAGCAACAGGACAGCAGCGGCGGCTCCGAGGGGCACCAGAAGGCGTCGTCGCAGCGGGAAGCGGATTACGCGGGGTCGGTCGGCAGAGGTGGAATCCGGCGTTTGGCTGCGGGCCTCGTCGACGGCGGCCTGGATGCGGGCGGTGAGATCTTCCCCGGCGCCGACGGACGCGAAGGCGCGTTGGAGCCGCCGTTGCAGCTGCGGGTCACGTGATTGATCGTGGTTACTCATCGCTCATGCGCTCCCCGGCCAGCCCGAGGTCTTTGGCGTGGTCCATCAGTTTCTTTTTGAGTTCGGATCGGGCCCGCGAGGTGCGGCTTTTCACGGTGCCGACGGCGACGTCCATGATCTCGCCGACTTCCTCGTGCTTCAACTGCTCCACGTCGGAGAGGTACAGCGTGAGGCGCTGGTCTTCGGGAAGCTCCAGCAGGGCGTTGATGACATCCTCGTCGGAGAAATTCTCGATCAGGTCGCGGGCATCGCTCCAGGCGGTCAGGTCGGGTTCTTCGTCCTCGGCGAGCAGTTGTTCTTCGACGGACACCTGCGGGCCGACGACCTTTCGGTGACGGAGGATGTCGATCCAGGTGTTGCGCATAATCCGCAACAGCCAGGCTTTGCAGTTGGACCCTTCCCGGAACGAGCCGAAACGTTCGAGCGCTTTGAGGATGGTCGTCTGGGTGAGGTCCTCGGCCATCTGGCGATCGCGCGAGACCGCCAGCGCACCTCGGAATACCGAGTCGAGGTGAGGCAGTACCGTGCTGTCGAATTCGCTCTTGTTGGCCATGTCGGTGGGATCGGGCGTTGCCTGCAGCAAGGGGGGCACGTCGAGGCGGCAGGACTCCCCAACCCGGGGGCTATCCTAGCGGGATTTCCGCGTCTCGCCAAGTAAAATGCTCCGCTCGTCGATCTGATGCGATGGAGCGACCCGTGATGGGCGGGAATCTCTTTGGCTGTCCGTGCTTGCGTGATTGCGGGTCCCCGGGGTCGGTCTGCGTGCGGTGGAAAAGGATGCTTAACTCCCCCCGGAATATTGCCGACAACGGAAGGGCTGGGCGAGCACGTCCACCAAGAGAGGGTTCTGTGCAGATCGATATCACCACAGACGAGCAGGCCATCGTCGGGAGTCTGCTGAATGTGAGCATGGACTGCGGCGACGACAACCGCGGAATGCTTCTGCGCATGCTGCGGGAGGCCCGGAAGCTTTTGCGGGCCGAGGCAGGCAAACTGTTCGTTCGCGAGGGCGAGCGGTTGCGGTTGATTGCCGCCCAGAACGACGTCATCGGCGACGAGTCGGCCCAGCGGGGCGAGCTGCACGATACCCACTCCATTCGCGACACGCGCCTGACGGCCTTCGTCGCGCGCACGGGCATGCTCATGAATCTCGCCGACGTACGCGACCTTCCGGACGGAACGCCATTTCACGTGGATCTCTCTGCCGACGCCCGGACGCGATACCGCACCCGCAGCGTGCTGGCGGTTCCGCTCCAGTCGGCCGGCGGCGAGTGTCACGGCGTCCTGGAGCTGATCAACCACCAAAGCCCCGCCGGCGATATTCTTAAGTTCCCGGCTGAGGACTTGCCCAAGATCGAGGCGCTGGCGTCGGTGGCGTCGTTGGCGGTGCGCAACATGCAGTTGCAGGAAGAGCTTAAAACCGCCCACCTGGACACCATCATCCGTCTGGCGGTGGCGGCGGAGTATCGTGACGACGACACGGCCGCCCACATCCGCCGCATTTCCGGAGGTTCGGCGGTGCTCGCCCGAGCGATGGGACTGCCCAAAACGCAGGTCGAACTCCTGCAGTACGCCAGCCCCATGCACGATATCGGCAAGATCGGCATTCCCGACTCGATTCTGCGCAAGCCCGGGCCGTTGACGCCCGAAGAACGCGATCTGATGCAGACGCACACGCTGATCGGCGCGAAGATCTTCGTCGATCCGCAGACCGACGTCATCCGCGTGGCCCGTGACGTGGCCCACTGCCACCACGAGCGATGGGACGGGCTGGGGTACCCTCGCGGAATCGAGGGCGAGGACATTCCGCTCTATGCCCGGATCGTGGCGATTGTGGACGTCTTCGACGCGTTGTTGGCCAAACGCTGCTACAAGGACGCCTACTCGCTGGAGAAGGCGTTGGGCATCATCACCAAGGAAAAGGGCAAGCACTTCGATCCGACGGTGGCTGAGGCGTTCGTGGGTTCTCTCGACGAACTCCAGAAGACGTTTCGCACCCATCGCGACGACCCGCAGGACGCCCCGCCCGCGCCGGGCGAGACCGACCCTCCGCCCGACGCGGCGTAAGCTCTGCAAACGGCAGCGCCCCGGGCACGCTCAGGGTATGGGGGGGACGTCCGTTTTCTCATCGGCGTATCATCTCATCCTCACTTTCGCTCGTTTTTCGCTTGTCGCCATCGGCGATTCCTCCACAATGGCGTGATTGACCTGAACACGAGGAGATTCATGCGCGTTGTTTTCTGTGGAAGCGGGCGGTTCGGCATTCCGTCGCTCTCGGCGATGCTGTCGGCGGGGGTAGACGTTC
>CAZYIH010000295.1:0-3036 GCA_964646915.1 uncultured Planctomycetaceae bacterium | reverse complement strand
TCGGTCCATGCCGGCTCGAAGGCGATGTCGCGGTCGGGGATCGGCCTGGGGGTCTCTGTCCGGGCGGCGAAAAGGTCCGCAGCTTCCGGGTCGTATCGCAGCAGGAGGATCTCGTTGCGCAGGTCCTCGTTCTCGGGCTTGACCTTGTAGGGCTGGTTGGTCTCCGGGTCGATGAGCTTGGGGTGCATCGGCTGGCCGGCGGGATCCAGGATGCAGTGCGAGCCCCGCGAGCCCACGCCGCGTTCGAACATCGCACAGATGCTCTTGAGCAGAGCGACGTGCGTCATGCACTGTTGGGTGGTACGGACGGCCTTGGGCAGATCCTTGCGGGTTTCGACGGTCATTCCATGCCGGCCGAGTTCCAGGTCCAGGGCGAGGGCTTCGTCGAGGGCCTTGCGGGCGCCGTCCTTCGAACGAAGGTGGGCGCCGTAGCGGGTCATGCGTCGACCGATCTCAGCCATCACGTCTTCGGGCGTCTTGGCCGGGCTGTCGGAAGCCTCCATCAGCGTATCGAACCACTGGAGCGTCTGGGCGATCGCCTCGGAGACCACCGCCTCGGCGCCGGCCAGCGAGGGCGTATCGGTAGAGTAGTTGTTGGCGATGTACTCGGCCGCCCGTGCTGCCCCGACCTGACCGGCGTTGAGGGCAGACCCGCCGGGGCGCTTCACGCCGTGCGTGCCGGCCATCTCGCCGATGACGAAGGTGTGGGCGATGTTGCTCTCCCACCACTTGTTCACCGCGAATCCGCCGTTCATGTGCTGGGCACATACGGCGATCTCCAGCGGCTCGGCCGTCAGGTCGATGTCGTTCTCGGCGTACAGCTCGATGGCCGGCGGGTTCATGTGCTCCAGGCGCTCGATGGGCAGTTCCTGGCGGGCACCGGTGGCGTCGAGATACTCGCGGGCTTCGTCGCCGAGGTCGTCGATCCTGAACGCGTCCCATCCGTCGGCCGGGACGGGGTTGTGCAGGAAGTCCATCCACACGCGTCGGCCTCGAACGACCGTTTCCACGTGGACGGCCATGTCCACCAGGGACGACTGGTGGTCGGTAATCCGCTGGGCGTCGAACGGCCATTGGTAGCCCTTCAGGAACACCGCCGTACACATCGAGGACATGTCGTCGAAGTACTCGGTAAGAAACTCCCGCTCGTCGCCGCCGTCGGCGTCGGTGGAATAGATCCGCGGGACCACCTGCATATACGTCCCCGAGACGTTCCAGCGGAAGCCCTTGTAGGGCTCGCCCTTGCGGGCGCCGGCACCGCTGCGGGGCTCGTCGTGGGAGATGCTCGCCAGCCCGTACTGCGTCTCGGTGAAGTTGGCCGCTTCCAGCCCGGCCAGAAAGGCCGGCGCGTGAATGCCATACTGCCCGCGCGGGTACACGGTGGTCTGATAGACCTCGCCGGGCCCGCCGGCGGCGAGAACCCAGTTCTCGGCGACGTACAGCTCCAGGCCCGGATCATCACACCCGGCGCGGACGGTATCGAAACAGAGCATGCCCACGATGCGTTTCTCCTCGCCCGTCCCTGCCGTGAGGAACTGCGCGACCGGGCGATGGTCCACGATCCGAACGCCTTCACGGTCGGAGGCGGCTTCGAGACACTCGCTCATGAACCTGCTGGTCTTCGGACCGGCCGACGTGGCACGCTCGTAGGGGTCGTGGTCGGTCTTGTAGCCGATGAACGCGCCCCACGGATCGTGCGGGAAGGGCACGCCCGCCTCGACGAGATTGTAGAACCCCCGCAACGAGCCGATGCCCTCCGCCAGGGCGTTGTCGCCGTTGCAGCAGCCGAAGGCGGTGAGCGTTCCGGCGAAGTCCTCAGCCGTGTCCGGAATGCGCGGGGAGGTGCCCATCTTGTAGTAGGTCTGCTTGTCGGACCCGCTCATGCGCGAGGCGCCGAGCTTCTTGCCGCCCGTGACGACCAGGACCTTCTCGTGTGGGTCGTCCACGCCGGCGGTGCGCCAGAAACGCACCAGTTGATTCGCGCAACCCATGGCTGCGGCGCCGGCGCCGACGATGACGGTGTTCACACACGTGACGGGGACCGAAACCCCGTTGATGGACAGTTCGGATGTCTGCATGGATGCAACCTCGTGATGGAAAACGGGAATCGCCCCGGCGGTGCTGCCGGCGGGGTGGAGTTCGTGTGGTTGTCCCGGCCCCGTCGAGGCCCGGGGATTCGGAATCAGAGCGTCTTCAGGTGGAACCCGCCATCGACGTTGATGACCTCGCCGGTGGAAAAGCCCAGCGCCCCCGAAGCAATGGCTGCGACGGCCTTGCCGATGTCCTCCGGGGTGCCCCAGCGGCGGATGGGGGTAAGCCCCTCGCCGATGAGCTTGTCGTACTTGTCTTTCACCCCGGCCGTCATGTCCGTGGCGATGATCCCGGGCTGGACCTCGTAGACGTTGATGCGGTCCTCGGCGAGGCGGGCTGCCCAGAGCTTCGTCGCCATGGAGACGCCGGCCTTCGAGAGGCAGTATTCCCCGCGCGAGGGGCTGGCGGTGTAAGCGGAGATCGAGGAGATATTCACGATCGCCAGGAAATCGTCCCCTCGTTGGGATCGCTGCTCGATCATCCAGTTGGCCACCGCCTGGGTGAGGAAGTACGGGCCCTTGAGATTGATGCCCATCACGAAGTCGTAGCTTTCCTCGGTGGCTTCGGTGATGTCGGCGCGGACCCTCGGGGCGACCCCGGCATTGTTGACCAGCAGGTCCAGGCGGCCGAAGGATTCGCGGATCTTATCCAGACACGCGGTGCGGTCGCCGGCGGCGGTGACGTCGCCCAAGATCGCCAGGGCGTTGCGGCCCTTGCCCTGGACGGCGGAGACCGTCTCGCTGCCGTCGGAAAGGTCGAACACGACGATGTCGTAGCCGGCGTCGGCCAACTGCAGTGCGATGCCCTGACCGATACCGCGGGCGGCTCCGGTGACCATGGCTACGGGTTGATCATTCATGGGGGGTGCTCCTTGGGGGTACGAACGCGAGCAACATGCATTGACCGTTTGACGGCCCCCGCCTGCGAAGGCGACGGCATCATGCA
>CAZYIH010000294.1:0-3064 GCA_964646915.1 uncultured Planctomycetaceae bacterium | reverse complement strand
CCGCCGAACCGCCGAACCGCCCCCTTACCCCGCCAAAGCCGTCTTGACGCCCTCGACCCACCCAACTATCCTACCAGCATCGGGGCGGTGAATAATCCCGGGTCAAGGAACTCCATATGCGACGCAAGCGGATTGTCAATATTGTTCTGAGTATACTGTTCCTAGGATTGCTGTCTGTGCCAATAAGGGGGCTTGCGGTTATCCATCATCCACCTTCAAACAGCGTGGAGGAGAGCATGGCATATACTTCCTATATCCTGTTGTTTCTGTTTGCTAGTCTGAGTATAGTGTTTGCTTGTCGGGCGGTGCGGGCCAGGCAAGAGTAGCTGGTAGCGACTGTCTTGATATTCAATCGCATTGTGACTGCCCGGCCAGATTGTCTCGGAGCATGCCCTTGAGGGTCTTCACCATCGTAGGCTGGGCACTTGTGCCCACCTTTTCATATAGATGGCTTCCATGGACGGACATCCGGGGACAGTATACTGTTTCGTGAGTTGACGGTGGATGGTTGGGCGGTTGTGTCACTTGAGGCCGTTGGGAGCAGAGCTATGGCTGCATCATCGAGATGGCTGTCATCATTTCTGGAGGAAATCGACATGCCTGGTGGGGAAACTGCCAGTAGTTGGCCATGGATTGGGGCTACATTTGTGTTGATTATCTCCATCACTCCGGTGTGGGGCGGGGCGGCGACGCGAGACCCTGCAGTGGCTCAATGGATGGAGGATCTCAGCACCGGCACAGTCGAAGAGAAACGTACCGCAGCCATGTGTCTCGGGGACTTGGGCGTGCGTGAAGCCGTCCCGGAGTTGATCCGGCTGTTGGACTCGGACGAGCCGCGGATGGCGTTCATGGCGGTCACCGCGCTCGGCTGGATCGGTGACGGGCGAGCGGTTGAGCCGATGCTGGCCAAGTTGCGGGCACCGCAGAACCGGCTCTCCACTGTGAGCTACAACCTCGGTGAGCTGGCTGATCCGAACGCCATTGGTCCGCTGATGGAGATGGTGACTTCTGCTGACGAAGACCAAGCCACCGCCAAGAGGGCCCTCGATGCCCTCCGGTGGCTGGGCGGGCCCGATCAGGCAAGAGCCTTGCTCAAGTTCTGGGCGAGTGCCCCAGATGCGTTAGACCGTAGCGTGTGTAGGTATGCCGGTTTCGAGATTGCCGAGATGGGCGGAATGGCCTTGGAGAAGGACCTGCTGGAGATCCTCCGCCAGCCGCCGACTAAAGCGAACGAACCGTTGCGGGAGTTGGCCATCGACGGTCTGAGGGCACTACACAGCAGCAAGGCCGTGGGCGATCTCATTGATATCCTGGCCGATGCGAAGCAGGACTACCTGCACCGCGACGCCATCAGGGCTCTGGACTCCATCGGCGGTCCGGGCCCGATTCGAGCGATCCGAAATCAACTCAACGCCGAGGACATCCAAACAGCCATGCTCGCGGCCAAACGTCTGGCCAAGGCGGGCGACAAGGTGGCCATCCCGGCCATCCACAACCTGCTCAAGCGTGACGTCGGCCGGTATGGCCATGAACGTGACGCAGCCGTCGCTACTGCTTTGGCGCGTCTGGGCGACAAGCGCGGCCTGGCGATCTGGAAGGAGCATCGCCAGCACTTCACGAAAGACCAGTACGTGGAGATTGTCTACGCCATCGGGGACTCCCGCCTTCCAGACGGTCTGGAGATTCTGGGGATCGTGATCCACGAGGGCCAACCGTGGCCCCGAAGGGCTGCGGTTAGCCAATTGGCCGAGTGGGACATACCGGGCCGGCTGCCGTTATTGCTGCATGCCCTGGGGCATGAAGAGACCCAGGTTCGGCGGTCGGCATGCTGGGCGTTGGGCAAGAGTGGTGATGCCAACGCGATAGGACCTCTGGCCGATATGCTGGACGACCCGGAGCTCGCCGTGCGGTCCCGGGCGGGCTACGCGTTGGCAGCCATCGGTGGTAAGTGTGCGATGGAGGCGGTGGCTAACCATCTCCGGGAGGCGGACTCCTCGGATCTACGATGGGCGGTGCGGGCGCTTGCTGATATTGGTGACGCTAACGCTCTACCCACCGTCCAGAAGGCAGTCAGGCGGTCCTCGGAAGTCAGTAGTTACGTGCTCAAGCACATACACCGCTTGGGCGACCCAAACGCTGAGAGTGAGCTGATCGACCGAATCGACAGCAAGGAACTGGAGACCTGCTGGCAGGCGATCAATGCATTGCGCGACCTCCGCTCCGGCCGGGCCGTGACGGCGATCCGGACGAAACTGAGTTCTCCGTCAGCAAGTGTCCGCATGTCTGCTGCCCGGGCCTTGGGAAAAATCGGTGATGCCAATTCCGTCAGGCCGATCAGGAAGCTTCTCTCCGACCCGGTCCCCCTTGTCCGAGCACATGCCGGCATCGCCCTTGGGCATCTTGGTGATCGCGAATCTCTGCCGCGTGTCAGGAAGCTCTTCCTTGCGGCCCGGCGTCCCAAAGTGCGGATGCGGTATGCCGAGGCACTGCTGCTGCATGACCCCAAGAACGCGCCGGGGTGGATCGCCAGGAAGGCGAAGACAAGTCCGCCGGTTCACCAGCATCGGTTGATCAGCGCGTTTCGCCACGCGGACAGCCGCGAGGCTTTGGAAGCCTTGGAGCAGTTGTCCACGTCTCCACGCCCCACTCTGCGGCGTGCCGCCACCAGATACATCGAGTATGTTCGCAGGAACCATACGAACAAGGCCAAGAATCGGATGAATCCCAAGAAATGAGTAGCGACTGTCTTGGAATTCAAGCGCATTGTGGGTTCCAGGGGAGATTGTCTCGGAGCATGGCATTGAGGATCGTCACGAGTTTTCGCATGCATGCGACCAGCTGTCCCGGGATCTCGACAAGTCGCTGCGCTGACGGCGGCAGCCCATCGGGCGTTCTGGCGCTCGATGACAGACGACGGCTGCGTGTTCCGCCGATCAGCGACTACGACAGCCCACGACGCACGGCGGCGGAGGGGTTGTTTGACACGCGACGACAGCAGCCTTCGTGAACATGTATCGTCGGCTGGCGTGGCTGAGCGATTTCTCACGGCCGGGCTCACGCCGTC
>CAZYIH010000293.1:0-3078 GCA_964646915.1 uncultured Planctomycetaceae bacterium | reverse complement strand
TCTTGTCCACCCGGACGATCTCCTGCTCCACGATGCGGCCGGCCCCCATGTTCAGATGGCCGACCTCGCTGGACCCTTGCGAACCGGGCCGAACGCCGACGGCTTCGCCGGACGCCTCCAGCACCGTGTTGGGGTATTCCTGCAGCAGGCGGTCGCAGTTGGGCGTGTCGGCAGCACGGACGGCGTTGCCCTCGTGGTCGGGCCCGATGCCCCACCCGTCGCGAATGAGAAGAACCAGAGGCTTGGACATAGCTGCGATTTCCTTCCAGCGTTTGCGTTCGGGGGATCGCCCGGCGCTCACCGGGCGGCGTCGCTCTCCCGAGGGGAGAGTCGCTAAAGTCTAGCACCCGCGATGGGGGATGTCTACCGGCCTGGCGAGTCAGGCGGAGTGAGCCGGTCTTTCGGATAGAGGATCCGCCCCTGCTCCAGCTCAGCGAGTTGTCGGTTGACGTACTTGAGGTTCTCGGCGGCTTTGGGATAGTCCCCGCCTTTGAGCCGAAGGGCGTGCTCGAAGCACTGCCGGGCCTTGACCAACTCCTCCCTGCCGGTCGGGTCGCCGTGCAACATCCGCCGCGTGCCCGCCAGGCCGAGACATTCGCCCCGCATCAGCCACGCGCGGTGGTAGTCCGGGGCGATCTTCAACGACGCCCCGATGACCTCGGCCGCCCGGGCATACCAGCCGATGTGGTAGAGCGTCAGCCCGCCGTTGTAAATGCCGACGTGCTTAACCGGGTCGGCCGCCCCGAAGCGGGCAACGAGCGACTCGACGTCCAGCGTTTCGGACGTGTTGGCCGATCGCGCTGCCAGCTCGGCGTTGGGTCCGTCGGTTCGCAGCCAGGTGACGTGCCGCGGTGAGATATCGACGACCGCCCAGTTCGGATCGCCGGTGATGTTCCGCGCGAGTTTGCCTGAGACCCGGTTCACCTGAAGAACCACGAACTCCACGCTACGCCGGCGCACCATCTCGTCGAAAGCGCGATAGCTGGTCAGGCCGAACTGGAAATCCGTCTCCTCGCCCATCAGTTTCGGCGGGAAGGCCCAGGTATTGGTCACACCGGGGGTGGGTCGCCCCGTCAGCCAAAGCAGGTTGCTGGAACTGTTGAAGTCCGCCCACATTCGCCCGTCGGGCTGGTGTGCGTTGATCCATTCCGCCGCCGAGACGGGCACGGCTATGCGGTTCCAGCCCCACCCGACCCGCTCGTGCGACCGCTCCGCCACGAACAGCCAGTGCGTGACGGCCGCGACGAACAACGTGACGGCCAAAACGCACACTGCCGCCGCCGCTGCGACGCCCGCCAGCGATCGGCCGACCGTATGCATTCGTCCCGCCAGCCACCGCACCACCAACGAGACACTCACCGCGATCATCGGAGCCAGCATCAATGCCCCGGGCGTGATGTTCCGTCGGACCGAGAGCGTGACCATCGCGATCCCACCGAGCATCAGCGCCAGGGCCCAGCGGCGGTGCAGCAAGGCGATCAGGACACTCCCCGCCACGGCGATCAGCAGCACGATCAGCACGCTGTCGGCGAGGGTCCCGCGCGTCCCGAGGGTCGCCCACGTGCTGTAGAGCTCGCCGATGCGCGACCAAGGGTGGCCCAGGACGTTGCCCGGCTCGGCCCCGGCGATGCTGTGCTTCCGCATGTACAGCAACGTCTCAATGGGCATCACCGCCAGCCGCCACGTCCAGGGGTTCGCCAGACATGCCAGAAGCTCGCCGCCCACGGCAGCAGCGGAGAGGGCAGCATCCCGCCCGACGTGGCGGGCGAGGCGAGCGTCGCGACGAAGCCAGCGCCACCACGCCCAACGAATGCATCGGCCGATGAGAATCGTACCCGTCAGCGCCACGCCCAGCAGGAAGTAGCTGTGAATGTTCACGAACAACAGCTGCAACGCCACCAGGGCGATCACGTCGCGCCGGCGGACCCGCCGGGTCGGGTCGGTCAATGGCAGGAGTACCACGAGCTGCCCGGCCAGCACGACCATCCCCAGCATGCCCGGGCGGACATGCATCTGTCCGTAGGCAGCGCCCGCCGCCAGCAGGATCGCGCCCCCCGCCAGCGACCAAGGCGCGCGAGCGCGGCGCATCGCCGCCAGCAGACACGCGAAGAGCACCACCGTCCAACCAACGCGAAGCCATTGCACGCCATCCTCGCCGCCCAGCCACCAGGCTGTCCCGATCAGCGCCTGGGTGCCCCAGTTGGCGTTGATGAAGCGATAGACCCCGTCCTCGTCGTACCACGCGCCGGGCCCGGGCTTGGGTCGTTGCTCGGGCGCGAGGTCCTTGGGCGGCAGGCGGTATATGAAGTCGTCGTTGGTGGTGACGATCTGGCCGGTCTGGATGAACTCTCTGCCGTAGTAGAGGTGGTAGCCCATATCAGCCCCCGTGAACTGCCGCACGCCGAGCGTAACGCATGCAATCAGGGCGAGCAGCGCAGCGAGTCGACCCGTCCATCGAAAGGCGGGCGAGGTCTGGCGGGCGTGCAGGCTGTCGATGGGGATCTCGTTCACGGACGGATTGTATCGCATCGACCCGGAGGTGTCATGGCCGATGCTCTTTTCGGGTCGACAGTCGCCCACGATTCACCGGATCGGCAGGCTCACCATGGGGCGTCAAGCGGTCGGCCTTCAACACAAACGCCCCGCCAGAGGGTTTCTCTGACGGGGCGTTCGTTCCTGACCCCACGGAGACTCGAACTCCGGTTGCCGGGATGAAAACCCGGTGTCCTAGGCCACTAGACGATGGGGCCACATGGTGCGGTCCCAGCTGCACAGGTTGCAGCGTGGAGGAAACATGATACTGCCAATCGGCTGTGAATCAACCCCTTCATCGGCTTATTCGGGGGCTGTTTTCACGTTTTTTCGCGGGGGTTCCGCTGAACTGAGAGGGCTGGGGCTCGAACCCAGAACCTACGGCTTAAAAGGCCGTTGCTCTACCATTGAGCTACCCTCCCGAGGGCGATTCTTGCCCGCTCGCCGGGGGCGAGGCAGGCACTGTCTGTTGCATGGTAACAAAATACAGCCATGGGCTGGAAGCCCATGCTACGGCTGCCCGTGCGATCTTTGGCACATGGGCTG
>CAZYIH010000292.1:0-3085 GCA_964646915.1 uncultured Planctomycetaceae bacterium | reverse complement strand
GGCGACGGAACCGGCGTGATGGCCAGCCACATCATCTACCTCCCCGCCGTCCAGGCGTGGCGCGTCGCCGGCGGGATGGACTTCGTCACGCCGCGTCCCAACGTACCGTGGACCTATATGAAGTTCGTCCTGCTGAGCTATCCCAACGGCGATAAGGAGCCGATCTTCCCGGATCGCGGGGCCTACCCGCACAACATCTGGGCCAATGACGGCGTCAGCGGGCCGGGCACGTTCTGCGCCGGGATGGGCATCGCCACCGAGCCCCAGAAGAAGGCCCTGCTGTGGATGCATAACCGCGTGAAGGACTACACCGGGCTGATGGGCACCGCCTCCCCGTATCCGCACCACGCGGTGATGGCGCTGGTGAACCTGCCCACCGACGCCGAGGAGGCCAACCCCGCCGAGTGCATGCCCCGCTACGTGCATGACAGCACGTTCGGGTTCTTCGCCTTCCGCAACCGCTTCAAGGACAACGATGACATTCTCGTGTCCTGTCAGCCTCACGGCACGCGGGGGTGGCATAGAGCGAACAAGGAGGCCGGCCAGCTCTGGGTCCGCAGCGGAGGCAAGGTCCGCAAGGGAGCGCGGTTCAGCGGGAAGATCTCGCACTTCCAGGGCGCTGCCGACGGGTCGGGCACCGTGTCCGTCAAGGGCAAGGACGGCGAGCCCACCTGCCTGGCGGTGGACTTCTCCCGGGCCAGCGGCGTCGAGGGCATGCTGGTGATGGCCGGCCCGCAGGCGCCCAACACAAACACCGTCACAGCCGACGGGGTCACCTACAGCTTCCTGTTCGTCGGCGAGGGAAAGCCCCCCAAACCCACCGTCAACGGCGGGAAGATCACCATCGGCAAGCAGACCGTCTCCATGGGCGACGGGCGGATCGTGTTGGGCACGATGGCCGGGCCGTTCAAGGGCGAATTCTGAACGCGGTGAAGCGGCGCTGGCGATGACAACGCGATTCGCGCAGAATGGTGGATTCCTGAGACCGAGAGTTCCTGAAGGAGTCCATCGTGGCTGAGAGACGACCCAACATTCTGCTGCTGCTCACGGACGATCAGCGGTTCAACACGATCGCGGCGCTGGGCAACGACGCCATCAAGACGCCAAACCTCGACGCCCTGGTCGCCGAAGGGACCGCCTTTACGCGGGCCCACATCATGGGCGGAACCAGCGGCGCCGTCTGCATGCCCTCACGGGCGATGCTGCACTCCGGACGCACGCTGTTTCACATTCACGGGCAAGGACGGGAGATCCCGGCCGACCATACCACCCTCGGGGAGCATCTGCGGGCCAACGGCTACGAGACGTTCGGGACGGGCAAGTGGCACAACGGGACGGCCGCCTATACGCGGAGCTTCTCGGACGGGGCGGAGATCTTCTTCGGCGGCATGCACGACCATTGGAACGTGCCCGCCTGCGATTACCGCCCGGACGGGAAATATCCCCTGGCCCCGTTCGTGCGGGATCCGTGGCATACCAACAACGTCAAGCAAATGGTCGGCGAGCACGTGCAATGCGGCGTGCACTCGACGGACCTGTTCGCCGACGCCACCACCGAGTTCCTCACCCGTCGCCCCGCGGACAAGCCGTTCTTCGCGTACGTGTCGTTCATGGCACCGCACGATCCGCGCACCATGCCGCCGGAATACCTGGAGATGTATCGCCCGGAGGACGTCGAACTGCCGGCCAACTTCATGCCCGAACACCCGTTCGATAACGGCGAGCTGATCATCCGCGACGAGCAGTTGGCGGACACGCCCCGCACGCCCGAGGAAATCCGCCGACACATCGCCGAGTACTACGCGATGATCACGCACCTCGACGACGCCGTGGGGCGGATCGTGGATGCCCTCAAAGCCGGCGGCGAATACGAGAACACGATCATCGCCTTCGCCGGAGACAACGGTCTGGCGGTGGGCTCTCACGGGTTGATGGGCAAGCAGAACCTCTACGACCACAGCGTGCGCGTGCCGCTCATCCTCGCCGGCCCGGGCGTGCCCAAAGGCGAAACCAGCGACGCACTGGCCTGCCTGACCGACCTGTTCGCCACGCTGTGCGACCTGACCGAGCTGCCCACGCCCGACAGTGTGGAAGGCCCGAGCCTGGCGCCCGCGCTCACCGGCGGCCCGCCGCCCCGCGAACAGATGCTCCTTGCCTACCGCCACCTCCAACGCGGCGTGTCCGACGGGCGATGGAAGCTCATCGAGTATCTCGTCGACGGGGTGCGAACGCGACAGGTGTTCGATCTGCACAACGACCCCGACGAACTGAACAACCTCGCCGAGACCGAAACCGGCAACCAGCAGGCGGCTCGGCTGAGGCCCGCCCTGCTCCGCTGGCGCGATGAACTGGACGACCCCCACGATTTCTGGAACGGCTATGAGTAACCCTACACGCCTTGGAGGACTACGGCCGCGATGTGTGCGAATACGCCGAAGGCGTGCTGGTGGGCTATCGCTGGTTCGACCGCAAAGGCGTAACCCCGCTCTATCCGTTCGGGCATGGCCTGTCCTACACGACGTTCGAGTACAGCGGCCTCACCGTCGAGCCGCTCACCGAGACCGACGAACACGCCCTGGCCCGCGTCGGCTGCAGGGTTCGCAACACCGGAAGCGTCGCCGGGGCTGAGGTGGTTCAGCTGTACGCAACCCCGCCGGCGGACGACGTCGAGCGACCCGTGCGCGAGTTGCGAAACTTCATGAAGGTCACCCTCGAGCCCGGCCGGCAGGCGGAAGTCGTCTTCGAACTGTCCGCCGACGACCTGGCGATCTGGGACGAAGCACAAGGCGGCTGGTGCACGCCGTCCGGCACGGTCGGCCTGCAGGTGGGCAGCTCCTCGCGCGACATCCGTCTCACCGGCGAGCTGAACGTATAGGCCGTGGCATGGGCATCCAGTTGAGAATTCTGAGCGAAGCCGAAGGGCCCGGGTCTGCCGTTCACGTAGCACGGGCTTCCAGCCCGTGTTCTCATGGGCTGGAAGCCCATGCTACATGTCTAGCCCTGCCAACTCGTCGTCGTTGGGATCCCGTAGACAGCGCCCAATCGCCCTCACGTCGTAAACGTCGCTCTATATCGAATGTGTCAC
>CAZYIH010000291.1:0-3103 GCA_964646915.1 uncultured Planctomycetaceae bacterium | reverse complement strand
GCTCAACTCGGGTGCCACAGGCGTCTCCGCCGCCTGTGCTTTTTCGCGCATCTGACGATCTGTCTTGAGGTCCTGCGGCCCGATAGGCGGGGGCTTTCACCGTACTCAGAGCAAATCGGATTGCTGCCGGCTCGGCGCAAAGGAAGACCCCCACGGTTGCGAGGCGCAGGGGTCGGTTCAGCAATCCCATCAGGGAGAATGTTCAGGTCGCTCGCGCTAGCACATGGCTGCGAAGCTCAGGATGATCAGAATCACCATCTTCACGCGATGTCGGAGCACGTCGTCATTCACTCGGATCGCCTCCATGGGCAAACCTCCTTCGTTTGTGACGTACACCATTATACGGCAGATTCCCGAACCCGAAAAGGGGGTTTTTGGCTTCGATATGCGATGCAAGTATATTTCAATAAGCAGGTTACAAGATGTTAAACTGGGTAAGCCTCTCGGCCGGGATTTCTACGGCCGGGCCGGGTCGACAATCAGCGTGCGTCGGCCCGTCTGACCCTTTTCCACACCGAACCGCGTGCCGGTCGGTTGGCCGGACTCCAGCGTGCGTCGGACGGTGTAATCGCCGAAGAATCCCCGGAAACGGACCACGCCGTCGGCGTCGGTGGTGAGCGACTGGCGCGTCATCCACTCGTTGTTGATCAGTTCGTCCATCCGGTGATACAGCGGTGTGAGGTCATGGCCGCTGCTTCGGTCGT
The DNA here is from genome assembly GCA_964646915.1 of uncultured Planctomycetaceae bacterium. GTDB lineage: Bacteria > Planctomycetota > Phycisphaerae > SM23-33 > SM23-33 > CAZFPT01. Next base: position 2,399 of record CAZYIH010000291.1, on the reverse strand, counting down.
CCCGCCAGCGGACGGCGTTGCCCATGATGCCCCAGAAGAAGAAGCTCTCGACGGCGGGGTGCCCGAACGCGACGGTGAGGAAATTGCCGACGTATTCCGCCTGGAGCTGGTCGATCTGCTCCTGGGGCATGCCCGCCTCCTGCAGGTGCCTGGTGTGGGCCCAGAACTCGGTAATGTGCAGCGGCAGGCCGGCCTGCGCGAGGTGCTCGTACGCCTCGATCTGCAGGGCGTGGTCGCTCCAGCCGCCGGTGTGGGACTGCAGGCCGATGACGTCGGGCAGTGCTCCGCGTGCATCCAGCGCGTCGATGAGTTCCAGGAACCGCTCCCGCTGGAATCGACTGGTGACGCGCGTTCCGTCGGGCGTCGTGGGTGCGTCGGCCTTATCGCGACCGGTCAGGCCGTAATCGTTGACGGTGTAGAGCGCGTCGGGGTCTTCCTGGCGTGCCCAGCCCAGCACCGGCGCGATGTACTCGGCCAGGTCGTCGGCCGACTCGATGTGAGGCCAGTGGCGGTGATCGAGGTTCTTGAAGGCCGGCTCCCAGAGGGCTTCGTTGACGATGTCCCAGACGGTCACCTTGCCCCGGGCGCCGGCGACCAGGTTCCGCACGCGGATCTCGGCGAACTTCATGCGCGTTTCGTGATCGTACTTCATGACCCAGTCGGGCACGCACTTGGGGATGGACCAGAACAGCGGATGCCCTTTGACCGTCAGCCCTTCGGCGGCAGCCCAGTCCACGCAGGCGTGGAAGTACTCGTATTGCGGTTCGCCCTGGAGATCCTCGCTTTTGGGCCCGTCATTGCGGGTTCGTTCGGTCCAGTAGCACAGGGCGGTGGCGGAGTTGAGCAGGTCGGCGAAACGGCGTTTGTAGTAGCGCCAGCGGTCGTGATGGGCCTGGTCGTTGCGGTACGCCCGGTCGAGGCTCCAGAGTTGATCGCCGAAACAGAACGCCTGTCGCTTCTGGATGACGTCGACAGCCGTCTCGGCCAGGGGCGATCCGTCCCGGCGCACCAGCCGCAGTTCGATGTCCGTCTTGCGGATGCGTTCGATGCTGTCTTTCGCGTCGCGCAGGATGTCGTCGTGATCGTTGGGGTCGTACAGATCTGCGGAGTCCATCGCTCGCCATTCTTCTCCGCCGGCTCCGATGCGTGCCATAAGTGAATGCGTCCTTTCGGTTCGGGCTGTGCCCGGGGTCTGCGGGTGCCTGTCAGGTGTGGTAGTCGGCGTTGATGGCGATATACTCGCGCGTCAGGTCGCAGGTCAGGGCGGTGTATTCGCCGGTTCCCGCACCGAGGTCGCATTCGATCGTCAACACGTCGGTGGTCATCTTCTTGGTGAGTTCGTCGGGGTCGAAGCGTCGGCCGACGCCTTTGGAAAACACGGTGACGCCCGCGAGTTTCACCCGCAGTCGATCGGGGTCCACCTTGGCGGCCGACTTGCCCAACGCCATCACGATGCGTCCCCAGTTGGGGTCGCAGCCATGGGCGGCCGTCTTCACCAGCGGCGAGTCGGCAACGCTCTTGGCGGCGAGTTTCGCGTCGTCTCGGCTGCGGGCGTTGCGCACCCGCACCTCGATGACGCGCGTGGCGCCCTCGCCGTCGGCGGCGATCTGCCACGCCAGCGACTTGCACACTTCGCGCAGGGCACGGACGAACGCGAGGAAATCTTTGGACCGCGCGGTGAGGGGCTTGTTGTCCGCCGCTCCCGACGCCAGCACCGCGACGGTATCCGAGGTGGATGTGTCGGTATCGACCGTGACGGCGTTGAAGGTCTCGTCGACCGCGGACACGAGCGCCTTGTGCAGGGCGGCCGGCGTGATGGCGACGTCCGTTGTGATCGCGCCGATCATCGTCGCCAGGGACGGGGCGATCATCCCCGAGCCCTTGCAGATGCCCGCGACGGTGGCCTGCTTTCCGCCGACGGTGACCTGCTCGACGGCCGATTTGGGCTGGAGGTCGGTGGTGAGAATTGCCCGGGCGACGGTAGCATCCTTGCCGACCTCCAGCGAGGCGCAGGCGTCGTCGATTCCCGAGCGGATCTTGTCCATGGGCAGACGTCGGCCGATCACGCCGGTGGAGGCGACGAGGATCTGCTCGGCCTGGGCGCCGATGCCCTTGGCCGTCCGGGCGGCCATCGCACGGGCGTCCTTGAGGCCCGCCTTGCCCGTGCAGACGTTGGAACAGCCGGCGTTGATGACCATTCCGCGGGCCTTGCCTCGCCCGTCGGGGAGCATCTGTCGACACCACAGCACCGGCGCGCCGACCACCTGGTTGGTTGTCAGCACGACCGCTGCCGACGCGATCCGATCGCAGGCGATGACGGCGAGGTCCTCGGTGTCGGCCTGCTTGACTCCGCAGCGAACCCCGGCGGCAGTGAACCCGGCCGGGAGCGTGATGTGTTG
>CAZYIH010000290.1:0-3124 GCA_964646915.1 uncultured Planctomycetaceae bacterium | reverse complement strand
CCGTCGGGTCGGGGTTGGCCCAGGAAGTCGGCAAACTGCGGGCCGGCGAACTGCCAGGCGCGGAGTTCGTCGATGGTGGTTTTCGCGTCGGCCAGCGTGCCGCGCGACACGCGGAGGAAGTCGATGGCCCCGGCGAAGTAGTCGTCCCCTGGCCCGACGCCCAGCAGCACGTCGGCCGGGTTGCTGAGCGATCCGTCAGCCAGGTCGTCCAGCGAGCCCCGTCCGGTCAGTTCGCCATCCACGTAGATGCGGGCGATCTTCGTCGGCCGATCGACCTCGACGAGCACATGATGCCATTTCCCGTCGTTGATCGGTTTGCCTTCGATGCCGGCTTTCCTGCCCTCCCCGGCGCGGAGGACAATCTCCGGCGCGCCGTTGTTGCTCACCCGCAGCAGGTAGCCGGCGGACTTACCGGCCTTGGCGAGAATGCTGCCGCGTTTGGCGTTCGGGGCGGTTCGCAGATAGGCCTCGATGGTGAAGCTGTTGGCGGCCATGTCCAGCGAGATCCGCCGGTCTCCCGGGACGGTGTGCGTCTTGCCCTTATGGGTGTAGGTGATCTCGCGGGTAAGCTGCTCGTGGGTGATGCGGGCGCACTGGTCCTTGCCGTTGAGGCGGAGGGCGCCGCGGGTCCAGCTTTCCAGGGGGCCCGCGACGTAATCGGCGGCGGTGACGTTTCGGGCGGTCAACGGGACGTGCGGCAGGTGGTGGTAGGTCTCTCGGCTGTCGTAGTACGGCCTCATGTACCAGTGGTCGTCAATGAGCGTATTGGGGTCGGCCCGGTTGATGCGGAAATTCCACTCCGCCACCGTCGCATACAGCGGCCAGGGCACGAAAACGCGCGCCCCGCGACCGATGGCGGCGGAGTTTTTGGCCGGTCTGAAGTCGTGACCGTCGGCATCGCGGAAGACGGGGTTCTCCGCCGGCGTACCGGCCCCGGCGTGCAGGGCGCCGCGCCGGGTGAGGGCGCGCTGGAAGTCGGCCAGTGTCTTCAGCGGTCGCCCGGCGGACTCGAACACAGCCAATTGTTCGCCCACGCGGTGGAACACATTCCGCGCGTAGCCGCCGGTGTGGTAGGCCCACCGGTCGCCCACTTTTCCGACGTGGGCTTCGTTGGCCTGGTCGGGGTCCTTGGCGGGTTTGGCGTGCCAGAAGACCCACTCGCCCATGTCGTCCCAGATGTTGGAGACAAACAGGTCTCGCCCGGCCTGGGGCGCCTGGCGTCGCGAGCCGACCACGAAGCGGAACGCCGAGTTGTGGAAGAACGTGTTCTGGTAGCTGTGGATCTCCTGGAAGGCCGAGGTGTTTCCGTGCGGGCCTTTCTGCGAGGAGATGCCCCAGGCGATGTTGTTGAACAGGTAGTTCTTGAACGAGCCGTCGAGGTAGTAGGCGAACCCGAACCGTCGGCGGGCGAAGTTCCAGTAGCCGTTGGGGTTGCCCGAGACGTTGTTGTAGACGTAGTGTGGCCCGCCCTGCCAGGTCTCAATGCCGCCCCAGTCGTTGGTGTTGAGCAGGGGTTGCACCACGCGGTTGTGATGGATCAGGATCCGCGAGAGCGGCACGTCGCCGAGGTAGCCGCTGCTCTTGCCGCCGAAGACGAACAGCCCCGCCCCGTAGCAGCGGGTGAGCATGTTCCCGGCGATCTCGGCGGTCTCGGGGAAGCTCACCGTCACGGCGTGGCCATGCTCGCCGCGCGGCGGGCGAAAGCCGATCCGATGCAGCCGATTGCGCAGGACCTTCACGTCGCCCAGTCGTCCGCGGGGCGGGGTGCGCAGGCGCCACTTGCCGCCATCGGCGATCTCAATGGCCCCCCAGCGGGTGTGAGCGATGTCGTTATCGGCGATGACGACGCGGTCGATGACGTCCTGGCCGCCGACGGCTTTGAGCTTCACCGCGCGGTGGACGTGCTTGAACGAGCAATGCCTCACGCGGAGATCGCTGCCCGAGCCGACCAGGCGAATGCAGGCGTAGTCCCGCCATTTCGTGAACGGCCGAAGGTGGGGCGTGCCGACGTTCGTCCAGCGGAACGCCAGGTTGCTGATCCGCAGGTGCTCGCTGCCGGAGGCGAGTTGGATGACGGTCCCGGCGCGGCCGAGCTCGAGGTGAGCGTCGTTGGGGTTCGCCTCGTCGGGCAGGCGGACGAAGAGCTTGCCCTTGTGCGGGCCTTTGTCCGCGTACCACCACTCGCCCGCTTCGTCGAGGAAGTGGGGGGCGTTTTCCAGGTAGTATCGCATCTTTCCGAACATCCCCACGGCTCCGCCGCCCCAGAAGCCCGGGAAGTAGATGGTGTTCTTCTTGCGGTCGTACCGGGTGATTTCCCTCGCCACGGGCGTGCCCATGACAGGGCCCCACTCGGAATAGACGTAGGCGTCGTCGATGGCCTCCTGCGGGAAGGTCAGGTGTTGGCGGTCGGTGCCGAAGTTGAGCTTCTTCTTGCCGAGCTGCTGCTGGCCACACCGCTGCCAGGTCCACCAGTCGGCGTGGAGGTCTTCGGGGTCGTCCTCGTCCCAGTTGGGGGTGCGGGAGAGCTTCAGTCGCGTCGAGGTCACCTTGCCGTCCTTGCGCGTAACCTGCCAGAGCGTCCAGGGGCGTTCGCCGCGCGGCAGATCGCGAACCCACACCCGGGTCGGATCCGGCATGCCTTTCGGTGCCGATCCGGCGTCGACCCGCTTCCAGCCGCCGGTGAGGGCGTCCGAGCCGGCGATGATCGCCTCGCCGCTGCCCCAGTTCGGGTCGGCCGTCAGACGCACGGGCCGATCGGCAGTGCCGCTCGCCTTGCCCGCCAGCGTGCCGCGATAGACCACGCCGCATTTGAACACGAACGTGTCAGCCTGGCCGCCCGCTTTGGCGTTGGCAGTGGCGGCGGGGTCCCACGGGTGGTGTTTCCAGGGCTTGGCGCGCGTGCCGGGGTTGGTGTCCTCACCGTTGGCGAAATCGATGTAGCGCACCTCGCCGGCCGTCCGGTACACGAACGGCTGAGGGGCCCACTGGAGGTCGCCGGCAGGAAGGACCTTCGCGTGGGGCTTCTGCCAGGACCAGGTCTTCGACTGGGCCGAGGCCAACAGGGCAGCCGACAGGAGAATCAGCACAGCCACGATGGAGCGAATGGGAAGACGCATGGGTTGGT
>CAZYIH010000289.1:0-3133 GCA_964646915.1 uncultured Planctomycetaceae bacterium | reverse complement strand
CAGGACGTCGTCGGGGTAGATCACCGTGTCCGGGCCGGGGACGGAGATCACGGGTTTTCCGGACGTCTTTGGGCCGTCTTCTTGTTCCGACTCGCGTCGGATCGCCACCACGAGCACCTTGTACTTCGTGTTGACGGCGAGTTGTTTGAGGCTCTTGTTGTGGAAGGACGGCGGGGCGGGGAATTGTGCGAGCGAATACCCCTCGCCAATGATGACGCGTTCGATCATGGCCGGTGCGAGCAGACGATCGCGCCAGCGCTCGGCCGACTCTTTCTCGGGGTTGGCGATCTCGTCGGCCCCGATCCGCGAGAGGATGTCGCCCCGCGTGTTGGTCGTGGCGCGGGAAATCACGCGGGGCACGCCGATCTGCTTGAGAATCACCGTGGTCAGCGCCGAGGCCTCGAAATCCGTCCCGATGCAGACGATGGCGGCGTCGACCTTGTCGATCCCCTGGGCGATCAACGCCTCTTCGTCCGTCGAGTCCATGCTCACGGTGAGGGACACCCGGTCGCGCAGGGACTCCACCAGCGACTTGTTCCGGTCGATGGCGATCACCTCGGCCCCGGCGTCGGTGAGCATTGTCGCCAGTCGGCTGCCGTAGCGTCCCAGCCCGATCACCGCGAATTGCTCCATGGTGTTTTTCATCGTATCTCGCCTCGCTTGCGCCGCGGGCCTAGCCCACCAGGACGCTCTCGGTTGCGTAGGAATACTGAATATGGCGGATTCTCGCCGTAACCGCCAGCAGTAACGTCAGCGGTCCGATGCGCCCCAGCAGCATCGAGGCGATCACCACGCCCTTGCCGAACTCGGTGAGGCGTCCGGTCACGCCGGTGCTGAGTCCGACCGTTCCGCACGCGCTGCAGGCCTCGAAGAACACGTCAATCAGCCGCTCGCCGCGCATGCTCGAGCTCAGCAGCAGTGTGACCGTCAACACCAGCGCGAGGTAGAGAATCGCCAGCGTCAACGCCTTAGTGAGGATCTCGGCCGAGAGCTCTCGTCGGAAGAGCTCGGCCTTCGGTCGTCCTCGCAGCATGGTAAAGGCCGCGACGACCAGTACCGCCACGCAGACGGTCTTCAACCCGCCTGCCGTCGACGCCGGCGAGCCGCCCACGACCATCAGCATGCACATCCAGAACTTCCCTGCCGGGGAGAGCTCGTCCATATCCACCGTGTTGAACCCCGCCGTCCGGGCGGTGATGGACTGGAAGACCGCCGCCCCGAGTCGCTCGCCCGTGGGCAGTCCGCTCATGCCCGGCGCCGGGGCGGGCGCCTCGGCACTGGCGGAGTGGCGTCCCAGCGCCTGGCCGGTGTCGGCCGGCGTTTCGGTTCCCAGCAGGACGGCCATGCCGAGGACGATCAGGATGGCCGAGGCGCCCAGTGCGATCTTGGTGTGCAGCGAGAGCTTCCGGCGGAACGAATGTTTCAGCCGCTGGTGACGACGATGGCGAATCGCCCGCCAGGAGGAGATCAGAAACTGCTTGATCGCCTGAACGAGATCCTGCAGGACCGGAAATCCCAGCCCGCCCAGCACGATCAGAGGGGCGAACACAGCCAGGATCTGCACCTGCCCCCGGACATCCATGAGGCTGGCATGGTAGAGCCCGAACCCCGCGTTGCAGAAGGCCGAGACGCTGTGGAAGACGCTGTACCATACGGCGTCGGCCGTGGTGAGCATGGCCCCGCTGTCGGCCTTCATGCCCGCGAACATCGGGTAGAGCATCGCCGCCCCGATCGCTTCCAGCGAGAGTGTGGTAACGATGACGAACTGCACCACCCGCCGCAGTGCGCCCACCTGTGTCCCGAAGACCTTCCCCAGCGTGTTGCTCTGGCGGATGCCCAGCCCTTTCCCGGCAAGCAGGGCGACCAGGGTTCCGAACATCATGATGCCCAACCCGCCCAGCTGAATCAGCAGCAGGATCACGGCCTGTCCGAATCGCGTGAAGTGCATGCCCGTATCCCGCACGATCAGCCCGGTTACGCAGGTGGCGCTGACGGCGGTGAACAGCGAGTCGATGTAGTACATCGGGCGATGGAACGGGCTGGTCGGGTCCGGGGTGGCCGCCGGCAGCATCAGCAAGCCGGACCCGGCGAGGCACAGAAACAGGAAACTGCCGATCAGCAGCCAACTGGGCGGGATGCCCGACCCGGAGAGGCGCATATTCACACCCACCAAGCGCAGAACCAGCGCGATGAGGATGTACGCCTCGGAGATGATGACGTACAACGCACTGACCGAGAGGATGCGCCCATAGTTGAACAGCACCAGCGCCGAGACCCCCAGCAGCCCCAACAGGGCGAAGTCCAGCCAGTTCTGTTTGAGATACCGACGCTTGTGTGTGGCGATCAACAGCCGAACGACGCGGTCCAGCACGAACAGTCCGACGATGATCGCATTGATCGTGTGAAGCCACGGAATCGGAATCGGTGACGGCCGAAAGCCGCCATGCTCCATCACCAGCGACGCCACAGCCATCACAGCCGTCAGCGCGAGCAGCAGGTCGAGCACGAGGGTTACCGTGCGTCGGCGTCGTTGCGGGCTGCTCTCACTGGAGACTTGGACCATCTGGCGTTTCCTGGGTCGCGTACCGGCGAAGAGGGGTTACTTGTCGTACACGTCGTCGGGGTCGAACACCTTCTCGCCGAGCACGTCCCACTCGCCCTGTTCATTGAGCTTGCGGTAGAAGCACGAGTAGTAGCCCACGTGGCAGGCTGCTCCGTGCTGGGTGACCTCGATCACGAGCGTGTCCTTGTCGCAGTCGGTGTAGATGGCCTGGACTTCCTGCGTGTGGCCGGACGATTCGCCTTTCATCCAGTATTTCTGTCGGCTTCGCGACCAGAAGTGCGTCTTGCCCGTCTTGACGGTGTCGGCCAACGAGTCGGCGTTCATCCACGCCATCATCAGCACCTGTTTGGTCTCGGCGTCGACACAGATCGCGGGAATCAATCCGGCGTCATTGTACTTCAGGTCTGCGAGGGTTTCCTGCAGCTTGCTCATGTCCTGTCTCCTGGAGGGGTTCGTAAAGATCGACATGCTACCGCCCCGTTCCGGGGGCGTCAACGTACACCACAGCCTGCATCGCGCGGAGTGCGAACTATCCCGGGGGCGGAACGACTTCGTAGCATGGGCTTCCAG
>CAZYIH010000288.1:0-3136 GCA_964646915.1 uncultured Planctomycetaceae bacterium | reverse complement strand
CGCATGAACAACTATACGATCGTCCGCCCCAGACACCTCAACCATCACGGCCTGCTGTTTGGCGGGGCGATGCTTCAGTGGGTCGATGAGTTCGCCTACCTCGCCGCCAGCCGAGACTATCCCGGCTGCCGACTGGTGACGATCGCCATGGACGATATCGTCTTCAAACACCCCGCCCCGTGCGGGTCCATTCTGCGGTTCCACATCCTCCCGACCCGTCACGGCAACACCTCCGTGACGTACTCGGTGGAAATCTTCTGCGACGCGCCGGGCGCCACCGCGGAAAAAAGTATCTTCTCCACGACAGTGACGTTCGTGCACGTCGGCGAGGATGGGCAGAAACAACCCCTCCCCCGCGTCGATCAGCCCAGGTCCGCCCAGCCGCCACAAGCATAAAACCGCCTCCGCAACGGATCTGTCGCGCGGAGGCGGAACAGCATGGGGTTGTCCAGGGGGGCGCTATTCAGCGGCGTCCCCTGCCGCGTCCTCGGCCGAGCCCTCGCCCGCCGCCGAAGCATCGCCCTCGCCCGCCGCCTCGGGGCAGTCCGCCCCGTCCCAGTCCGTACACCACGCCACCCGGGCCTGCGGGGATGTCGGCCTGCGGGATGTCGGCCTGGTTGCCCTGCTGGTCGGGAGTCTGCGGGGCCTGGCCGGTCTGCGGCTGGGCGCAAAAGCCCCTGCCACCACCGGTCATCGGTCCCTGTCCGTTCGGTCCTGTTCCATTGAAACCTGGCATTGTACTGCTCCTTCCCGGGCGTTTTCGCCCGATTGGTTATACGTCTCGTCCACGGCGTCGGCCTCGTCGCCGACCCCGGCCGTTATGCCCACCATGCCCCCGGCCGCCGTGTCCGCGGCCGCGCCGCCCGCCCTGAAGGCCTTCGGCTGAGAATTCCACCGGCCCGCCCTCGATCTGCAGGGCCTCTCCCCGCGTGAGGGCCTGGGCGATGGTCCGACGGGCCCGGATGAGAATCCGCGAGACGGTCGGACGCGAAACGCCCATCCGCTCGGCGATCTCCTCCTGGGCAAGCCCGTCGGCGTCGGCGAGGCGAATCGCTTCCAGCTCGTCCAGCGCCAATGTCTGCCACTGGAGCTGCCCCGCGGGAACGCCGGCCGGCTTGTAGACCGTGGCGGCGGGTCCTGCGGTGATCTGACGATTCTTGAACGGCCTGGCCATGGGGTCTCCTTGCCGATCCACGCGATCGGCATTATGAGCATGTGTTCATAATATCGGTATTCAGACGGCGTGTCAACAGGAACTTTCTCCGAGCTTTCTACGGTTTGACGCGCAAGGCGGTCGGCTGAGCGACATTCTTTGGGGGGCGAGCGGGTCGAGCGGGGGAATCGGCGATTGACAGATTCGCCTGTTCCGGCGAGAATCTCTCCTTCCTGTCGCAAAAGAAAGAGAGATCGCCTTGTCTTACGAACCGGAACTGACCGCCGCCACCCAGGCCGCCCGCCTGGCGGGCGCGGCGATACTGCAGATCCAGACCGACGGTTTCGAGGTGGCCCGTAAAGCCAACCAGGACCCCGTCACCACGGCCGACCTGGAAGCCAACCGCATTCTCAAGGGCGTCCTGCTGGAGGCGTTTCCCGCCGACGGCTGGTTGAGCGAGGAAACCCGCGACGACGCCCGCCGCCTGGAGTGCAAACGCACCTGGATTATCGACCCGGTCGACGGGACCAAGGAATACACCCAGGCGATCCCGGAGTTCTGCATCTCGATCGCCCTTGTCGAGGACGAAAAGCCGGTGGTCGGGGTCATATTCAACCCCTCGACCGACGAACTGTTCACGGCTGTCGCCGGCGAGGGGGCCCGCTGCAACGACGAACCCATCCATGCCGAGCGAGCCATGGGCGAGAAGCCCCTGCTGGCGTGCAGCCGATCCGAAGTATCGAAGGGCAAGTGGGAGCCCCTGGCGGACCTCTGCGACGTCCTGCCGGCCGGCTCTGCCGCGTGGAAGCTCGTGCTGGTGGCCCGGGGCGAGGTCGACGGGACCTTTACGATGGCCCCGCGGAACGAATGGGACATCGCCGCGGGCGTGCTGATTCTCGAAGAAGCCGGCGGCGTCACCTCCGACCGAAGCGGCCAGGCGATTCGCTTCAATCAGCCCGATCCGCTGAAAAACGGCATCTTCGGGGCGACGCGCCAGGCTCGCGACGCGGTATTCCCGCTGATCGAGAAATCGTAAAGCCCGCTGCGGACGGAAATCCGACAGGCCGATAGAACTACTGAGCTCGCCGGTCCGTATGATGATGTGCCCAATACAGGAGGTCCCTTTGGCCAAGCCCAAGGCCGACAACTTGACCTGGCATGACGCGTTGGTGACCCGCGCCGACCGCGAACGTCTGCTGCCCCAGAAAGGCTGCGTCGTCTGGTTGACGGGTCTGAGCGGGTCGGGCAAGAGCACCATCGCCCGGGCCCTGGAGAAGCGTCTGATCGACGAAGGTCGACTCGCCTACGTGCTGGACGGCGACAATGTCCGTCACGGGCTCAACGCGAACCTGGGCTTCTCCGCCGAGGACCGCACGGAGAACATCCGCCGGGTGGGCCAGGTGGCCGCCCTGTTCGCCGACGCGGGCGTGATTGCCATTACCGCATTCATCTCGCCCTACCGCGCCGGGCGCGACGCGGCACGGGCTGCCGTCCCGAACGGACGCTTCCTGGAAGTGCATCTTGCCGTGGACGTCGCCGTCTGCGAGCAACGCGACCCCAAGGACCTCTACAGGAAGGCGCGGGCGGGCGAGATCCGGAATTTTACCGGCATCGACGCCCCCTACGAAGACCCCGAGAAACCCGAGCTTTCGATCGATACCTCAGCCGTCAAAGCCGCCGGCTGCGTGGAGGCGATTCACGATCTCCTCAGCGAGCGAGGCCTGCTCGCGTAGATCAGCCGACAACATCACCCGACAACGGGATATCCCATGGACACCTACAATCTGACGCATCTGAAACAACTGGAAGCCGAGAGCATTCACATTTTTCGCGAGGTCGTCGCCGAGTGCCAGAACCCGGTGATGCTCTACTCGGTGGGCAAGGATTCCTCCGTGCTGCTGCACCTGGCGGTGAAAGCATTCGCTCCGGGCAAGCTGCCCTTCCCGCTGATGCACGTGGACACGACCTTCAAGTTCCCCGAGA
>CAZYIH010000287.1:0-3184 GCA_964646915.1 uncultured Planctomycetaceae bacterium | reverse complement strand
TCGCATTCATACCATCCATCGTCGTTGCTGATCCTACCGATATGACCCATCAGCCGATGAGGTAACTCTCCCGGCTGAGCAATGGGGCCAACCTATGACGTACTCTCGACTTGCTGCATCTCACCGGATGCTGGTGGGCTGTGTGTGTATGCTGGCTGTATTCTCCTCGGCCTTCTCGAAGCCCAAGTCCGACCGGAAGGTCCGGATCATCCCCTTCACCAACGAACGTCTCCAACGGGCGATCGACAGGGGGGCGAAGTATCTCTGGACGCTCCAGCAGGACGACGGGAGCTTCTCGGAAAGGCCGGCGAAGCGAAGGGGAGCTGCCCTCGGCGGCCGATATGCCGTCGGGCGAACCGCCATCTGCTGCTACGCGCTGCTGGAAAGCGGGGTCAGCGCGAAAGACGAGCGGATGAAGAAGTCTCTCAATTATCTCATGGAGACCTTCTCGGATCGGACCTACGACATCGCCCTGCGCGCGAACGTCTGGCTGCTGGCGATGCGCGACGACCGGAACTATCGCAAGTTCCTCGATAAGGACACCGAGATTCTCTACAAGAGCGACAACAAGGGCAGCTACACCTACCAGTCGCTTTACGCCCTGAAGTTCGCCCCCAAGGAGGTCCAGGAGAAATGGAAGCGCATCCTGGAGCAGCGGCGCAAGCTGGGCAGCAGCGCGTCCTATCGCTGGGACAACTCCAACGCCCAATATGGCGTGCTGGGCGTGTGGGCTGGGGTGCGCGGGAACATCGAGGTGCCCACGAAGTACTGGGAGGCCGTCGAGGGACACTGGTCGGCCACCCAGGCCGACGATGGCGGCTGGGGATACGCAAAGGTCGGCCGCCTCAAGCCCTATCCAGCGATGACCGCTGCCGGCGTGGCCACGCTGTTCGTCTGCGCGGACAACCTCTACAACGACAAGTTCCTCCGCTGCAATACCGGACTGGAGATGCAGCGCATCCAGGACGGGATCGACTGGATCGAGGAGCATTTCGCCGAATCCATGACCCCTCCCAAAAAACGCGGAAAGCACGTGATGGTTGGCGGGGTCTACAACATCAACAACTACTATCTGTACGGGCTTGAGCGGGTCGGGCTCGCCAGCGGATACAAGTACTTCGGAAAGCACGACTGGTTCAAAGCCGGTGCGTCCTACCTGCTGGAAATGCAGGAAAAAAACGGCCATTGGCCTGGCGGCTGGGCCGACGGACAGAAGCTCGGGGCGACCGCCTACGCGATGCTCTTTCTCATTCGTGGCATGCAGCCGGTGGTGTTCAACCGCCTGCAATACTCCGGCGACTGGAACAACCGCCCCCGCGCACTGGCGAATGTCTGCCACTGGCTGACGCGGAAGTTCGAGCGCGAACTCAACTGGCAGGTCATCAACGTCAAGGTCCCGGTGCGCGAGTGGCATGACGCGCCCATCCTCGTGCTGACCGGCTCGAAGCAGCCGGAATTCACCGACGAGCAACTCGAGAAACTCCGCACCTTCGTCCACCAGGGCGGGACGATCCTCTCGATCAGCGAATGCAGCGGGACGGCCTTCCGCGACGGCATGCGGGCGATCTACCGCAAGCTCTGGCCAAAGTATGAGCTGACGCCCTGCGGGAACGACCACCCCATCCAGAACGCCCATTACGCACTTCGCGGGCGCACGAAACTCTACGAGCTGCACAACGGCGTTCGGCCGCTGGCAATCCACACCGACGCCGACCTGCCGCGAACCTGGCAGCAGAACCGCCACAAGACCGCGGCATACCAGTTCGAGACGGCCGCCAATATCGCCTTCTACGTGGTGGGCAAGGGGGGCTTCCGGCAGCGTGGGGAGAACCCCTGGCCGAAGCAGGAGTCCTTCAAACCCGCTCACACCGTCAAGATTCTTCGAATCGAGCACAACGCCCACGCCGACCCCGAACCGCTCGCCTGGAAACGCTTCGCTATCCGGATGGGCAACCGATATCGCGTGAAGGTCGAACTCAGCGGGCCGGCGGAGTTCGCCCAGCTTGCCAGGACCGACGCGAAGCTCGCGGTGCTGACCGGTACCGGTCGACTGGTCCTCAGCGATCAGCAGGCCGACGCCCTGGCGAAGTACGTCAAGGCGGGCGGAACCGTGCTCATCGACGCAGCCGGCGGGGACGAAGCCTTCGCCCGGTCCGCCAGGAAGCAGCTTGCCAGGTCCGTCAAGGGCGACCGCACGAAACTGCTGGCCGACGGGCCCATACTGGGACGCGAAGGGATGGAAATCGGCAAGGTCCGCTTCCGCCCGGGCCCGGGACGGTCTGCCGTCACGCGCGATTGGCCGGACATCAAGGCGATCGTCGTCGACGGTCAGCCGCGGGTGATTCTCTCGGAGAAGGACCTTCTCGCCGGGCTGCTGGGCGTGACGCACGCGGAGATGCAAGGCGTGATGCCCGAGGACGCTTTCCGGATCGTCCGGAACGTGCTGCTGCATGCTGCCGGGATCGATCGGCTTGCCGAAGCGAAGTAGGACCGGCGCAATAGAAATCGGCTGACCGACGCGCATCGCATCGGTCAGCCGACGGGGTTCTCTCTTTCCATCCGGCGGTGGGGTTACCGCTGGTTGGGGTCTTCCGACTTGGCGTCCTCGCCGACGTTGCGGACCGACCAGCGGGCGAACTTCATCCGGATGTTGTTGTTCTCGTCGACCTTTACGGTGACTTCATTGGCTTTGACCTCCATCACCGTCCCGCAGATGCCGCCGATCGTCACAACCTTGTCGCCCTTGCCGAGCGATTCGAGCATCTCGCGGCGCTGCTTTTCCTGCTTGCGGCGGGTGCGCGTTGTGAAGACGTACATCAGCACGAGTACCGCCAGCAGAATCAGCGGGAACTGCCATTGGCCGAACAGCCCGCCACCGCCTCCACCGCCGTTACCAGGCTGGGTGGTGGGCTCTTTCTGCTGCTGGGGCGCCGGCGTCTTGCCGTCGTCGTCTGTCTGAGCGGTGTTGTTCTCGTCGCCCCGGGCAGCCCCGAGCTCTTCGCCCGCTCCGTTGGCGTCCTGGGCGTGAGCCATCGCCGGCAGGGCTGCCAGCAGCGCGATCATCGTGATATACAAGGCCGTCTTTCGTTTCGGCATGGTGTGTCCTTTCGTAAGTATTTCGGTGCCTCAACTGCAGGCGGGGCATTGTGCGCGAAAGCACCGCCCCCGTCAAATGGTATTCTAA
>CAZYIH010000286.1:0-3223 GCA_964646915.1 uncultured Planctomycetaceae bacterium | reverse complement strand
GTCGGCGTACGCGCGGGCGGTCGCCTCGATGTCGCGAACGACCAGTGCAACCTGCGTGATTACGTTGTTTCCGATACCGGCCATGCGGGGCTCCTGAGTCATTCGTCGCTGATGTGTTGGCGATTCATAAGGAAGGTCACGCGTTCGTGGAGGTCTTTGGACAGCGTGCGACGGAGGATCTTGCGGGCCACCGCGAGGTTCGTTCGCCGCGTGACGTGGACGATGATGATGCGTTCGTTGTTCATGCCCTCCAGCACTTCCGGCAGGTCGTCCACGTGGAGGTGCTTGCCCAAGCGGGCACGTTTGCGGTGGTCGTCGTCGAAGAACGTGCACTCGATCAGCAGGGCCTTGGCGTCGCGTACCTCGGGCATGTCCGCGTAGTTCGCCCGGGCGGTATCCCCCAGGTATGCCACCAGCGGGACCTCGACGCGCCGGGTGACCTGCTGGCCGGCGTTTTTCAGCGCGACGATCTCGGGCCCGGTCTTGCCGATGTGCTCGTCCTTGAGCTTATGGCGGACGTCGATCAGCGAAAAGCCCACCGAAGCCGTCACGTGTCGCGTCGCGAACGCCCGTGCCACCAGGCCTCGCCGGATCTCGTAATCGTCGCCGGGGCGGACCCCCACCAGGTTGCAGGGGGGCGTGTTGCCCTCGACCCGTCCCCATGCGCGAATGAGTTCCTTCAGCGGGCCCACAAGCTTCTCGGGCACCAAAGCCGTCGCGCAGGGCATGCCCTGGAAGTCTCGCTGGGCGAAATAGTACATCAGGCCGGCCGCGTGATCGGCATGGCCGTGGGTGAGAAGGACGTGGTTCATCGTCAGGGCCTCGCGCGGGCACTTGCCGATGTCGAACACGCAATCCAGTTCCGGCGCGAGAATCACCGTTTCCTCACCCGCTACGCTGTAGCCGGCAAGGGTGAAATCGTCCACGGTAAGCTGCGAAAGTCGGTACGGCCGAATTCTCATGAAACTGCGTTCTCCTGCGGGGTTCCTCAAGGCAGCGAGCAATCGTAGTCTCGCCGGACGCCCCGGTCAAGCCGGGCTCGCGCCGCGGAGGAACTTGACCCGCCCGCGATGGGCGTCTACAGTTCCTGCAAGGAGACACCCATGGAACGTACATTGCTGGTCTGCAAGCCCGACGCCGTGCAACGCGGCCTGGTCGGCGCGATCCTCTCCCGCTTCGAACAACGCGGACTCAAGGTCGCCGCACTGAAGATGGCCCTGCTGGACGATGCCCGCGCGAAAAAGCTCTATTCCGTCCACGTGGGCAAGTACTTCTTCGATCCGCTGATCGAGTTCATCACCTCTTCGCCCATCGTGGCCGTTGTGCTGGAGGGGCGGGGCGCCGTCGAAGCTGCCCGGAAGATGGTCGGCCAGACGAACTCTCCCGAAGCGTCGGCCGGTACGATTCGCGGCGACTGGGGACTCTCGCAACGCCACAATCTTGTGCACGCCTCGGACTCTCCCCAATCGGCGGAGCATGAAATCGCCGTGCTGTTCCAGGGCGACGAGATCCTCGATTACGCCCTGGACACCGACCGCTGGACCTACGAGGCCTGACGGTGACGATGGACCCCCGCGATCGCATCGAAGAGCTCCGCCGCGAGATCCGCCATCACGACCGGAAGTACTACGTCGAGGCGAATCCGGAGATATCCGACGAGCAGTACGATGCGCTGATGCACGAGCTCCAGCAGCTCGAAGACGACCACCCCGAGCTGGTCACGCCGGATTCCCCCACGCAGCGCGTCGGCGGGGAGCCCCTCGAAGGTTTCGAGACGGTCGAACACGCCCAGCCGATGCTTTCGATCGACAACACCTACGCCCGCGACGATCTCAATAAGTTCGATAAGCGGGTTCGCAAGGCGCTGGACCAGGACACCGTCCGTTACCTGGTGGACCCCAAGATCGACGGGGTCGCCTGCTCGCTGCGGTACGAGGAGGGTCGATTGACTCTGGCAGCGACCCGTGGCGACGGACGACACGGCGATAATGTCACGCAGAACGTCCGAACCATTCAGTCGGTCCCGCTGAAGCTGGTGGGAAGCGACTGGCCCGACGTGCTGGAGGTCCGCGGTGAGGTCTATTGGCCGCGAAAGGCGTTCGAGGCGTTCAACGAGCGCCGCCGTCGGGAGGCCGAGGAGAAGGGCAAGGAATACGAGCCCTTCGCCAACCCGCGGAACGGGTCAGCCGGCACGCTGAAAATGCTCGACTCGTCGGTGGTCGCGCGGCGCGGGCTGGCCTTCATCGCCCACGGATTCGGCGAAACCTCCGAGCCGCTGGCGGACACCGCCTCCGAAGCGTTTGCCCGGGTGGCGGAGTGGGGCGTTCCGGTCAGCGAACATGCCCGCGTCTGTGAAGGCATCGACGAAGCCTGGGACGCCATCGAGCAGTGGGCTCGCCGGCGGGACCAGGCCGACTACGACACCGACGGAGCCGTCGTGAAGGTGGACTCGTTCGAGAAGCGACGGCAACTGGGAGCCACCAGCAAGTACCCGCGCTGGTGCATCGCCTATAAGTACGCCGCCGAGCGAGGGCAGGCGACGCTGGAAAGCGTTACGTTCCAGGTGGGGCGGACCGGGGCGATTACGCCGGTGGCACACTTTGAGACGATCCCGCTGGCCGGCACGCGCGTCTCCAACGCCAGCCTGCACAATTTCGACAAGGTCGAGCAACTCGATCTGCACATCGGCGACACCATCTACGTCGAGAAGGCCGGCGAGATCATCCCGCAGGTGGTGGACGTTGACGCCTCGGCCCGCCCCGAGAACGCAGAACCCGTCACCCCGCCGGAGACGTGTCCCGAATGCGACGAGCCGACCCACTGGGAGAAGCCCAAACCCGGCTACGTGGCCTATCGGTGCACGAATCCGGATTGTGAGCTGCACCTCCAACGCAAGCAGGCTAAGAAGCTGCCCGAGAAATGCGGCAAGTGCGGCGGGGAGGTCGAGCAGGTCGATCATATGGTCGAGCTGCGCTGCGAGAACCCCGAGTGCCCGGCCCAGTTCCGCGAATCGCTTGAGTACTTCGCCGGACGCGGACAGATGGACATTGACGGGCTCGGGCCGGCCGTCGTCAACGCCCTGATCGACGCCGACCTCGTCTCGCACTTCGCGGACCTGTACCGCCTCTCGAAGGATGACCTGATCGGGCTGGAACTGGGCGGAGGCGGGGACGACGACAGCGACACCCCCGTGCAGACCATCCAGGACAAGTCGGCCGACAAC
>CAZYIH010000285.1:0-3226 GCA_964646915.1 uncultured Planctomycetaceae bacterium | reverse complement strand
GGACCGATTCCACCAGCGCCCCGGCCGCGAGCATGTTGGCAGAGTACCAGCCCGAACAGATCGACCAGTTGCTTACCACCATGCACGCGGGCATGGCGGCGTTGCTCATATTCGTGTTCCTGGCCCACTGCTTTTTCGGGTATGTCCTGTTCCGTCTGTCGCTGCTGGTGCAGGGTGCCCTGGCGGGCTGGGCTCTGGGCTCGACGGTGCTGATCCACTACCTCCGGGCCAACGCCACCCAGGGAGACATCATCGTCGCCGGTCTGACGTGCGCCGTTCTGCTGGCGCTGGCGGCGTGGTTCCTTTACCGTCTCGTGACGAGCCTGGCGGTCGGCGGGGCGGCGTGGGGGCTGGTGTGGACGCTGGCGATGTGGCAGTGGGACTCCCCGGGGGCTGCCTGGACACTGGGCATTCTCGCCGGACTCCTCATGGGTGTGCTCGTACTGATCTACACGCGGCAGGTGGTGATCGCCGCGACCGCCCTGGCCGGCGGGCTCGGCCTGGTGGGGTCTGTCTTCGCGTTGGTCGCTCGGGGCGTGGATCCCGTCGGCGACCTGCCCTGGTGGGGGACGCTGCTGTACTTCACCATCGCATTGGCGTTGGCCGTCAGCGGGGGCGCCTTCCAGCAGCACACCTACCGCGCGATCGCGTCGCGCTTCGCCCCCGAGCCGCAGAAGAAAGGCCGATACGGGCCCAGCACCAAGCGACCGCCGCTTTCAAAGCTCTGAGTTCCCGCCGCCGGAGGCCTCTGGCATCGCCGGGCGCGCGTCGCTACAATGCACCCTCAACCGCAACATAAAGGAATCCGACGATGTGTGTGACGCGCGGCAAAGTTTTCGTGGTGGGGAATAACATCGACACCGACCAGATCATCCCCGCCGAGTTTCTCAGCTACAACCCAGCCGATCCGGAAGAACGCAAGTTCTTCGGGCGATACGCCATGAACGGCGTGCCGGCCGACCAGTCAGGCCTGCCGCAAGGCAACGTCCCCTTCGTCGCTGAGGGCGAGTTCACCACCGACTACGCCGTCATCATCGGCGGGCGCAACTTCGGCTGTGGGTCGTCACGCGAGCACGCGCCGCTGGCGATCTGCGAAGCCGGCTGCCAGATGGTCATCGCCGAGAGCTTCGCCCGCATCTTCTACCGCAACAGCGTCAACGGCGGCTACCTCACGCCGCTGGAGGCAGACGATTCGATCGAAGGCGCCTTCTCCACCGGCGACGAGGTCGAGGTCGACCCGCACGGCATTGGGATCACCAACGTGACCACCGGAAAGAGCTACGCGCTCAAACCCCTCGGCGACGTGGGCCCCATCGTGGCGGCCGGCGGTATTTTCGAGTACGCCAGGGAAAAGGGCATGCTCGATGCCTCGGTAGACTAGGAACCCCATGAAACCGTCGGCTGCCATTCTGCTGTTCGTTGCCCTCCTGCTGGTGGGAGGTTGCGGCGAGACTCCCCCAGGCGCCCCCAGCCCGGTCGACGCCAATACCGCCGCGGATCCGAACGACTCTCAACTGTCCGACGCCAACGAGCCGGCCCGCATCCAGAGCCTCGTGCTCGCGCGGGCCTGGAGCGACTTCCTCGCCGACGCCGTCATCGCCCACAAGAAACGTACCGGCGAGTTCCCGCCCGGCGCGAAGGACCCCAACTATCCGCTCGAGGTGGCTCGCCGGATGCACAGGCGGCACAACTGGGTGTTCCTCGTATCGCCCCGGCGCGAGCAGGCGTATGCCCGCGGCGAGTTCAACCAGGCGGACGTGGCGGACGACCTGGACCAGCGAATCGCCGAGGTCCGCAAACTCAACATTCGCCTCCCGTGGCTGGGCGAATCGATCATCTACCTCCGCCGGGTCGACAATCTCCGGGGCGCCTCGCTCGTGCTGGGACGCCGCATTCTCGACGCGCAACTGATGGACGTGATCGCCGAACTCCGCAGACGTCACCGCGGCAACACACCCGACCCCAATGGCCCGCGCTGAGTCTCTTCGGATCCGATCCTGCCCCGGCGGGGCGATCCTCGCGGTCAAGGCGGTTCCCAACGCCTCGCGCGACAGGATCTCCGGACCGCTGGGCGATGCGCTGAAAGTCACCACCGCTGCCCCGCCCGAAAAGGGCAAAGCCAACGCCGCCATCGCCCGGATCCTCGCCAAGGCCCTGAGGGTCGGCCGAAATGATGTCGAAATCGTCGCAGGCGAGAGCAGCCCGATCAAAGAGTTCCGCGTGGCCGGGCTGTCGGCCGAGAAACTCCGAGCCCGCATCGAGGCGCTCTGAGCACATCAAGCCCGACCAGGGGGCAGCAAGACGATCACTCCCCAGCAGAGCCGTCTTCGGCAAACTTACGTTTGCGTCGCTGCCCGCGTTCCAGGAGCGACTCGATGGCCTCGGCGTTGCCGGAGCGGATCAGCTCCCGCAGCGTGCCCAGGGCTGCCGACAGATCGTTCAGCGCGTCGCAGACGGGATGGACGTTCGTCAGCAGGATATCGCGCCACATCTCGGGGTCACCCTCGGCGAGGCGCGTCATGCTCTCAAAACCCGTAGCCGCCACCGCCAACTCGCTCTCCCGCGGCAGGAGCGTCAGCAGCGTGGCCAGCACGTGCGGCAGGTGCGAGACGCGGGCCACCGCCCGGTCGTGTTCTTCCGGATCCAACTGCAGGCAGCGCATTCCCAGCGTCTCCCAGAAGGCCTTGGCGGTCGTCGTCACCTCAGGAGGGGTGTACTGGCAGGGGGTCAACACGCAGGTGGCGCCGGCGTAGAGATCGGCACTGGCGAAGGAGGGTCCCTTTTTCTCGCTGCCGGCCATCGGATGGCTGCCGACGAACCGTGCGTCCTCGCCGAGGATCTCGCCGGCCTGCCGGACGACGTCGGCCTTGGTGGAGCCCACGTCCGTGATCCAGGCGGAATCCTTCAGCACCGGGCGGATGGTCTCGAGCATGCTGCCAAACGCCCGCACGGGGGTACACAGCAGCACCAGGTCGCTGCGGGCGGCGGGGTCGGCCGGCGAGAGGTGCGCCTCGTCGATGGCGCCGCAAGCCAATGCCTCATCCAGCGACGATTGCCGACGACCCACGCCGGCGATGCGGGCGTCGGGCCAATGCTGTTTGATCGCCAGACCGGCCGACCCGCCCAGCAGGCCGACTCCGACAATGGTCACGTGTTGGAGACTCACCTCGCTCATGGCGCTCAGCCTACGCGCTGCCGACCGCCGGGTCAACGAGGCAGACGCGAT
>CAZYIH010000284.1:0-3252 GCA_964646915.1 uncultured Planctomycetaceae bacterium | reverse complement strand
CCGACAGCCTGCGCCATGAACCCCGCCGGAACCGGTTCACGATCATCTCTTCGGCAAACTCGCCGGTCTCCACGGAGTAGGACGACGCCTCGAGGCTCAGGTCGCGGCGCGTCTCGTGCGGGCCCGATCGGCGATGAATGCCCACATTCTCCGCCTGGTCGCCGAAGAACCGCGGGCCAACCTCGTTGGCGTCCACGTGGCCGCCGCGATGGACGTCCCGCCAGACAACGTACCGGTCGGCCGACCGGACGCGCTGCTGGTTCATCATCGCATACCCGAAGAAGAACGTCAGCGCCAGCACGAGCACGTACAGCGGCAGGGAAAATACGAACTCGATCAGGGCGGTCCCGTGCCGGCTGCGTCGTCGGATTGTCTTTCGTGTCATGGTCATATCACATTGTCCGAATACGGATGGCGGGACTAATGCTGCAGGTGGATCCGGGCGGTTTCCTCGTCGATCGTCGAGAGGTACTCCCACGCCCGGTCGATATCCTCCACCGAGAGCACCTCCGGCGGTGCGTCAGGGGCGCCGGCGTCCATGCGGTCCATCCAGTCTTCCCAGCCGACCACCGGTTTCAGACGCACCTGCCAGTCCTGTGTCCAGAGGTCCCAGCTCTTGTTGTTGAACACCTCGGCCTGGGCGACGGCGTAGATCGCCTCGGCAGGATTGACGCCCTTGAACCGCCCCCGCCACAGCACCGCCCGGTCGGTATCCTCAGCCACGCCGAGGTAGCTGAAGTGCGTCCGGCGCATTCCCCCGTCCGGGTTCAGCTCGCGGGGGT
This sequence comes from uncultured Planctomycetaceae bacterium, assembly GCA_964646915.1. Taxonomy (GTDB): domain Bacteria; phylum Planctomycetota; class Phycisphaerae; order SM23-33; family SM23-33; genus CAZFPT01. Next base: position 2,470 of record CAZYIH010000284.1, on the reverse strand, counting down.
CATAGTCGCCCTCGCTGGTATCCATCACCAGCGGATAGGGCAGATCCTCGTCCGAATCGTAATTGGACGGATTGCGAACGGGAACGTCCTCGCCCACGTCGATTCCGCCCCAGATCCAGAACGAGGTCAGGTACACTTCCTGCCAGATTGGCTCCCCGTCAGCGTCAAGTTTCAGATCGATGTCGATCTCGTGGTCCATCGTCGTGTAGTAGTACCCTTCGTCGCGCCAGATGTGATCGGCCACCTTGGGCACTTCCCATTCGCGCGGGTCGACCCAGTCGCTCGACCAGATCGCGATGGGGCGCTCGCCGTTGGTGCGGAACGTGCCCGGCGTCAGCCAGGCCGCGCTGCCGGGCGGATGTTTCGAGGCGATCTCCACCAGGTAGAACATCGTCTGATGGATGCTGTCCTCGTCGTTCTCGGCCCGATCGATGGCGGCCGAGAAGCTTGTGATCCAGTCGGGATAGTGGTATTCACCCTCGCTGACACCGGGGCGGAACATGTAGCCCATCTTCATCCTCGCCAGGTCGCGTTGATACTTGTAGAACAACGTGTCGTCCAGGTGGCCTTCCCGTACCACGCGTCGCGCGCCCTCCCAGTGCCAGTGGTCGTTGGCGTACCAGTTGATCCGTCGCATCGCCCAACTGAACGGCCCGTAGGGGCTGTAGCCGTAGGTTTCCCAGTCTGTCGCAACCAATCGCCCGGAGGTTCCGCCGCCGCTGTGGCCCCGGGCCGATCTGCCCGAACGCCGACCTCCCACGGAGACCTTTCCGCCGGACCCGCCCTTGGTCTTGCCCACGCCCGGCGTGCCGGAGACCCACTCCCACGCGGTGGCCTTCCTGAGATAGTCCCGCCAGCGGAACAGCTTAGCGTACGGGCCCAGCCGATGCGGATACGCCATGTCCGGAATCGCCCCGCCATTGCCGCCGGTTCGATGCACCTCGGCACCGTTGTTGACGACCTTCTCCCGCCCTTCCAGGAGATATTGAAAGTCGCGGAAGTGTCCCCGCACCGCCGGCAGTCGCGGCAGGACCGGAACCATGAAGGCCGTCCGCGCCTGCGACGCCTTGCCGTACCGGGCGGCGTTGATCTGTGCGAGCGTGCCGGCCGACTCTGCCGTCGCCTCGGACAGCTCGCACAGCGTGGCGGCCGCCCGCCAGAGCTGACCCTGCGGACCGGCCCCGCTGCCGCGACGCCAGAAGGTGTGCTCCGTCATGTCAAAGCCGCTCTCGTTGAGCAGTTCGTTCAGCGGAATGAGGATGTCCCGCTGGTCGCGCATCCGGTCGCGAAGGGATCGCACCCCGTCGGAGATCAGGTCGCCCGCGCCATTCATGTTCGGAATGCTATCGTTGAGCTGCTCGTCGAGGCGGGCCTGCCAGAGGTCCACTTCCGTAACAGCCATCTCCGTGGACAGCGGCAGCGCGTCGAGCACGGGCACGAGCGAGAGCAGCTTGGCCTGGCCGACATTGTTCATCGCGACGAGGTTCATCGACCGCGCCATCCACCCGCCCCCGCTCACAGCGGCGGAATCGGCGGCGTTCTGCATCTCCAGGCGACGGTTGACCTGGTCGCCGAGGTTGTACACGAAGAAGATCAGCCCCGCCATCAGCGTCAGCCCGACCAGCGAGACCACGATCACCTGGCCCTTTCGGCCGCGTGCGGGTCGACGTGTTCGTCCTGCGTTGAGGTAGCTCATCGTCTGCTCCCAACCCCGAATTTTACTCCGGTGTGGCGTCTCTTAACTGGTTCAGCAGTTGGCGGACCTCGGCGGTGTCCATCTGCGCCTGGGCCAGCCCGAAGTACGCCTTGGCCGAGGTCTTCTCGTCGGCGGCCAACGCGTCGCGCCCGAGCTTCATGTTGATCTCGTACTTCGCCCGGCGAATGCCCTCGTTCACTTCGTCCGGGGCGGTCGCATAGACCTTGCCGGCCTTCTGGAACTCCTCGATCGCCTGCTTGTAGCTGCCCTGCTCCAGGAGCCTGCCCGCTTTGGACATCAACTCCTTGTAGGCCACCTCCTGGGCCATCGCCACCTGCAACGACTCGACCATCGCCGCCTCGGATTCCTTGATCGCAGCGGCCTTCTCGTAGGCGGTCTTGGCTTTCTCGTACTCGCCGTCGGAGCGGAGCTGGTTGGCCTTGGCCAACTGAATGCGGAACTGGCAGGTTACGATTTTCTCGTCCAGTTGCTGGGTCGAGTCGATCTTCCGGGCGGCCATGAACTTCTCGATGGCCTTGGCCCACTCGCGGGCGACCATCGCGGTGTCACCGGCGGCCACCAGGCTGGCGTATTGGGCGTTCTTCTCCAGCGATGCCAGCGCGGACTTCGCCCGCTGGTTGTCCGGATTGATCTCCAGGGCCTTGTTGTAGAGCGTCCGTGCCTGGTCCTGCTCGCCGTCGCTCAGCGCCCGGTTGGCCACCTGCAGGTAGTAATCGCTCTGGACGCGTTTGATGCGCTGGGTCAGCGTGGCGG
>CAZYIH010000283.1:0-3303 GCA_964646915.1 uncultured Planctomycetaceae bacterium | reverse complement strand
CAAACAGCAAATAAGGACGAGATATGACAGGCGCGATGGAGCTTCTGGAACAGAACGAGAAAAAGGACCTGCTGCGGTTCGTCACTGCCGGCAGCGTGGACGACGGCAAGAGCACGCTGATCGGTCGGCTGCTGTTCGAGTCCAAGGGCATTTACGAGGATCAGCTCGAAAGCGTCGCCGGGGCCTCGAAGAAGGTGGGCACCACCGGCGAGGACGTGGACCTCGCGCTGGTTACCGACGGCCTGCAGGCCGAGCGCGAGCAGGGAATCACCATCGACGTGGCGTATCGCTATTTTTCCACACCCAAGCGAAAGTTCATCATCGCCGATTCGCCCGGCCACGAGCAGTACACCCGCAACATGGCCACCGGCGCGTCGACGGCGTCGCTGGCGATTATCCTCATCGACGCCGCCAACGGCGTGCTGACCCAGTCCAAGCGCCACTCGTTCATCGCATCGCTGCTGGGGATTCCCCACATCCTGATCGCCGTGAACAAGATGGACCTGGTGGATTACTCCGAGGAGGTTTTCAAAGAGATTCGCGAGGACTTCACGGACTTCTCGGCCAAGCTCAAGCTGGGCGACGTGACGTTCATTCCCATCAGCGCGCTGAAGGGCGACAACGTCGTCGAGCGGTCTGCCAACATGCCCTGGTACCAGGGCGGGACGCTTCTGAACCACCTGGAGAACGTCCACATCGCCTCGGACCGCAACCTCATCGACATGCGCATGCCCGTTCAGTACGTCTGTCGGCCGAACAGCGAGTTCCGCGGGTACATGGGCACGGTTGCCTCGGGCACGGTTCGCCCGGGCGATACCGTCGTCGCCCTGCCCTCGGGGCGCAGCTCGAAGGTCACGCAGGTGCTTGGCGTGGACGGGGCCATCCAGGCGGGCTTCCCGCCGCTGGGGGTGACGGTGACGCTGGAAGATGAAATCGACATCTCACGCGGCGACATGCTGGTGCACGAACACAACGTGCCCCGCGTGGATCGCACCTTCGAGGCGATGCTCGTGTGGATGCACGACGACGCGATGGTCCCCGGCAAGCAGTACATGATCAAGCACACCACCAAGCTCACCCCCGGGGTGATCTCCAACCTCATGTATCAGGTGGACGTCAACACGCTGCGGCGGAGCAAGGCCGCCGAGCTGAAGCTCAACGAGATCGGCCGATGCGAGATCGAGCTGGCCCGCCCGGTCGCCTACGACCCCTACGAGCAGAACCGCACGACCGGATCGTTCATCGTGATCGATCGCCTGACGCACAACACCGTCGGGGCCGGGATGATTATCGAGCGCGAGCCGAAGGAGATGAAAACCCAGCCGTCACGACGGGTCACCGAGGTCGAATCGCAGGACATCACCTCGCACGCCAGCTCGGTGGACGCCTCACAGCGAGAGTCAAAGATGGGCCACAAGCCCGCGACGCTTTGGCTGACGGGCCTGACCGGGTCGGGCAAGACGACGGTCGGCTACGCCCTGGAGAAGCGTCTCTACGACGCCGGCTGCGGCGCGGCGGTGCTGGACGGCGAAAACTTCCGAATGGGCATGAGCAAGGACTTGGGCTTCAGCGCCGACGACCGGGCCGAGAACATGCGCCGCGCGGCCGAGGCAGCCAGGTTGCTCAACGATGCCGGGCTCATCGCGGTCTGCTCGTTCCTCTCGCCCTACGAGGAAGACCGCCAGCGTGCCCGCGAGGTGGTCGGCCCGGACCGGTTCATCGAGGTGTACCTCTCGGCGCCGGTGGAAGTCTGCAAGGAGCGGGCCGCCGAGAACATTTACGGCCGCGCCGAGTCCGGGGAAATTAAGCGATTCTCGGGCATCACCGCCCCGTACCACGAGCCCAAGCACCCCGAGTTGACGCTGCCCACCCACGAGCTGGACGTGGACGAGTGTGTCGGACGGATCGTTGCCCTTCTGCAGGCCCGCGGGATCATCCGGATCTGACCGACGAACGAACCCCTCACCGGACAAACACCAACGCCCCCGGGCCGATAGGCTGGGGGCGTTCCGTTTGGCTGCTCAGCGCAAAGCAGGAGACGAGCCGATGTTATTTCGACCCGCCTCTGTGCACTACCCGGTTGTCCACTGCGTTTACGCGGCAAAGCGTGATTGGCAGTGCGCTGCCTTGTTGATGGTCCCCTGCTAAAGCGTGACGTTCTTTTCCTTGTCCAGGCAGATGCGGTCGACCATGTGGACGAGCTTTCCGCACTGGGGCTTGGTGATATAGGCGTCGGCTTTGCAGTCTTCGCACTTGGAGGTCATCTGCTCCTTCATCAGCGAGGAGTACATGATCACCGGCAGGTCCTCCAGACCCAGCGCGAACTTGATGTGATGGCAGAGCGTCAGCCCGTCCATCTGGGGCATTTCAATGTCGGTAATCACCAGGTTGACGTAATCGGTGATCGGTCGGCCTTTCTCGTCGGCCTGCTTCTTGAGTCGCGTGATCTCGTCGTGGGCGTCCTTGCCGTTCTCGAAGATCTCGACGTTGGTATACTCGCCTCGCTGAAGGACGCCCGTAATGAGGTTTCGCGTGGTGGTGGAGTCTTCCACCAGGAATATCTTCGTCTCGGGCCGTTTGTCCTGCTGCGGATGCTCGAAATGCTCCTCGCGCAGGTCCAGAAGGTCCTCGGTGGGGAAGTAATCGCCGGAGATCTTCTCCATGTCGACGATGAGAATCTCCCTGCCGTCGATGTCCACCGACCCGGTGAACTCGGAGGAATGCTCGGCGATCATCGGGCTCAGCGGATTGATATCGGACCAGTTGACGCGATGAATGCGTCGCACGCCGTCGACCAGGAACGCGTTGGTCATGCGGTTAAACTGCGTAACCAGGACGATGCGCTTCTGCTCGTTGGATTCGGGGTCCACCTCTTCGCCGCTGCCGGGCAGCGCGTCCACCTGGAGCTCTTCGCCCAGGTCGATCATGGGAATCGTGTGGTCGCGGAACATGAACATGCCCGCTACCGCCATGTTCTGCGTGGGCAGCTTGGTGACTCGCCTGGCGTCGTACTGCTCGATCGCCTGGATCTTCATCACGTTCACGCCGAACCCCTGGCCCTGGATGACGAACTCCAGGATTTCCACCTCATCGGTTCCGCTCTCGAGCAGAATGCCTTCCTTCGGCTTGGCCATGACCGGCTCCTGTTGGGCAGTTGTGTGCGGGGCCCCGCAGCCGATACGTACAGTCGGCTACCCTCCCCGCGTTATCCCTTACATCGGACATGTGGGATTGCGGTTGAACGCCCTTTTGCAGAAAATCCCCGAAATTCCGACTACGCGGAACCCGTTCGCCTCCGGAGCC